>CANCJD010000001.1 GCA_947378275.1 Comamonadaceae bacterium
TTTGGCGCGCAGGTCACGCCCGCCTTGGGCGCCGAGCGCGTGATTTGCTGGGTGTGCGTGATGGCGCTGCCGCTGACCGTGCCCGGCGCGCTGCTGCACTGGCCCGAGCAGGCGATTCGCACCACCTCGTGGCTGGCGCTGGGCTATGTGGGCGTGTTCTCCATGTGGGCTGGCTTTTTTGCCTGGTTTCGCGGCCTGGCGCTGGGCGGCGCGCTGCGTGTCAGCCAGGTGCAACTGGTGCAGCCCTTCTTTAGCATCCTGGCCGCCGTGCCGCTCTTGGGCGAACCGCTGGAGGTGATGACCCTGGGCTTTGCGCTGGCCGTGGTGGCGGTGGTGTTTTTGGGCAAGCGTTTGTCGGCGGCTCCGGTAGTTGCGCCAGTGCGGGGTGCGGCATGAACCAAGAATTAGCGCTCGCCGCTGGCGCCTTTATTTTGGCCAGCAGCATCACGCCGGGCCCGAACAACACCATGCTCATGGCCTCGGGCGTGAACTTTGGCATGCGCCGCACGCTGCGCCATTTGGCCGGCGTGCAAATGGGCTTTGGCATCATGCTGCTGGCTGTGGGCCTGGGTTTGCATGCGGTGATGGCGCAGTTTCCGGGTTTCTACGATGTGCTGCGATTTGCGGGCGCGGCCTATATGCTGGTGATCGCCTGGAAGCTCGCCACCGCCCAAGGTGCCAGCGGCGATGTGCAGCGCCCCGCGCACCCCATGGGCTTTTGGGCGGCGGTGGCGTTTCAGTGGGTCAACCCTAAGGCCTGGGTGATGGCGGTAACTTTTATGAGCACCTACCCGCCCGCGCAAGCGGGCCTTGCCCAGATTGCGCCTTTGGTGCTGCTGTTTGCCGTCTTGGGTACGCCATGCTCGGCCCTGTGGGCCGCGTTTGGCAGCACCCTGCGCAGCTTTTTGCAAGACCCCAAGCGGCTGCGCATCTTCAACATCACCATGGCGCTGGCCTTGGTGGCCTCTTTGTATCCCATGCTCAAACCATGATCTCTGCCGCCTTTATCTTTGAGCCCGGCACCTATGACGCGCGCTTTCTGGCGCTGGACGCCAAAATTGAGGCCGCCGCCGTCGCCACCCCCGGCTACCTGGGGCGCGAGACCTGGCAAAGCGAAGACGGCCGGCGCTTTAACGCCACCTACTACTGGACGGATCTGGACGCGCTCAAAGCCTTTAGCACCAACGCCGACCACCAAGAAGCCAAGCGCGACTACAAGCTTTGGTACAAGGGGTTTCATATCGTTATTTCTGAAGTGCTGCGCGCTTATGGCGACGGCAGTTTGGCGCACATTACCGCTGCCATATCCCATTAACTTTTCTACCAAAACCCACCCGCCATTACCCTCGCCATGAAAACCCGCCCCTTCCAACAAGTCGATGTCTTCACCGCCAACCCCTACCTGGGCAACGCCTTGGCCGTGGTGCTGGACGGCACGGGCTTGAGCGACGCGCAAATGCAAAACTTTGCCCGTTGGACCAATCTGTCTGAGACCACGTTTTTACTTCCACCCACGCCCGAGGCTGCCGCCGCTGGTGCCGACTACCAAGTGCGCATCTTTGCGCCGGGTTACGAGATGCCCTTTGCCGGTCACCCCACGCTGGGCAGTTGCCACGCGTGGTTGCAGGCCGGTGGCGTGCCGCGGGAACCGGCGCGGGTGGTGCAGCAATGCAAGACGGGCCTGGTGGCCATTAGCCGCACGCCCCATGCGGCTTCGCCCGGCGGCCAGCGCCTGGCCTTTGCCGCGCCGCCCTTGGTGCGCAGCGCGCCCACGCCCGAGGTGGGGGCTGCCTTGGCCGGTGCCCTGGGTTTGCACGCGCGCCAGATACTTGCGGCCCAGCACCTGTGCAACGGCCCGCAGCACTTCGGCTTTTTGGTGGACGACGCCGCTACCGTGCTGGCGCTGGAGCCTGACATGGCCGCGCTGGCGCGCTTGCTGCCGCAGTTCGGCATCAGCGGCCTGGGGCTGGCGGCGGTAGCGTCTGGCAGCGCAGCGCCGGGGCTGATTGGGCGCTCCAACCGCGAGGCGCGCGCCTTCGGGGGCGTTGGCGCCACTGCGGCGCAGCAGATGCCAGACGAGCCCTCGGTGGACGTGCGCTTCTTTTTCTCTACCGGGCCGCAAATCACCGAAGACCCGGTCACGGGCAGCTTCAACGCCAGCATGGCGCAGTGGCTGATTGCCGACGGTCACGCCCCACCCAGCTACACCGCCGCCCAAGGCAGCTGCCTGGGCGTGGAGGGACGGGTGCACATCACCCAAGACGCCAGCGGCCAGGTGTGGGTGGGTGGCGATGTGGTGACCTGTGTGGACGGGCAGGTTTTGCTTTAAACAAGCGAAATACTGCGCCTAAACTAGCGGCGTTTGCTCCCTGCGGGGGTGGACTGCCGACTGAAGGAGTTTCCATGCACACCCAAGATTACCAATCCCCCACCGTGGCCCGCCTGCGCGCTGACCTGGCGCTGGCGCTGCGCGCCGCCGCCCACCACGGCCTGAGCGAAGGCGTGTGCAACCATTTCAGCGTGGAGCTGCCCGACGCCAGCGGGCGCTTTTTGCTCAACCCGCGTGGCCTGTTGTGGAGCGAGATCGGCGCCGACGACATCGTGCTGGTGGACGCCGACGGCACCGTGCTTGCCGGGCGCCATCCGGTGGAATCCACCGCCATGTTTATCCACGCCGCCGTGCACCGCATCGCGGGCAAAGCCTGCGTGCTGCACACCCACATGCCCTACGCCACGGCGCTCACGCTCACCCGCTCGCGGGCGCTGGACACCACGCTTTCGCAAAACGCCATGCGCTTTTATGGCCGCCTGGCCATTGACGCCCACTACAACGGCCTGGCGCTGGACGCCAGCGAGGGCGAACGCATCGCCACCGCCATGCAAGGCGCTGACGTTGCCTTTTTGGGCAACCACGGCGTCGTGGTCTGCGGCCAGCGCCTGGACTACGCCTATGACGATTTGTATTACCTGGAGCGCGCCTGTATGGCCCAGGTGTTGGCCCATTCCACCGGCTTGCCCCTGCTGCCGGTCGGTGCCGAAGTGGCTGCGCTGGTGGCCCAGCAAAGCATGAGCGAGCGCCTGCAGTCGGAGTTGTTTTTTGAGGCGCTGCGGCGTACGGTCTAGGGTTTAGGCCAGCGCTGCTTTGCGGCGGCGCGCGCCTACCAGGTACAGGCTCAGGCCAATCAACAGCATGTCCACCGCCAGCGACGCCAGATAGACCGGCACAAACGACTGCTGCTGCTCCCGCAGCAAACCGCCCAGCAAGTTGCCCAGCATGGAGCCCAGCCCCAGCAAGACGTTGCACATGGCAAACACGGCCGTGGCCTTGCGCGCATCAAACGACAGACTGACAAAGGCCGGTATCAGGCCAAAAATCGAGTTGAAAACCAGTCCAAACAGCGCCCCGCCCAGCAGCACCTCCGCCAGGGACGCATGGTGCAAAAACAACACGGTGCACAAGGCCAGCAAAAGGTAGCTCAGGTTCAGCGCCCGGGCCACCGTAATCTTGTCGGCCAGCGCGCCCATGGCCAAGCCGCCAAACATGCCCACAAAGCCGATGGTGGACCACACCCAGCCGGCCGACTCGGCGCTATAGCCCAGCTCTTCGCGCAAAAATGAGACCAGGTAGTTCATGGTCGGCATGCAGGCGATGCCGTTGAAGAACATCAAGAGCAAGACTACCCGCGCCAAAGGATCGCGCACCACGGCGCGCCAGCCCAAGTCTTCCGCGGGGCGCGGCGCTTGGGCGTCCGCGTTCACGGCCGCGGTCTGGTCCACCCGCAAGCGCACAACGCCCCAGGCCAAAAGCGCAAACGTCAGCGCGGCAGAAAATACCCACACCAGCTTCCATCCGCCCAGGGGCAGTAGCGCAGGCGTGCTCAAGCCATTCAAAAACAAACCATAGGCCGTGCCCGAGGACAGCAGCCCCAGCACCTTGCCCTGGTGCCGCGCCGCAATGCCGCCTTGCACCACCGCCACCATGGGCACCCACACGGTGGCCGCCGCGGCCCCTGTAATCACCATGAGCGCGGCGATATGCACCGCATTGGTCACCAGCGGCATCAGCGCCAGGCAGGCGCCGCAGGCCAACACCGAAGCCAAAATCAGCCGCACCGCCCCCAGCCCGCGTACCAGCAGGGCACACACCAACGCGCCCAGCAAAAATCCTACTTGCCCCAGCCCGGTAATCCAGCCGATCTCGGTGTAGTTCAGGGCCAGCGCCGCGCGCATGTCTGGCAACAGCGTGGAAAACAGGTAGACGCCAAACGCATAGGTGACGGCAATAAAGCTGGTCAGCAGCAGGGTGAGTTCCAGCGGCTGGGTGCGCGCTGGTGTTGGGCGTTGGGGGTGCATGCGGGGGTGATCTTATGGGGGGATTGTTTTGGCGTCTATCGCCCCTATCCTGTCCCCTCAGCGACCTCATCCCCGCCCACCCCAGGCCAGGACCTCCATCCTGCCCGCGCATAATCCGCGCTCAATCACTCAACTGCCCGCCTTGCAGGGCCAAATCACCATGAATTTTGCGAACGTTTCGTCTTTGAAAACATTGCTTCTTCCCGCCTTGGTGGCCTCTGCGGCCCTTGGCGGCCTGACTGCCCAGGCCGAGGTGATCAAGATCGGCTTCATCGAAGTGATGTCCGGTCCCTTTGCCAAGACGGGCGAGGGCTCTTTGAGCCAGTTGCGCGAAGTGGCGCTGCAGCTCAACGCCAAGGCCAAGGGCAAAGAACCCACGTTTGAGATCGTGCCCTTTGACGGCAAGGGTTCGCCCCAGGAAAGCGTGGTCGCGCTCAAGTCGGCGGTGGACCAAGGCATTCACTACATCACCCAAGGCGGCGGCTCAGGCGTGGCGCTGGCGCTTACTGACGCGATTGCCAAACTCGCCGAGCGCGAGCCCGAAAAAGCCGTGGTGTTCATGAACTACGCGGCCATGGACCCTTTGCTCACCAACGAGCGCTGCAACTTTTGGCATTTCCGCTTCTACCCATCCAGCGAAATGAAGATTGAGGCCCTGACCACCTATCTGGTCAAGCGACCAGACGTGAAAAAGGTGTTTCTGTTCAACCAAAACTACACCCACGGCCAGCAAGTGGCCAAGGCTTCGCGCCTGTATTTGAGCCGCAAGCGCCCCGACGTCACCATCGTGGGCGACGACATGATCCCGATTGCCCAGGTGCGCGACTTTGCGCCCTATGTGGCCAAGATCAAGGCGTCTGGCGCGGACACGGTGATCACTTCCAACTGGGGCAGCGACCTGACCCTGTTCTTCAAGGCGGCCAAAGAAGGCGGCTTGAACATCAACTTCTTCACCATGAACGCCAACAACCCCGGCACGCCCGCAGAAATGGGTTCCTGGGGCGCAGAAAAAGTCGGCGTGATCTGGAACTGGGGCCACAACGCGCCCACGCCTGAGCTGGAAAAAACCTACCTCGCCTACAAAGCCAAGTACAACGAGGACTTCATCTTCGCCGCCCACTGGAATTCGCTGAGCATGCTGTCGGCTGCCGTGCAAAAAGCCGGAACAGTCGAGCCCAAAAAAGTGGCCTACACGCTCGAAGGCATGAAGTACAAGAGCCCGATTGGTGAAGTCGAAATGCGCAAGACCGACCACCAGTTGCTCGCCCCCCTGTTCCTGGGCATCTGGGCCAAACAAGGCAGCAAAGGCGTGAAATACGACGCCGAGAAGACCGGCTATGGCTTCCGTTCTGAGGTGGTGTGGGATTCCTACATCAGCGCGCAGCCCACTTCGTGCCAGATGGCCCGTCCTTAATCCATTGAAAGAACCCGCCATGCTCCAACCCGGCCTGATGATGAACCTTCCCTTGCTGCTTTCCAGCGTGATTGAGCACGCCGCAGCGCAATTTGGCACGGTCGAAGTCGTGTCCCGCGAAACCCACGGCCCGCTGTTTCGCTACACCTACGCCGACTGCGCGGTGCGCGCACGCAAGCTGGCCAACGCGCTGGCCGGTTTGGGCCTCACAGGCGGCGACGCTGTGGGCTCCATTGCCTGGAACAACCACCGCCACCTGGAGGCGTACTACGCCGTTTCGGGCAGCGGCATGGTGATGCACACCTGCAACCCGCGCCTGCAGGCGCAGCAGCTCATCTACATCATCAACCACGCCGAAGACCGCGTGGTCTTGTTCGATGCCACCTTTGCGCCGCTGGTCAAAGGCATTGCCGCGCATTGCCCCGGCGTGCGTGCCTGGATTTGTCTGGCCGATGCGGCCAACACACCGGCCATTGACGGCGTGGCCAACCTGCTGTCCTACGACGAGCTGATCGCCCCTTGCAGCGATGTGTTTGCCTGGCCGCAATTGGACGAGAACACCGGTGCGGCGCTGTGCTACACCTCGGGCACCACCGGCAACCCCAAAGGCGCCATGTATTCGCACCGCGCGCTGGTACTCAACGCCATGTCGGGCTGCCTGCCGGGCCTGCTGTCGCTCTCACCGAGCGACACCATACTGCCCGTGGTACCCATGTTCCACATCAACGCCTGGTGCATTCCCTATGCGGCCCCGATTGGCGGCACCAAGCTGGTCTTGCCCGGCCCCAAGCTTGACGGCCAGTCGCTCTACGAGCTGATGGAGTCTGAGGGCGTAACCATCAGCGCCGGCGTGCCCACCATCTGGCAAGGCCTCTTGGCCTATGTGGAACAGCACGGCCTGCGCTTTAGCACCATGCGCCGCACCGGCGTGGGCGGCTCGGCCATGCCGCAGGCGCTGATCGCCAAGTTCATGGACGTGTATGGCGTGGACGTGCGCCACGGCTGGGGCATGACCGAGACCACCGCCATCGGTACCATGAGCACCTTGCCGCCACAAGCCAAAGACTGGACCTCAGAACAAAAGCAGGCCTTGCTGGCCAAACAAGGCCGCAGTGCCTTTGGCGTAGAGATCAAAATCGTCAGCGAAGACGGCGTCACCTTGCCGCGCGACGGCACCTCGCAAGGCGAACTCATGGTGCGCGGCCACTGGATTATTTCGTCCTACTTCAAGGGTGAGAATTCGCCCCTGATCGACGGCTGGTTCCCCACCGGTGACATTGCCACCATCGCCCCCGACGGCACCATGCAAATCCGCGACCGCACCAAAGACGTGATCAAAACCGGCGGCGAATGGATCAGCTCCATCGACCTCGAAAGCGCCGCCGTGGGCCACCCCGCTGTGGCCATGGCCGCCGTCATCGGCGTCAAGCACCCCAAGTGGGACGAGCGCCCCTTGCTCTTCATCGTGCGCAAACCTGGTGCCACTTTGGAGAAGGAAGAAATCCTGAAATTCCTGGAAACCAAGGTCGCCAAATGGTGGGTGCCCGACGACGTGGTGTTCCTCGAATCCCTGCCCGTAGGCGGCACTGGCAAAGTGCAAAAGGGTGATCTGCGCAAGCAATACGGTGGTGTGTTCAGCTAAAGGCGCCCTGCCGGCGCGGTGGATGGCGATTGCAGCATGAAGCCGCCGCGCTTGGTGATGTTTGACCTGGACGGCACCCTGGTCGACACCGCCCCCGAAATCTGTGACGCCGTTAACGACACGCTCTGCCACTTTGCGCTGGCGCCGGTGGCGCTGCAGCAAGTCAAGGACTGGATTGGCCACGGCACGCACAGTTTGCTGGTGCAAGCCCTGGCCTGTAGCCAATGCCAGACCGAGGCGGCGGTGCGCGCGTCCGCGGCTTTGGCCGGTATTGCCGCCGTGTTCAAAATCCGTTACGCCCGGCGCTGCGGCACCGGCAGCCAGCCCTATGCCGATGTAGTGCAAACCTTGGAGCGCCTGCGCCAGCGTGGCGCGCACCTAGCCGTGGTCACTAACAAGGAAAGCGCCTATACCCAAACCGTGCTGGACGCCCATGGACTCACACCGTTCTTCGGTGCCATCATTTCTGGCGACACGTTTGCGACCAAAAAGCCTTCTCCCGAGGGCGTTTCAGCCTGCTTGGCGCAGTTTGGCGTAGCGGCCAGTGAGGCGCTGTTTGTGGGCGACTCCAGCATCGATGTGGCCACCGCCCGCAACGCCGGTGTGCCCGTATGGGTCGTGCCCTATGGCTACAACATGGGCCAGCCGATTGCAGCCAGCGCGCCGGACCGCACCATTGCCACCATTGGGGCGATTGAATAGCGCGCGGCGCTTACTTGACCAACTGGTTCATCTCAATAATCGGCAGCAGCACTGCCAGCACGATCAGCATTACCACCAGGCCCATGGCCACGATCAGGAGCGGCTCGAGCAGCGTGGCCAGGCCCATGGCGCGGCGCTGCACTTCGGTGCTGAGTTGGGTGGCAGCGCGTTGCAGCATCAGTGGCAACTGGCCGGTTTGTTCGCCCAGGCGGGCAAACATGGCCAAGAGGGGCGGGAAGCGCTTCTTTTGCGCCAAGGCAGCGGCCAGGGGAGCGCCTTCGCGCACCGCCACCAGCGCGTCTTGGGCGTCTTGGCGCATGGCCTGGTTGCTCAGGGTGTCGGCGGCGGCTTGCAGGGCTTTGAGAATGGGCACACCCGCGCCGCAGAGCATGGCCAGCGTGCTGGCGAAGCGCGCGGCATTGAAGCTGCGCGAGAGTTTGCCCACCACCGGAATGCCCAACCAGGCCGCGTCAAACTGGAGGCGCAGGGCCGGAGCGCGCAGCGCCAGGCGCAAGCCCACCGAGCCCGCCACCACCGCCAGCAGCAGCAGCCAGCCGTAGCTGCGCACAAAGCTGCTCACGCCCAGCATCAGCACGGTAAGCAAAGGCAGCGCGCGCTTGCTGCCCGCAAACACGCTGGCTACCTGCGGCACCACATAGGTCACCAAAAAAACCACAATGCACAGCGCCACCAGGCTGACGATGGCCGGGTACAGCGCCGCGCCCAAAAGCTTTGCGTTCAAGGCCTGTTGGTCTTCTAGGTCTTGGGCTAGGTGCTCCAGCACGGCGCCCAAGCTGCCGCTTTGCTCGCCCGCGCCCACCACCGCCACAAAGATGCTTGAGAACTCGCCAGGGTGGCGCGCCAGAGCTTTGGCAAAGGTGCTGCCGCTGTTGACCTCGGCGCGCAAATCGGCCACCAGGTTGCGTTCGGCCTCGCGCTCGGCTTCGGTGCTGAGCGAGGCGAGCGCCCGCTCCAGCGGCAGGCCCGAGGCCACCAGACTGGCCAGCTGGCGCGTCCATACGCTCAGGGCGCTGGCGTTGAACACGCGGCGGCGAAACAGGCCGGCGCTGCCACTGGCCTCGCCCTGCGCGGTTGACGCCACCGGTTCGACTTTGAGCGGCACCAGCGCTTGCGCGCGCAACTGCGTGCGCGCGGCTTTGGCTGAATCGGCCTCGACCGTGCCCCGGCGCAACTGGCCGTCGGCCGTCAGGGCTTCAAAAGCGTAGGCGGGCATGAACGCAGCCTCTAGTCGCGCGTCACGCGCAGCAGCTCTTCGCGCGTGGTAATGCCGGCGTCCACCAGGCGCTGGCCGTCGTCGCGCATCAGCACCATGCCGCTGGCCAGCGCCGCGTCACGGATCGCGGCCTCAGAGGCTTGGTTGTGGATTTGGGCGCGGATGGCGTCGTCGGTCACCAGCAACTCGAACACGCCGGTGCGTCCGGCGTAGCCGGTGTGGCCGCAATGGGCGCAGCCCGCGCCGCTGCAGGCGGTGCAGCGCTTGCGCACCAGGCGCTGGGCCAGCACACCCAAGAGCGAGGAACTCAGCAAAAACGGCTCCACGCCCATGTCGGTCAGGCGCGTCACCGCGCTGGCCGCGTCGTTGGTGTGCAAGGTGGCCAGCACCAGGTGGCCGGTGAGCGAGGCCTGGATGGCGATTTGCGCCGTCTCAAAATCGCGGATCTCGCCGATCATGATCACGTCTGGGTCCTGGCGCAAGATGGCGCGCAGAGCCTTGGCAAAGGTCAGGTCAATCTTGGCGTTGACCTGGGTCTGGCCCACACCCGCCAACTCGTACTCAATCGGGTCTTCCACCGTCATGATGTTGCTGCCGCGCGTGTCCAAACGTTGCAGCCCGGCGTACAGCGTAGTGGTTTTGCCCGATCCGGTGGGGCCAGTGACCAAAATAATGCCGTGGGGTTGCACCAGCAGGTGCGCAAAACGCGCCAGCACATCACCCTGCATGCCCACCGATTCCAAGCTGAGTTTGCTCTCGCTTTTGTCCAGCAGGCGCAGCACCGCGCGTTCGCCGTGGGCGCTGGGCAGGGTGCTGACGCGCACGTCCACCGCACGCGTGCCAATGCGCAGCGAGATGCGGCCGTCCTGCGGCAGGCGGCGCTCGGCAATGTCGAGTTCGGCCATGATTTTCAGGCGCGAGATGAGGGCCGCATGCAACGCGCGGTTGGGTTGCACCACCTCACGCAAGTTGCCGTCCACCCGAAAGCGCACCACCGAGTGGCGCTCGTAGGGCTCGATGTGGATGTCGCTGGCGCCGTCGCGCGCGGCCTGCGTGAGCAAGGCGTTGAGCATGCGGATGATGGGCGCGTCGTCGGACGTCTCCAGCAAGTCTTCAATGGCCGGCAGGTCTTGCATCATGCGACTGAGATCGGCCTCGCCTTCGACTTCGCTCACCACCGCTGCCGCGCTGGACTCGCCCTGCGCATAGGCCGCGCTGATGTGCTGCGCCAGCGCTGGCGCAGTGTGGTTGTGCACCTGTTGCACCGGGTATTTGCGCAGCGCCTCGGCAATGCCGCTGGGCAGCGACAAGGGCTGTACATGCAGTGTCAGGCCCTGGGCGTCGTCTTCCAGCAGCACTTGCTGGCTGCGCGCAAAAGCGTAGGGCAGCGGGTAGCGCATCTCAGGGCGCGGCCTTCTTGGTTTGGGCGACCGGGGCGGCGGCGGGCAAGGTGGGGGCGTCGTTGATCGGCACCTTGGCGTCGGGCACGGGTTGGGCGTCTTGCATGCCGCTGCGCATTTGCTCGTAGCGGTCTAGCGACAGGCGTTCGGTGGCAGCGCTGTCGCGCACCACCACCGGGCGCAGAAACACCATCAGGTTGGTCTTTTTGCGGCTGCGCGCTTCGCTTTTGAACAGGTTGCCAAAAAACGGGACATCGCTCACGCCCGGCACCTTGTCGCCGTTGCCGGTAAATTCATCTTGCAGCAAGCCGCCCAGCACCACCACTGAGCCGTCGTCCACCAGCACGTTGGACTCAATCGTGCGCTTATTGGTCGTCGGCCCGTTGGGCGCTGCCACGGTGGACGCCTGCACGCTGGATACTTCTTGAAAGATGGTCAGCTTGACGGTGCCGTTCTCGCTGATTTGGGGCTTGACCTTCAGCGTCAAGCCCACGTCCTTGCGCTCAATGGTCTGAAACGGGTTGACCGAGCCGGTGCCCGAGTTGGTGTTGGTGAACTGGCCAGTCACAAAGGGCACGTTCTGGCCGATCACGATCTTGGCCTCTTCGTTGTCCAGGGTGAGCAAATTGGGCGTGGACAAGACGTTGCCCGCGCCGCTGGACTCCAAAAACCGGGCCAAGAAACCCAGCACATAGACGCCGTTGGTCTGGTTGGCCACGCCGATGTTCAGGCCGCTACCGGGCAGCACCGCGCCGCCGCCCGTGGCCAGGCTGAGGATGTTTTTGCCGGCTGCACCAAAATTGGTGCCCAACAGGCCAATGCTGCTGTCGCCATTGCTGCCCAGGGCGCGCTGCCACTGCACGCCAAATTCGGCGGCGCGGTCGGCGCTTACTTCGGCAATCAGGCTTTCCACATAGACCTGCGCCCGGCGGGCGTCCAGGCGTTCAATCACTTCGCGCAACTGGCGGTACTGCGGGTCGGGCGCGGTGATGATGAGCGAGTTGGTGGACGGGTCAGCCTGCACCTGGCCGCCCGAGGTGGCCGCCGGCAGGGCGGGTGTACCTGCGGCGCCGGCGGCCGCGCCGGACACGGCCGCTGGTGTGGGGCTGACCGCCGCACCGCTGAGCGCCGCGCGCAAGGTGGCCGCCAGCTTCGTAGCGTCGGCGTTTTTCAGGTAGACCACATGCAGATTACCCAGTTCGCCATTGCTTTTGCTTGAAGGCTGGTCCAGCTTTTCCACCAGCGATTTGACCAGCGCCACGCGTGCCGGGTTGGCCGCGCGCACGATCAGCGTGTTGCTGCGCGACTCGGCAATCACCGTGGTCTTAAACCCAGTGTCGGCTGCGCCTGCGGGTGCGCCCGTGGTGGTGGCGCTGGCGTCAATCAGCTTGAGGACGAGCGGCGCCAGGTCCACGGCAATCGCGTTTTTGAGCTCAATGACCTCCACCTCGGTGGCGTTGGACACGTCCATGGCGGCAATGATGCGGGCGATGCGCCGCAGGTTGTCGGCATAGTCGGTAATCACCAGCGCGTTGTTGCCCGGGTTGGCGTTGATGGTGTTGTTGGGGCTGATCAGGGGGCGCAGCACCGCCACCAGGTTGGTGGCCGATTCAAAATTAAGTCGAAAGATCTGCGTGACGATCTGGCCGCCAGCGGCGCCCTTGGGCGCGCTGTCGTTGGTTTCCACCGCAGCGCTTTGCAGCTTGGCATCGGCCTCGGGCACGACCTTGAACAGTCCGGCCGACTCCACCATGGTGAAGCCCTGCAAACGCAGACTCGTCAAAAACTGCGCCATGGCCATCGAGCGGTTGACAGGCTTCTCGGTGACAAGGGTGAGCTTGCCTTTGACGCGGGGATCGACCACCACGTTCATGCCGTACAGCAGGCCGATAGTGCGCGCCACGGACTCGATCTCGGCGTCGGTAAAGTTCAGCGTAATGGGATCGCCCGGCTTGGACGCTCCGGTGTTGGGCAGGGGCGCGGCGGGGGCCGATTGCGCCAGGGCTACCGGTGCCCAAGCTGCAGTCGTACCCACCAGCACGGTGGCCGCAAGCAAGGCGCCCAGGCGTGCGCGCTTCGCGGTTGGAGCAGCGGGAAAAATGCGCGTTGGTGTCATAGATATTCAACCCACTTTGATGATGGAGCGCGCGCCTTCGCGCCGTCCGATGATGTTCAAGAGATTCGACAGCGCGTCCAATCGCTCGGGTGCGGCGCTGGCCTCGCCTTCAAAGCGCAAGCGCCCGTCCGTCCACTGGCCGCTGCCGTTCAATTGCAGGCTGCCTTGCGTGGTGCTTAAGCCCAGGCGCGGCGTGTCGCCACCAGCAACCACAAAGCGGTAGCTGCCCATGGGCCGCAGCGTGGACAGGCGCGATGCCACGTCAATCGCGTCCACCTGCAACTGGCCTTGCAGCGCCAGTCGCCCATGAATCCATTGCGCGCTAAAGCCTTGGCTGGACACGGCCAACTGGCCTTCGGCGCGGATAGTGTTCCAGGGCGTGCCCAGGCCAGTGAGCAGCAGCGCGGGCCACTGTGAGCGCTGGTCTTGCATGCGTATTTGCACGCCGCCCCAGCGCGCAATCAAATCGATGGCCAGAGGTGTTTGCATGCAGCAGTCGGCAAACACCGAGATTTGCAGCTGGCCCCAGCCCGGCTGCACACGCCAGGCCAGGCGCCCGGGCAGGGTGCTGCTGTCGCTGCTGCCGGGCCCGCCCGTCAGGGTGAGCTGGCTCGAACCATTCCACACCGTTCCGCGCGCATCTTGCAGCAGCACGTGGCCACCGCTGGCGGCTTGCACACCACCCACCAGCCAGACCGCCGGGGCAAACCCCACGGTGGCCAGCAGCAAGCCCAGTGCCGCGCCGCAGAACGCCCAGGCCCATGGCGTGCGCGTGTTGACGTGCGTGGAGGTCGTGGCCATGGCGTGCAGGTGATCAGGGCGCAGCGGTGCTGGCCAGTTGCAACACAATGCGGCCCTTCCACAGCCCTTGGCTTTGGGTCAGGTGCAGCTCCAGCGGTCGCGCGCGGGCATTCAGGCGCACCTGCATCAGCCATTGCGCCAGCCCGTCGGCGCTGCTGTCCTCCAGGGTGACGGTGGCGCGCTCGCCGGTGAGCGACATGCGCGCTGCGGCCCCCAGCGTGGGCAGGGCGGCTTCCAGCGCGCTTTTGGCGTCCTGGGTTTGTGCGGCAGGCACGGCTTGCAGCACGCGGGCCTGGGCTTGGAGCTGCAGCATGTCTTGCAGTTGCGCGCGCAGAAGCGGGCCCTGGCTTTGCGCGCTGCGCAGCGTTGCAAGGGCCGGACGCAGTGCCACAAACCAGACCAGTGCCAGCGCCAGTAGCGCCAGCGCACCGCGCACCAAACGCTGTTCGCGCGGGCTCATTTGCGACCAGCGCGTGTGCGCGGGGGCGATGGCGGCGCTTAAGGTGCCTTGCAGGTTGGGCTTCATGGGGCGCCCCGCAGACTCAGGTCCGCGCCGGTGGCGCTCAGGGTATAGCCCTGGCCCTTGAGGGTCTGGCTTGCCTGCGCCAGTGCGCTTGCTGCCAGGGTCACGCCATGCAGTCGCAGCTCGCCATTGGCAAAGTCCATGCCGCTGGGGGCGGGCGCGGTGGGCGCGGCATGCGCCCAAGCGCCCAGCAGAGTTTCAACATCGCGCGTGCCCAGCGCCCCGGCGTTGAGCTGCAGGGCGGCCACGGCGCGCTGCATTTGCACCGGCGCGTCCACCACCACTTGGGTGGCGGGAAAAGTGCCAGTCAGCACCGCATCAATGGCTTTGCGCTGCGCTTGCAGTGCGGCGCGTTCGGCCCCGGCGCGCACATTGAGGCCCAGCAGGTTGACTGCGATCAGGGCCAGCAGGCCCCAGCGCGCAGCGCGCCAGCGAGGCGCTTGCAGCAGCGTGCGCACGGTGGAGGCCATGCGTTTAAGGCTGCGGCTGCGCTGGTTGTTGACCAGGTCGAGTTGGGCCAGGTCCCAGTCGCTTTGGCAGGCGGCCAAGGCGCGCTCTGCGCGGCTTTGCAATTGCACGCTGCGCCCAAACCGTTGTTCGGCCAAAGTGGCTACGGCGGGCTCGGAGCGCAGTGGCGCGTCTTCGGGCCAACGCAGCAGGGCCACGGTGCTTGCCTGCAGTGGCCAGGGCGTCACACCGTTGGGGCTTGTGTGCAGCAGCAGGGCTTGGCCGGCGTTTTCCACCGCGTACAGCCTCTCATGGGCTTGCTCGCCATCAGCCCCTGGGTTTGGTACCAGCTCGGGCACGATGCGGGTCACCGTGACGCCTGCTGCCTCCAGCGCCTGCAAGCTGTTGTGTAGCCAGGCTCTGTCGCACACCGCGACCCAGGTGCTGGCGCCTTTCACAGAGCCCGGCTCCAGCGCGAAGTGCAAAGTGGCCGGGTCATCAAGCAGTTGATCTTCCAACAGGCCAACCAGTACGGCGCGCAGGCGCGTGCTGTTGGCAGTAGCGCCCTTGGGAAGTTGCACCCGGTGCCAGGACAGTTGGGCCGCACCCACCACGAGCACGGTTTCAGTCACCCGGCCAGTGCTTGCGCTTGGCAGCAGCGCCAACGGCGCGCTTGCGACGGTGCCCTCTCGCAGGCCGTCAGGGCTGAGCACATAGTCCACCACCGAGCCTGCGTGCAAGCCGCTGCGGGGAAGGGTGAGGATGAGCGTGGCCATGGTTCAAAAATCAGCGGTCATTGTAGGTGTCGGGCTGGGTGGGCGCATCGGTGGAAGTGGGCTTGAGCGGTCGTTTGCGCCACAGCGTTTTGACCTTGGTGGCGTCGCGCTGTACGACCGAATATTCCTGCACCGTGTTGCTGTCGATTTGCAACACGCCGTGCAGGGAAAAAAAGCGTGTGCTGGTGGATAGCAGCTGGGTGTCGAGCACAAGCTGGGGCAGCTTGGCGGCTTTCTTGACGTCGTCCAGACTGTCCCAATGCGACAGGCGCCGGGCGTCGAGCAGGCGCTGCACATCTGCCTGGGTGACTCCGTCCATGCAGGCCATCAGCACCACGCTTGATGCGGTGTTCAGGTTCACCGGCGTGCGCTCTGGCAGCACCGTAATGTGGTCCTGCAGCAGCGCCAATGTGGCGGGGTCCAGCCCCAGCCAGGCCAGTTGGTCTGGTTCTTGCGGCCAGAGCGGACCGTCAGTGCTGGCGTTAAGCACCTTGTTGTCAGCCGCCGACCCGCTGGCCTGCTGGGCGCGCTGCAATTGCCCTACCAGCCGGTCGAGTGTGGCGCGTGGCAGGCCCAGTTGCGTAAATAGGCGCTCCCACATGCGCAGCGTGGGGGCGTGCACTTTGCCGTCGTCTTGCACCAGGTTCTTCAGGTTCAGCCGCGCTTGCAGATCGCTGATCTGGCCCGACAAAAAAGCGTTGGTACTGGCGTCGGCGGCCAGGGTGTCGCTGCGGTCGGCGGCCAAAAAGGTGGACAGGCGCGCTTGTTCGAGCGGCATGGCCCAAGGTTCGGCCAGGTGGTCGGCGCCGCCCCTGCGCCCGTCCTCGGCCAGGATCAGCCGCGCCCAGTCCAGCGCGCCTGTTAGCACCCAGGACGATTGCGCGCGGGTGCGCTCGGCGCTTTCCACTTCTACTGCGCGCCACTGCTGCCACAGCGCCGCCGAGGCCAAGGTGGCCACCAGCACCACCGTGAGCATGGCCATGAGAATGGCCGCGCCCGATTGGCCCGTGCGGATGCGGGGGGTGGGCTGCGTCATGGCGTGCCGCCCAGACCGGGTCGGGCCCAGTCGCGCGTGAGCACGCCGCTGACCGCCTGGCCTGGCGGCAGCGTCAACAGCAGTCGCACGCCGTCGGGCATGGCGCCCGCCGCTGCGCTGGAAGTGGGGCCGCCCAGACCTGCGCCCGATGCGGCCATTGCGGGCGCCTGGGCTGCGCCATCCGCCGGGGCGCTGCCGTCGGCCGACGACAAGGGATTGGTCCAGGCGCCACCCCGGTAGAAAAAAATCTGCCAGCGTTCCAGCGGTGTGACGCGCACCTCGAAGCGGCGGTCGTCGTCGCTGGGGTTTTGGCCCCAGCGTGCGGCCTGGGTCCAGGCGGCTTGCAGTTCGGCGTGGGTGGCAAGCGCGGGCGACTGCCAGCGCAGCCACTGCGCGCTGCCGCCCACCAGACGCTGCGACCAGGCCACCACGTGCAGGCCTTCGCCCGCAGACTGGCTGCCCCGGCGCAACAGGCGCAGGGCGCGGCCGTCCCAGTCAATGCTGGGGGTGTTGGGCTGCTGGGCCAGCGCATCCAGATCGGCGCCCCATTGCGCCAGGCCGGTTTGCAAGGTAAGCACATCGTCGGAATGCTGTGCCAGGCGTTTTTGCGCACCGACCATACCGTCCAGGCCGCGCCAGGACATGGCGGACATCAGCGCCATCAGCGCCAGCGCCACCAAGAGTTCGATCAGGGTAAAGCCGCGCTGCTTGGCCATCAGTTGCGTCCCACGATGGTGGACAGGCGCAACACCGGTTCGGTGGCATTGCGCACCTGGGCGTCTACGCGTACGAAGTTGGGGTTGGGCGTAGCTTGCACATTGAGCACCAGGGTGAAGCTTTGGCCGCCTTGCACGCATTCGCGGCTGCTTTCGCCCACGCCCGGCATCTGGCGGCTCAGGCGGATTTGGTAGAGCGCGTTTTCGGCGCACAACTGGCCCAGCAGCACATCGCTTTGGCGCTGTGCGTGCAGCGTGAGCGCGCCGGTCGCTTTGAGGCCTGCGAGCAGCGCCACGCCCACGATGGTGAGCGCCACCAGCACCTCTACCAAGGTGAAGCCCTGCGCGGATGCGCGGTGGCGTCGGGCGGGCTTCATGGTGTGGCGCCCTGCGTTGTTACTCGCGCCGTGTCCACGGGCAGCGGGGCAAAGGGACGCAGGCCATCGGTGGCGAGTTGCAGGCGAATGGCGGGTTTGCTGCGAGAGATCAAGACCACAGCCCGGGCTTCCAAAATCGGCTCGGGCCCCAGGCTAAGCCGGTCTGTGCCGTTCATGGGTGCGCCGGGCGCGGTTGGCTGCAGCACGGCGCCCACGGTGGTGTCGGCGCTGAGCCAGACTTGCGGTGGCAGGGGCGGGTTCAGACCGTCAAGCACAAAGCCACCGGGCACAGCGCGCCATGTTACCGGTGTGCCCTGCATGCGCGACTGCGCGCGGCCCGACTCCAATATGGCGGCCAGGCGCTGGGCGTCGCGCTCTAGATCGGAGGCGGTGCTGTCGCGCAGGCTAAGCACTACGCCCGCCGATGCGATAGCCACAATGGCCATCACGACCAGCAGCTCAAGCAGGGTGAAGCCTTGGCCCCGCGGCTTGCCTGCGCAGACCGGACGCGCCCTAAGGCTGCCAGCTGCCAATGTCCGCATTTTTGCCCTCGCCACCTGACTGGCCGTCGGCGCCGAAGGACATGACGTCAATCTCGCCTTTGACGCCGGGGTTCAGGTAAACATAGGGCTTGCCCCAAGGGTCGTTGGGCAGCTGGTCGAGGTTTTTCTTCCAGTTGGGCGGCACCGGTTCGGCGGTAGGCTTGTTCACCAGCGCGGCCAAGCCTTGCTCGGCGCTGGGGTAGCGGCTGTTGTCAAGCTTGTAGAGCTTGAGTGCCTGCATCAGGTTGCTGACATCCGTCTTGGCGGCGGTGACCTTGGCGTCATCGGCCCGGTCCAGCACATTGGGCACGATGAGCGCGGCCAGCACACCGATGATGAGCAGCACGACCATCAGCTCAATGAGGGTGAAGCCTTTGTGCAAGCGTGCCATGGCGCGACTGGCAGGTGGAGTGGGCTGAAAAATGGGTGAATGCATGTGCTGAGCCGCCTCGGAGGGCCGCCATGTTGAGGTCGGCATTCAGTTTAGCCAGAAATCAAGGCGCGCCCCTTGTGTTTGGTCATGGCGTCGGCAAGCAATCCCCCGCTAAGTGCGGGCAAGTTCCCGGATAATGGTGCCATGCTCCTTGCATCCTCCCGCCCCTGGGCCCTCTACTTGGTCACGTTTGTGACGGCGCTGCTGGCTGCCGCGAGCGCGGTTTATTGGGCGTTGGGGCTGGCTGGCGTGGTGGGACAGCAAATGCAAGCGACCTCCGTCATGGTCGCATCCCCGGCACCAGACGCCAAAGATTTGGCACGCGCTTTGGGTGGCGACCTGGTGCCGCAGTCCAAGCCGGCGCCAAACACCAACACCCAATACCAGTTACTCGGCGTTGTGGCCGGCCCAGTGGGTAAGGGCTACGCCTTGTTGGCGGAAGGCGGTGCGCCAGCCAAGACCTACGCCGTGGGCGCTGCGCTGGGTGGCGGGCAGGTGCTGCAGTCGGTATCTGTGCGCGGCGCAAAGATCGGCAGCACGCAGCAGGGCGATACGGTGGTCGAGCTGAGTCTGCCCAAGCCTCCTGGTCTGTAAATTTGGTTTTTGTGGTGCCTGCAAGGGTCCGAGCCCAGCCGATGCGGGTTTTCTCCCCCTGAGCAACACCTTGGAATTCATGTAAGCTTGACGAAAGTTATTGTCCATCCCCAGGAGCGAATCCATGCAAATAGGCGTGCCTGCCGAAACCGCAAGCGGCGAAACCCGTGTCGCGGCCACCCCTGAAACGGTGAAAAAACTCATCGCCCAAGGCCACGCGGTGCGGGTGCAATCCGGCGCCGGCGTGCGCGCCAGCGTCACTGATGCGGCGTATGTCGCTGCAGGCGCCGAAATTTGCGATGCCGCCGCCGCTCTGGCCAGCCCCTTGGTGCTCAAAGTGGTAGCGCCCAGCGCCCAAGAGTTGTCGCACATGGCCTCAGGCGCTGCCTTGGTGGGCATGCTCAATCCCTTTGACGCTGACGGCCTGGCCCGCATGGCCGCTGCGGGTCTGACCAGCTTTGCGCTGGAAGCCGCGCCGCGCACCACGCGGGCCCAAAGCATGGACGTGTTGTCCAGCCAGGCCAACATCGCGGGCTACAAGGCGGTCATGGTTGCTGCCGACAAATACCAGCGCTTCTTTCCCATGCTGATGACCGCTGCGGGCACCGTCAAGGCTGCGCGCGTGGTCATTTTGGGCGTGGGCGTGGCCGGTTTGCAGGCGATTGCCACGGCCAAGCGCCTGGGCGCGGTGATTGAAGCGTCCGACGTGCGCCCCAGCGTCAAGGAGCAAATCGAATCCTTGGGTGGAAAATTCATTGAAGTGTCCTACGACACGCCCGAAGAAAAAGAAGCGGCCGTGGGCGTGGGCGGCTACGCCCGCCCCATGCCGCAAAGCTGGCTGGACCGGCAAAAGACCGAAGTCGCCAAGCGCGTGGCGCTGGCCGACGTGGTCATTTCCACCGCCCTGATTCCTGGGCGCGCCGCTCCCGTGCTGGTGACCGAAGACATGGTCAAAAGCATGAAACCCGGCTCGGTGATCGTTGACATTGCCGCCGGCAAAGCCGCCGACGGCGTGGGCGGCAACTGCGTGCTCACCGAAGCCGGCAAAACCGTGGTCAAACACGGCGTCACGCTGGTCGGTGAAACCAACCTCGCGGCATTGGTGGCGGCGGACGCTTCTGCTTTGTACGCCCGCAACGTGCTGGACTTTTTGAAGCTGGTGCTGACCAAAGACGGCCAGTTCAAGGTGGATCTGGAAGACGACATCGTGGCCGCTTGCCTGATGACGCAAGACGGCGCCGTCAAGCGCAAATAAGCCACCCCATTTAAGAGGACTAAGACCATGGAAGTTGTATCTCCCACCATATTGAACCTGATCATCTTTGTGCTGGCCATTTACGTGGGCTACCACGTGGTCTGGACGGTGACACCCGCGTTGCACACGCCGCTGATGGCGGTGACCAATGCCATCTCGGCCATCGTGATCGTTGGCGCCATGCTGGCGGCTGCGCTGACCGAGACCACGCTGGGTAAAACCATGGGCGTGCTGGCCGTGGCGCTTGCGGCGGTCAATGTGTTTGGCGGCTTTATGGTCACCCGGCGCATGCTGGAGATGTTCAAGAAAAAAGAGAAAAAAGTTGTAACTAAGGACGGTGCGCAATGAGCCTGAACCTCGTCACCCTGTTGTATTTGTTCGCCAGCGTCTGCTTTATCCAGGCGCTCAAGGGACTGTCGCACCCCACCACCTCGATCCGCGGCAACGTGTTCGGCATGATCGGCATGGCCGTGGCCGCTGTCACGACCGCCGCCCTGATTTACAAACTGGCCATGCACATGGGGCAAGACGGTTTCACCGGTCTGGGCTGGGTGCTGGGTGCCCTGTTGGTGGGCGGCACTGTCGGAACCGTGATGGCGCAGCGTGTCGAGATGACCAAGATGCCTGAGCTGGTGGCATTCATGCACAGCATGATCGGTCTGGCGGCGGTCTTCATTGCCGTGGCGGCCGTGGCCGAACCCAGTGCGCTTTTACATGGTCTGGAAAAAGGCGCGCCGATTCCTGCGGGCAACCGTCTGGAGTTGTTCTTGGGCGCGGCCATTGGTGCCATTACCTTCAGTGGGTCGGTAATTGCCTTTGGCAAGCTTTCGGGCAAGTACAAGTTCCGCCTGTTCCAGGGCGCACCGGTGCAGTTTGCGGGCCAGCACAAGCTCAATCTGGTGCTGGGCCTGACCACGCTGGGCCTGGGACTGTGCTTTATGGCCAATGGCGCTTGGTGGGCGTTTTTCGCCATGCTGGCGCTGTCTTTTGTGATGGGCGTGCTCATCATCATCCCGATTGGCGGGGCTGACATGCCGGTGGTGGTGTCCATGCTCAACAGCTATTCAGGCTGGGCGGCGGCGGGCATTGGCTTTAGCTTGAACAACAGCATGCTCATCATTGCGGGCAGCCTGGTGGGTTCGAGCGGGGCGATCCTGAGCTACATCATGTGCAAGGCCATGAACCGCTCTTTCTTTAACGTGATTTTGGGTGGCTTTGGTGGTGACGCCACGGCCGCAGCCAGCGGCAGCACCGAGCAGCGCCCGGTCAAGAGCGGCAGCGCTGACGACGCCGCTTACATGCTGGCGAATGCTGAAACGGTGGTCATCGTGCCGGGCTACGGTCTGGCTGTGGCGCGCGCGCAGCATGCGGTCAATGAACTGGCCGAGAAGCTGGTGCACAAGGGCATTAGCGTGAAATACGCCATCCATCCGGTGGCCGGGCGCATGCCAGGTCACATGAACGTGCTCTTGGCCGAGGCCGAAGTGCCGTACGACCAGGTGTTTGAGATGGAAGACATCAACGGTGAATTTCCGCAGGTCGACGTGGTCATCGTGCTCGGCGCCAACGACGTGGTCAACCCGGCGGCGCTGCAAAAAGGCAGCGCGATCTACGGCATGCCGATTCTGGAAGCCTACAAGGCCAAAACCATCATCGTCAACAAGCGCTCTATGGCCGCAGGCTACGCCGGTTTGGACAATGAGTTGTTCTACATGGACAAGACCATGATGGTGTTTGGCGATGCCAAAAAAGTCGTCGAAGACATGGTCAAGGCCATCGAGTAGGGCGTGTTGAAGGTATCCACATGACCGCACACACCTGGCTTAGCGCCTACCCACCGGGAGTTCCAGCAGAGATTGACCCTTCGCAGTACCAGTCATTGGTCGCGCTGATGGAGGAGGCGTTTGCCAAGTACGCCAACCGGGTGGCTTACAGCTTCATGGGCGCGAACATCAGCTTTGCACAGACCGATCGCCTGAGCTTGAGCGTGGCGGCCTATTTGCAGGGTTTGGGCTTGGCCAAGGGCGACCGGGTTGCCATCATGATGCCCAATGTGCCGCAGTACCCGGTGGCGGTGGCGGCCATTTTGCGGGCTGGTTTCGTCGTGGTCAACGTCAACCCGCTGTATACCCCGCGTGAGTTGGAACACCAGCTCAAGGACGCGGGTGCCAAAGCCATCTTCATCCTGGAAAACTTTGCCAGCACACTGCAAAAATGCCTGGTTAGCACGCCGCTAAAGCACATCGTCTTGTGTGCCCTGGGCGACCAGCTCGGTCTGCTCAAGGGCACATTGGTGAATTACGTGGTGCGTTCACGCAAAAAGCTGGTGCCCGCCTATGACCTGCCCCAGGCGGTGCGTTTTAACGCCGCTGTGGCCCAGGGCAGCAAGTCACCGTTTGCCAAGCCCGACTTGCACGCCCATGATGTGGCGGTGCTGCAATACACCGGCGGCACCACCGGCGTGTCCAAAGGCGCGGTGCTGCTGCACCGCAACCTGATTGCCAACGTGCTGCAGTCCGAGGCCTGGAACCAGCCGGTCATGCACGACCTGCCCGCCGACCAGCAGCCCACCAGCGTGTGCGCGCTGCCGCTGTACCACATCTTCGCCTTCACCATTGGCATGATGCTGAGCATGCGCATGGGCGGCAAGCTGCTGCTGATCCCCAATCCGCGCGACATTCCGGCGGTGCTCAAGGAGCTGCAAAAGCACACCATCCACAGCTTTCCGGCCGTCAACACCTTGTTCAACGGCCTGGCCAACCACCCGGATTTCAACACCGTGGACTGGAGCCATCTGCGCGTGTCACTGGGCGGTGGCACGGCAGTGCAAAGCAGCGTGGCCAAGCTCTGGTTCGAAAAAACGGGCTGCCCGATTTGTGAAGGTTACGGCCTGAGCGAAACCTCACCCTCGGTGAGCTGCAACTTGGTCACGGGCAAGGAATTCACCGGCACCATTGGCGTGCCTATTCCCGGCACCGCCATGAAACTGCTCGACGACAACGGCAATTTGTGCGCACCCGGCGAGCGTGGCGAAATCGCCATCAAGGGTCCGCAGGTCATGGCCGGCTACTGGCAGCGCCCGGATGAGACCGCCAAGGTGATGACGGCGGACGGCTACTTCAAGTCGGGTGACATCGGCACCATGGATGAGCGCGGCTATTTCAAAATCGTGGACCGCAAAAAGGACATGATTCTGGTCAGCGGTTTTAACGTGTTTCCTACCGAGCTTGAAGACGTGGTGGCCCAATTGGCCGGCGTGATGGAGTGCGCCTGCATCGGCATGCCCGACGACAAGACGGGCGAAGCCGTCAAGCTCGTCATTGTCAAAAAAGACCCTGACCTGACCGAGGCCGCCGTGCGCGCCCATTGCCGCGAAAACCTGACTGGCTACAAGCAGCCCAAGGTGGTGGAGTTTCGCGCCGACTTGCCCAAGACGCCGGTGGGCAAGATTTTGCGGCGCGAACTGCGCACGGTCTAAGGAAGACGCCGCCCGGGCGCGGGCCCGGCCTTCTGCGCTATTTCAGCCAGCCGCGCTTGCCAAAGTACCACATGGGCACCAGCGCGCTGCAAACCATCAGCGCCACCGTGTACGGGTAGCTCCAGGCGCCCAAAAACTCCAACTCCGGAAACTTCAGGTTCATGCCATAGACGCTGGCAATCAGCGTGGGTGGCAGCAGCGCCACGCTGGCCACCGAGAAGATCTTGATGACCTTGTTCTGGTTGATGTTGATGAAGCCGACCGTGGCATCCATCAAGAAGTTGATCTTGTCAAACAAAAACGCGGTGTGCGAATCGAGCGAATCAATGTCGCGCAAAATTTGGCGCGCTTCTTCAAACTGCTCGGCGTTGAGCATTTTGGAGCGCATCATGAAACTCACCGCGCGCCGGGTGTCCATCACGTTGCGGCGAATGCGGCCACTCAAATCCTCATGGCGGGCAATGGCGCCCAGTGCTTCGCCGGCAATCGCGTCGGTCACGTCGCCTGACAGCACTTTTTTGCTTACTTTTTCCAGCTCATCGTAAATGCCTTCGAGCGTGTCGGCGGAATATTCGGCGTCGGCGTCGAACAGTTTGAGCAGCACTTCCTTGGCGTCTTCAATCAGCCCGGGCGCGCGCCGAGCGCGCATGCGCAGCAGGCGGAACACGGGCACGTCTTCGTCGTGGATGGAAAACAGCACTCCTTTGCTTTTTAGGCTGTCATTGACCAGGTTCAGGATAAAGGCGGCGCGCACGGTGCGCGGCTCGTGTTCATCGGCGATCAAGAAGTCGCTGCGAATGTGCAGTTCCCCGTTGTCCTCGGTATAGAAGCGGGCAGATTCCTCGATGTCCTCGTCCATCGCGTCCTCAGGAATCGACAGGCCGTAATACTGTTTGATCCAGCGTTTTTCTTCAACGGTAGGGGATTCCAGATCGACCCAGATGGGTTGGAATTTCGAGAGCTCTTCTAGGGACTCGATTTCTTCCTGGAACAGGCGGCCATTGGCCAAGGTAAAAATATTGAGCATGGGTGTGGGTGGCTGAGGTTCGGGGGCCCATCGTGCGATGGGGCGAAGGTGCTGCTGCAGCTTTCGAACGACGGGCCAAGAACACCGCAACCATCCGAAAGCTACCTACTGGGGTCGTTGTCCAAGAAATACGCTCCAAAGTGGGGAAGCGCAAATTATCGCACCCGCGTGTGGCACGGCGCGCCTTTTACGCGGGCCAGCTTGGCGCTTGCTGCACTGCGTCACGAAAAAGCCTTTGCGTTTGCCGAAAAAGGGGCGCATAGTGGAGCCGAGGGTCTGAAAACCCTCGGGTTTTTGTGGAAGTGGACCGGCGGCCTGCGGGTTGCCGGGTTTTTGTTCTGAGAGCAACTGGAGCCCCATTTATGAATCTGACAATCAGCGGTCACCATCTGGAAGTTACCCCCGCCTTGCGCATGTACGTCACCGAAAAGCTCGACCGCATCACGCGCCACTTCGACCAAGTGGTCGACGTCAAGGTACTGCTCAGTATCGAAAACCAGAAAGAAAAAGAACGCCGCCAGCGCGCCGAATGCAACATCCACGTCAAGGGCAGCGATTTGTTTGCCGAAAGCGCGCACGCAGATCTGTATGCGGCTGTGGACGAGTTGGTAGACAAGCTAGACCGCCAAGTAGTGCGCCACAAAGACCGCATTCAAGACCACCACCACGAGGCGCCCAAGCGCCTGATGTAAGCGTCGGCTCGCTTGGGCCAAAGCCAAACCCGCCGCATAAAACGGCGGGTTTTTTTATGTGCATAATCCGCTCACCTTATGAACCGCCTCGCCTTATTACTGCCCCAACCGCATGTGCTTGCCCAGGTGGACGTCACCAGCAAAAAGCGCGCGTTTGAAGAAGCGGGGCTTCTGTTTGAGAGCCTGCATGGCCTGAGCCGCGCGCTGGTCACCGACAGCCTGTTTTCCCGCGAACGACTGGGTTCGACCGGACTGGGCCACGGCGTGGCCATTCCGCACGGCCGCATCAAGGGTTTGAAGTCGCCCATGGCGGCGGTTTTTCAGCTGCTCAAGCCCATCGGCTTTGACGCGCCGGACGACCAGGCGGTAACCCTGCTGATATTTCTCTTGGTGCCCGAAGCGGCCACCCAAAAGCACCTCGAAATTTTGTCTGAAATCGCCGAGTTGCTCAGCGACGCCGACATGCGCCAGCGCCTGACCACGGCGACCGACGCCGTTGCGCTGCACGAACTGCTGACTGGCTGGCGCTCGACGCAACTGCATTGAGTTTGGCCCACCGGCCCTTTTAAAAGGCGCTTTACCCCGTGAAACCCAACGCCATCAGTGCCGACGTCCTGTTCGAGGCTTTTCGCTCGTACCTGCATTGGGAGTGGGTCGCCGGTCTGGGGGCGTCTGAGCGCCGGTTTGACGAAGTGGCGGTGCGCGCCGCGCGCTCAGGCGCCGATCTGGTGGGTTACCTCAATTACATCCACCCCTACCGGGTGCAAATTCTGGGCGAGCGCGAAATCGCGTACCTCACCAACGCCACGGCCGAAGACTGCGCCCGGCGCACCTCGCGCATCGTGACGCTGGAGCCGCCGGTGATCGTGCTGGCTGACGGGCAGCAAGCGCCCGACGCCCTGATTTCCATGTGCGAGCGGGCGCAAATTCCGATGTTTGCGGCCCAGGGCTCGTCGGCCTTTGTGATTGATGTGCTGCGGGCCTATTTGTCCAAGCACTTTGCTGACCGGGTGTCGATGCACGGCGTGTTCATGGACATTTTGGGTCTGGGTGTGCTGATTACGGGTGAGTCTGGCCTGGGCAAAAGCGAACTGGGGCTGGAGCTGATCTCGCGCGGCAACGGCCTGGTGGCCGATGACGCGGTGGATTTGTACCGCATCAACCAGACCACGATTGAGGGCCGCTGCCCTGATTTGCTGCAAAACCTGCTGGAAGTGCGCGGCATTGGCTTGCTCGATATCCGTGCCATCTTTGGCGAAACCGCCGTGCGCCGCAAGATGCGGCTCAAGCTCATCGTCCACTTGGTGCGCCGCGAGACGCTGGAGCGCGACTACGAGCGCATGCCCTTTGAGCCTCTCACGCAAGACGTGGCCGGCATTCCGGTGCGCAAGGTGGTGATTCAGGTGGTGGCCGGGCGCAATATTGCGGTGCTGGTGGAAGCCGCTGTGCGCAATACGATTTTGCAGCTGCGCGGCATTGACACCTACCAGGACTTTGTGGACCGGCAGCGCCGGGCGATGGAGCAGGCCGGCTAGGCCACAGGTTTTAGGCGTAGCGCTTGCTGCGCAGGTTTTGCCGCATTTCGCTCAAGAGTGGCCCTAAGGTGGTGCTGCCGATGCGCAAGGCCACGGCGGTGGCCAAAATATCCAGAATCATCAAGTGCATCAGGCGCGAGACCATGGGGCTGTATTTGTCAAAGCCCTCGGGGTGGTCGGCGCTGAGGTGGATGTGGCCAGCGCTGGCCAGGGGCGAGCCGCTGGCGGTAATCACGATGGTGGTGGCGCCGTTCTTGCGCGCAATGTCGCAGGCGTCCATCAGGTCGCGGGTGCGCCCGGAGTTGCTGATCACCACCACGCAGTCGCCCGCTCGCATGACCGAGGCGCTCATCACCTGCATGTGGCCGTCGCTGTAGGCGGTGGTGTTGACGCCCAGGCGGAAAAACTTGTGCTGCCCGTCCTGGGCCACGATGCCGGAGTTGCCCACGCCAAAAAACTGGATTTGCCGCCCGGCCTTATAGGCTTCCACCAGTGCGACCACGGCCCGCTCCATGGACAGGGTGCTGGCTTCGTTGCGGTATTTGAGCAAGGCCGCCACTGTGTTGTCGATGACTTTGACCATCACGTCGCCGATCTTGTCGTCTACGTCCACGCTGCGGTGGATAAAGGGCACGCCTTCGTTCACCGTGCCCGCCAGCTTGAGCTTGAAATCTGCCAGGCCGTCGTAGCCCACGCTGCGGCAAAAGCGCACTACCGTGGGTTTGCTCACATGCGAGCGGTCGGCCAGTTCGCTCACCGGCAGCTTGGCAAATGCACGTGGATCGGCCAGGCACAAGCGGCCCACGCGTTGTTCGGCGGGCGCCAGGGACGGCAGGGCGGCTTTGATTCGGTCGAGCATGGTGGGCCTTTGAGACAGTGGGGAGACGCCGGGCTTTAGGACTCTTCGTCCCAGCAAAAACCGTCGCGCGCAATCATGGCGCTAGACGCACTCGGGCCCCAGGTGCCTGCGCCATACAGGCGCGGCCCTTGCGCGTCAGCGGCCCAATGCTTGATGAGCGGCTCCACCCAACGCCAGGCTTCTTCTTGCTCGTCGCTGCGCACGAACAGGTTCAGGCGGCCATCAATGACGTCAAGCAGCAGGCGCTCGTAGGCACCCACGCGCTCCGAGCCAAAGCGTTTGTCAAAGTCCAAGTCCAGCTGCACCGGCACCAGGGTTTGCGCCGCGCTGGCGCGTGCCTTGCGGTTGTTTTGGCCTTGGGCAAACAGATGCAACTCCAGCCCGTCTTTGGGTTGCAGGTTGATGACCAGTTGGTTGCCGGTCTGGCTGGTGGACTGGAAGATGGCGTGCGGCGTGGGGCGAAAGTTCACCACAATGCGCGCGTCGCGCCCGGCCAGGCGTTTGCCGGTGCGGATGTAGAAAGGCACACCGGCCCAGCGCCAGTTGGCAATTTCGGTGCGCAGGGCGACGAAGGTTTCGGTGTTGCTGTGCGGGTTGACGCCGGTCTCATCGCGGTAGGCCGGTACGGGCTGGCCGCCGCTGCTGCCGCTGGCGTACTGGCCTCGCACCACGTCCGTGACCAGGGTCTCGGTCGTCCAGGGCTTGAGCGAGCGCAGCACCTTGAGTTTTTCGTCGCGGATGGCGTCGGCATGGGCGTTGATGGGCGGCTCCATGCCAATGGCGCACAGCAATTGCAGCGCGTGGTTTTGCACCATGTCGCGCAGCGCGCCGGTGGTTTCGTAAAAGCCGCCGCGGCTTTCGACGCCCAGGTCTTCGGCAATGGTGATCTGGATGTTGGCAATGTGCTCGCGCCGCCACAGGGGCTCGAACAAGGCGTTGCCAAAGCGCAGCGCAAACAGGTTTTGCACCGCCGGTTTGCCCAGGTAATGGTCGATGCGGAAAACCTGTTTTTCTTCAAAAAAGCGCCGCACCGTGTGGTTGATGGCGCGGTTGGACGCCAGGTCGTGGCCCAGCGGTTTTTCCAGCACCACGCGGGTGTGCGGCGTGTTCAGGCCCGCAGCGGCGAGTTGCTCGCACACAGTGGTGAAAAGCGAAGGGGCGGTGGCCACATACATCACCACGGTGTCGGCCTTGCGTTCTTGCAAGCTGGCGGCCAGGGTGGCGTAGTCGTCGGGCTTGGACAGGTCCATGCGAACAAATTCCAAAATCGCGGCAAAGCGTTCAAACTCTTCGGCGCTGGGGCGTTTGGCCAGATCAACCTTGTCAAAGCGCGACTGGATCAGCGCGCGGTACTGTTCGTGCGAGAGGCTGTCACGCCCCACGCCGATGATGCGTCCGCCTTCGGGCAAGGTACCGTGGCGAAAGGCCTGGAACAGGGCGGGCATGAGTTTGCGCCACACCAAGTCGCCGGTGCCGCCAAATAAAACAAGGTCAAAGCTCATAAAAAATCCGTGGGTGTAATGGAACGGTTGTTGATAAGTTACATAAAATCCGAGCTGGTAATGTAACTTTGTTTCATTGATAATTCAAGCCCGTTCTTGCTTGCAAGCGTATTGGCCTTTTTTTACCGGAAAAACTCCCATGAACCAACTCGACGCGCTCAAACAATTCACGACCGTGGTGGCCGACACGGGCGACTTCAAGCAGCTCGACGCGTTCAAGCCGCAAGACGCCACGACCAACCCCTCGCTTATTCTGAAAGCGGTGCAAAAGCCCGACTACGCGCCGCTTCTGGCCGCCACCGTGGCGCAGCACCGGGGCCAGCCGCTCGACGTGGTGGTGGACCACTTGCTGGTGCGCTTTGGCTGCGAGATTTTGTCCATCATCCCGGGCCGCGTCTCGACCGAGGTGGACGCACGCCTGAGCTTCGATGCCGCCGCCACCGTGGCGCGCGGCCAGCGCCTGATTGCGCTGTACCAGGCCCAAGGCATTGCCAAAGAGCGCGTGCTGATCAAGGTGGCCGCCACCTGGGAAGGCATCCAAGCCGCAGCCCAACTCGAGCGTGAAGGCATCCACACCAACCTGACGCTGCTGTTCTCGTTTTGCCAGGCCGTGGCCTGCGGCCAGGCCAAGGTGCAACTGATTTCGCCCTTTGTGGGCCGCATTTACGACTGGTACAAAAAATCGGCCGGCGCCGCGTGGGTGGAAGCGGATATGGCTGGCGCCAATGACCCCGGCGTGAAGTCGGTGGGCCAGATTTACAACTACTACAAAAAGCACGGCATCGCCACCGAGGTGATGGGCGCGAGCTTTCGCAACGTGGGCCAGATCACGGCGCTGGCGGGCTGCGACCTGCTGACCATCAGCCCCGACTTGCTGGCCATTTTGGCGGCCACCGATGCGCCGCTTGCGGCTACCTTGAGCGCGGGCGCCGCCCAGGCCATGGACATTGCGCAGGTGCATTACACCGAGGCCAGCTTCCGCTTTGCCCTGAACGAAGACGCCATGGCCACCGAAAAGCTGGCCGAGGGCATCCGCGCCTTTTGCGTGGACGCGGTCAAGCTTGAACACCTCTTGCTCGCGGCCTGAGCGCTGCCCCTGCCTAGAGAGCCCCGCCCATGACCCGCACCCGATGTGACCGCACGCCCGCCTGGGCGCAATTGCAAGCCGCCTACCAGGCCAGCGGCAAGAACTTTGACTTGCGCGACGCCTTCGCCGCCGCCCCCCAGCGCTTTGCGCAGTTCAGCCAGGCCGCGCCGCTGGTGTTTGCCGACCTGTCCAAAAACCGCATCGACGCCGCCACGCAAGAACTCTTGTTTCAACTGGCGCGCGAGACGGGCCTGCTGGCGCACCGCGACGCCATGTTTGCCGGGGAGGTGATTAACACCACCGAACAGCGCGAGGTCTGGCACACCCTTTTGCGCGCTCCCGCAGACGCGGCCACCGCCAGCGCCCATGAAGCACAGGCGCTGGCCCAGGTGCACGGCACGCTCGACGCCATGCTGGCTTTTGCTGAGGCCGTGCGCGCGGACGGCGCCATTACTGACATTGTCAACATCGGCATTGGCGGCTCTGACCTGGGGCCGCAAATGGCGGTGCTGGCGCTGGACGCATTTGCCGGTACCGGCAAGCGCCTGCACTTTGTGAGCAACGTGGACGGGCATGAACTGGCGTCCACGCTGGCGCCGCTCAAAGCCAGCAGCACCTTGTTTTTGGTGGCCAGCAAAACTTTCACCACCATCGAGACCATGACCAACGCGCAGTCGGCCAAGCGTTGGTTCGAAAGTCGGGGCGGGGTGGACGTGGCACGCCACTTTGCGGCGCTGACCACCAATGTGGCGGCGGCCAATGACTTTGGCATCAGCACCACCTTTGGCTTTTGGGACTGGGTGGGCGGGCGCTATTCGCTGTGGTCGGCCATTGGGCTGCCGCTGGCCATTGCCATTGGCGCCGACGGCTTTCGCGCGTTTTTGGCTGGCGCGCACGCCATGGACCAGCACTTTCGCCACGCGCCCCTGGAGTCGAACTTGCCAGTGCGCTTGGGCTTGCTTGACGTCTGGTACCGCAACTTCCATGGCTTTACCAGCCGCTCGATTGCCCCCTACCACAGCGCCTTGCGCCGCCTGCCCGCCTATTTGCAGCAGCTCGAGATGGAGAGCAACGGCAAGCGCGTGGACGCCAGTGGCGCGGCGCTGCCCTTTGGCACATCGCCCGTGCTGTGGGGCGAATCGGGCACCAACGGCCAGCACGCCTATTTCCAGATGCTGCACCAGGGCACGGACGTGGTGCCGGTGGAATTTGTGGCCGTCAAAAAAGCACGCCACGCTCTGGACGCGCACCACCCGCTGCTGCTGGCCAATGTGCTGGCCCAGGCCCAGGCGCTGATGGTGGGCAAGGTGGACGCTGGCGGCCACAAGCACTTTCCCGGCAACCGTCCCAGCACCTTTTTGCTGCTCGACGACCTAACTCCCGCGTCCCTGGGTGCGCTCATTGCCTTGCAAGAACACCGGGTGTTTGTGAGCGGCGCGCTGTGGGGCATCAACAGCTTTGACCAGTGGGGCGTGGAGCTGGGCAAAGTACTGGCCAAAGACATTGCGCCGCGGCTGGACAGCGGCGACACCACGGGGCTCGATGGCTCCACGGCGGGTTTGTTGGGGATGTTGCGGGCTTAAGACTTGGTGGGGGCCGCAGCGGCCCCTGCCGCCCTTGCAGCAAACTCCGCCCTCAGCGCCCGCAGCTTCTCGCGTGGGTCTTCTTTGGCGGTGGTTTTGTCCAGCGCCATTTCCGCAATAAAGCGGCTCGGTAGGGCGGCGACCAGTTCGCGGCCTTTTTTGCGGCGTTTGGTCCAGCTCACCGCCAGGCTGCGCTGGGCGCGGGTGATGCCCACGTACATGAGGCGGCGTTCTTCTTGCAGATGGGCTTCGCCCGCTTCTTGCGCGCTGGCAGTTGTGGTGGGCGCGTCGGCATCCGCCGCCTGTTCGCGCAGTTTGAAGGGCAGCATGCCTTCGGTCACACCCACCAGCATCACGTGCGGCCACTCCAGGCCCTTGGCGGCGTGCAGGGTGGACAAGGTCACTACGTTTTGGTCGTTCTCGCGCTCGCTGATGGTGGATAGCAAGGCGATGGTTTGCGAAACTTCGAGCAGGTTTTTGACCTCACGCGTGGTCGTGGCGCCCGCCGTGTCGTCGATCTGGCCGCCGCAGCGCTGCGCCATCCAGTCGCAAAATTCCAGCACGTTCGACCATTTGGCAGCCGCGAGCTTTTCGGTCTCTTCGCCGTCGTGCAGGTGTTTTTCGTAGCCAATCTCTTTGAGCCAGTCGGTCAAAAAGACGCGGGCGTTCTCAGCGCCCTGCGTTTGCTTGGCGCGAAATTGCAGGTCGTTCACGTAGCGGCCAAATTCGTGCAAGCTGCCCACGGCGCGCGCGGGCAGCACGGCGGCCAGGGACGATGAAAACAGCGCTTCAAACAAACTCAGTTTGTACTGGCTGGCAAACACGCCCAGGCTGCCCAGCGTCTGGTGGCCAATGCCGCGCTTGGGGCTGGTAATGGCGCGCACAAAAGCCGGGTCGTCGTCGTTATTGGCCCACAGCCGAAACCAGGCGCACAGGTCGCGGATTTCGGCGCGGTCAAAAAAGCTCTGGCCGCCCGACACCTTGTACGGAATATTGGCCTTGCGCAGCGCCTTCTCAAACGGTTTGGCCTGGTGGTTGGCGCGGTAGAGCACCGCAAAGTCTCTGAATTCCCGGTACTGTTGTGCCCCCACGCTTGTCACTGCGTGTACTGCGCTGCCCCCCGAGGGGGCCGTGCCTTGCTCGGGGCGGCCCAGCGCTGCGGCTGGGCGCGCCTGCGGGAGTGTGCTGGCCAGTCCGTTCACGCGCAGGCTCTGGATACGCGCCACGGCGCGCTCGGCCTCGTGTTCTTCGTTGTCGGCGTCCACCACGCGCACCGGTTCGCCTTCGCCCAGGTCGCTCCACAGGTTTTTGGGAAACAGCTTGGGGTTGGGGCCGATCACATTGTTGGCCGCGCGCAAGATGGCCGAGGTGGAGCGGTAGTTTTGCTCTAGTTTGACGACCTTGAGCTTGGGAAAGTCGATGGGCAGTTTTTTCAGGTTGTCCAGCGTGGCGCCGCGCCAGCCGTAAATCGACTGGTCGTCGTCGCCCACGGCGGTAAAGCGGGCGTCGCCGTCCAGGTGCGCGGCGCGGCTGCCGTCGGGCTCGCAGCCCACCAGCAGTTTGAGCATCTCGTATTGCGTGGCGTTGGTGTCTTGGTATTCGTCCACCAGCACGTGGCCCATGCGTTGCTGCCACTGGGCGCGCACATCCGCGTGTTCGCGCAGCAGCTTGAGCGGCAGGCTGATCAGGTCGTCAAAGTCCACGCTTTGGTAGGCGGTCAGGCGCTCTTCGTAGCGCGCCATCACCACGCTGGCCAGGCGCTCGCTGTCGTTGGCAGCTACGGCCTGGGCTTGCGCGGCGTTCAGGCCGGCGCTTTTCCAGGCGCTGATGGTCCACTGCCAGGCGCGCGCGGTGGCGGCGTCGGTGCTGCCCCCGGCGTCTTTCAGAATGCTGGTCACGTCGTCGGTGTCCAAAATGCTGAACTGGGGTTTGAGCCCGAGCACCGCGCCGTTGGCCCGCAACATACGCACGCCTAGCGCGTGGAAGGTGCAAATCAGCACCTCGCCCGCCGGTTTGCCAATCAAACCCTTGGCGCGCTCGCGCATCTCGGCGGCAGCCTTGTTGGTGAAGGTGATGGCGGCAATGCGCTGGGGCGCCATGCCCATTTGGATCAGCCGCCCGATCTTGTGCGTAATCACCCGGGTTTTGCCCGAACCGGCACCGGCCAACACCAGGCAGGGCCCGTGGAGGTAGTTGACCGCCTCTTGCTGGGCGATATTCATGGCGTTACTTGGGGTGGCAGACATCAGGGAACGGGGGAAACGGGGAGGACAAACGAGCGAAGTCGGACAAAGGCCGCAAAAAATGGCGGAAAAAGGGGCGCAAAAACAGCGTGTCGCCAACAGGCATCTTAGCCCGGACGACTGCCCATTTGCCGGGACAATGGCGCCATGCTTGCCACCCTGACCGTGACCTTTCCCTTTTTCGCCTTGGTGCTGTGTGGCTACCTGGCAGCACGCCGGGGGCTGCTGCCCTTGGCCGCCATTCCGGGTATGAACACCTTCGTACTTTTTTTTGCGCTGCCCTGCATGCTGTACCGCTTTGGCGCCAGCACGCCGATTGCGCAGTTGCTTGACCCCGGCGTGGCGCTGAGCTACCTGTTTTGCGCGCTGGTGATGGTGGCGCTGGTGGTGGCGCTCACCCGGCGTGGGCGCATCGGTTGGAACGACGCTGCCTTTGGCGCCCTGGTGGGGGCGTTTCCCAACACCGGCTTTATGGGCGTGCCGCTCTTGGTGGCGCTGCTGGGCGCGCAGGCGGCAGGGCCCGCCATCGTCACGATTTTGGTGGACATGGTGATTACCACCTCGCTGTGCATCGCGCTCTCGCGCCTGGGATCAGCGGTGCCAGACCCCGCCCATCCCGAGATGGACGTGGTGCAAACCTCTGCCGCCCAAGCCGCCAAAAACGCACTCAAGGGCGTAGCCGCCAATCCCATGCCTTGGGCAATCTTGTCGGGGGCGGTGGTGTCGGCGTTTTCCTTGCGCCTGCCAGGGCCCGTGGCCACCACCGTGGGTTTGCTGGCCGATTCGGCGTCACCCGTGGCGCTGTTCACCATCGGCGCGGTGCTGGCGCGCTCCAACCTGCTGGCCGCCAGCGGTCACGCACCAGCGGTACCGTGGTCCGACGTGCTGCCAGTGGCCGCGCTCAAGCTGCTGCTGCATCCGCTGCTGGTTGCGGCTGTGGGTTGGGCGGTGCTGGCCGCTGGCTTGCCGCTGGACCGGTTTGCCTGGAGCGTAGTGGTGCTGGTGGCGGCCTTGCCCAGCGCCAGCAATGTGTCCATGCTGGCCGAACGCTTTGGTGCGGACAACGGCCGCATTGCCCGCATCATTTTGGTGTCCACGGCGGTGGCTTTCATCACTTTTTCAGGCGCGGTGGCTTGGATGCCCAAGCCCTAAAACTGGGCACGCAGGGTGCGGCCTGCGGGTGATCTTCGCAACAAAACCCGAGGCATAAGGCGTTTTCCGCTACATTGCAGGCACTAAAAATTCAGGTTGGTGACGCGCCATGGCCGAGAAAGGAACCGCGCAATGACAAAGTGGACTTTTCTCCTCCTGTTGCTCGGGCTGGGCGGTCCGGCCTGCGCCGACTGGAATTTCATTGGCAAGACACCCGACTTCACCATGTACGGCGACCCCAGCAGCATCCAGCGCAGCGGCGCGATTGCCAAGGTGTGGGTGATGGGCGACTACCCCGCAGCCCAGTCGGCGCGCTTTCCGCCGCCCCTGCTCTGGCTCAGCTACTTATCGGTCAAAGAGCTCAAAGAGTTTGACTGCACCAAGGGCCTGCACCGGACCGTGCGCAGCTCTATCTTTGGAGGCCATTTGGCTAAAGGCGACCCTTTGTACACCTTCGACTCCGGCGCCACCTTCGCGCCGGTGGCCAATGCGCCTATCGACATTGCGCAGTTCAGATTTGGCTGCGAGGACGGCAAGCGCTAGCCAAGCCGGGGAAGACGAGCACACGAAAATTCGCGGCGCGGCGCCGCTCCTACAAAAACGGGCAGTTCCCAGTGGTGCCGTAGCCGAAGCAACAAAACCAAATGTGGACTTCGCTCCCCCTTTCCTCCCCGCAGGGGAGGAAAGGGGGCTGGGGGGATAGGCGGGGAAAATCCCAAAAACTCAAATTGCCAACGGATCCACATCAATCGCCCAGCGAATCAGCCCCTTGCACTCCGGCTGCGCCCGCGTGGCGTGCAACACCCCCTGCCAGCCCGCCAAAAACCGCTGCAAGGCGCTGCGCGAGGGGCTTTCCACCAGCATCTGGGCGCGTTCCACATTGGCCACCCGCGCAATCGCCATGGGCACGGCGCTGTACAAGGTGACGTTTTCAAGCACATCCGCCCAGCCGTCCCAGGCCGCCATGTCCTGGCGTGCGTTGGCGCTGGCGGCGTTCAAAAACGCCTGCGCCGCTTCCTGGCTGCGCGCCTCGGCCCGTACCAGGGCCTGAAAGCTAAACGGCGGCATACCGGCCTGTTCGCGTTCTTCGAGCTGGCTTTGGGCAAACGCCGGGTAGTCGTATTGTTTGAGCGCGGCGTACAGCGGGTGGGTGGGCACAAAGGTCTGGATCCAGACCTCGCTGCCCTTGCCCAGCGTGGCGTCGCGCCCGGCGCGCCCGGCCGCTTGCAGCAGCAGGCTGAACAGCCGTTCGGGCGAGCGAAAGTCGCTGGAAAACAGCGCGCCGTCCGGGTTGATGGCCGCCACCAGCGTGATGCGCCTGAAGTCGTGGCCCTTGGCAATCATCTGCGTGCCTACCAGCACGTCCACGTCCCCCGCATGGACGGCCGCGAGCTGGGTCTGCAGGCTGCCTTTGAGGCGGGTGGTGTCGGCGTCAATGCGCGCTACGCGCACCGGTTCGCCCTCAGGAAATTCGGCGCTGACCGAGTTGGGGCGGCGGATGTCGGCCAGTAGCGCTTCGAGCTGCTCTTCGATTTGTTCGGTGCCTCGGCCCAGGGGCGCGATGTCCACATTGCCGCAGCCAGGGCAGGCGCGCGGCACGCGTTCGGTAAAGCCGCAGTGGTGGCAGCGCAGCGTGCGGTCCGCCTTGTGGAAAACCCGAAAGGCGCTGCAGTGCGCGCATTCGCTTTTCCAGCCGCAGTCGGTGCAGTGCAGCACCGGGGCGTAGCCGCGCCGGTTCAAAAACACCATGCTTTGCTCGCCGCGTGCCACGCAGGCGCGGATGGCGTCCAGCAGCGGCAGCGAAAAAATGGCCTTGCGCGGCTGGTGGTTCATGTCCACCCGGCGCACCAAGGGCAAATCAGTGGCGCTGGCGCCTATGCGCCCGGGCATCAAGAGGCGCTGGTAGCGCCCGCCCTCAGCGGCCGGGCGGCTTTGGTGCCAGCTTTCCAGTGAAGGCGTGGCCGAACCCAGCAGCACCTTGGCGCCCTGCAGACGGCCCCGGTAAACCGCCAGGTCGCGGGCGGAGTAGCGTGCGCCTTCGCCGCTTTTGTAGCTCGGGTCGTGTTCTTCATCGACCACGATGAATTTGAGTTGCGGCATGGAGGCAAAGACCGCCATGCGCGTGCCCAGCACAATGCGCGCGCTGCCCTCGTGCGCGGCCAGCCAGGCGGCCAGGCGCTGCGGGTTGGTCATGCCGCTGTGCAGGCTGACCACGGCGTGCGCCCCAATGAGCGGCGCAAAGCGTTCCTGAAACCGTGCTTCGAGCTGCGGTGTGAGGTTGATCTCCGGCACCATGACCAGCGCCTGCGCGCTGGGGTCTTGTGCCAGCAGGGTTTGCACGCAGTGCAAATAGACCTCGGTTTTGCCACTGCCCGTAGCGCCAAACAGCAAAAAAGGCCCGTCGTGCGCGGCAATTTGCACCACGGCTTGGGTTTGTTCGGCGCTGAGCGCAGGCCCTGGGGGGGGCGTGGTCGGGTGCGTGCTGGCTTCTTGCGGTGATTCGGCGGCATCGGCTTCGGCCTGGGCCGTGGCCTTTGCCGCCTTCTCGGCACCGCGCTGGCTGCGCAGCAAACGCCGCTGCATCTGCACGGGCGAGAGATCACGCAACTGGGGCGGCAGTGCGGCCAGTGCGACCTCGCCCAGCGAGCGCTGGTAGTACTGGGCGCTAAAGCGCATCAGCTGCTGCCAGGCCTCACCCAGAGGCGCAACCGTCTCGAGCACGCCGGCAATCTCGCGCACCTTGTTGTTGTCAATTTCGCCGCTGGATTCTTGCGCTGCGTCTTGCCACACGACGCCCAGGGTTTCGCGTTTGCCCAGAGGCACGCGCACCAGCGTGCCAGCTGGCAAGGGTGTGGCGTAGCGGTAAGTCAATACCGGGCCGAGCGCGGCATGCGCCGGGGTGTGGACCAGGACTGAAATCCAGTTGCTCATGCCATGGCGGCGTGCGTTGGGGTTGCGCCAGCCCGCTTGCGTGCGATAGCGAACCATTTGCATGATTTAAAGGCAGAGCCTGTGCTAAGTCCTTGATTCGTATAGAAAAGGCTGCTTACCCCCAAATACTGTGGATAACTTTGTTGATATCCCTGCCAGTATCTGGTTTTGCCTGCGCAGAAGGGCTGAATTCCTAGTTTGCCTAGAAATTCAGCATTTTTGTAAAGTTCTTTTAAATCAATCACTTAGGCGTTTTTCTGGAGGGGTGGCGGGGTTTGCCGGTCGGACGGCACAGGCCATAAACCCCCCCCCATTTTTGTGCATAACTGGCGTCCAGTCAGCCATTATTGGACTTTTTAGAGGTATTTTTGGTGTACGCAAGGCCACGCCAATTTAGAAGCTCTTGGGCCGCACGGCAACATTGCGTAAATCAGCCCTGGATGCGGCCAAAGTCTGGCATTTTTTGAGTTGCGTCCCTGGATTCATGTGAACTGTGCAAATTCACGCCAAGTCATTGATTTGCATGCATTTTTGGTTTTCTCCGCATTTTCTGTGGATAACTTTGTTGATATCTTCAGCGCCAGGCCCGCCGCGCTAGGGAAATCACATGTTTTGCCCGTGTGCCTTGAAAATGCGCAAAAAATAAATTCCTTATAAATCAATTGCTTAGCGTTCTATCGGCTGAGGGGCGAAGTGGCTGCTGCCCATTGCAAAGCCGCCGGGGTGTCCCCCTATTTTTGTGTACAACTACTGATAACCCTCACAAAAACCGGTGAAAAAGGTGGTATGCGTGAGGCCCTGAATCCATGCCACACGCGGGGCCACTGCCCCGGCTCTTTGCGGCCCTGTTTGGGTTCAGCCGCGCATGCTGCGCGAGTGGCTGTGCACCGCTTCCACCAAGGCCGACACGTGCTCGGGTGGCGTGTGCTGGCTGATGCCGTGTCCTAGGTTAAAAATATGCGTGGGGCCTGCGCCTGCGCCCTGGTGTGGCCTGCCAAAACTGTCCAGCACCCGTGCCACCTCCGTCGCAATCTGGGCTGGGGGCGCAAACAGCACGTTGGGGTCAATATTGCCTTGCAGCGCCTTGCCCGGGCCGCCTGCGGTGCCACCTACCGCTGCGCGTGCAGCGCCTAGGTTGACGGTCCAGTCCAAGCCCAGTACGTCGCAGTCCAGCGCAGCCATATCTTTCAGCCACAGGCCGCCGCCTTTGGTAAACACAATGCGCGGAATGATCTGGCCCTCAGGCCCCACGCGTTTGAGCTGGGCCAGCACCCGCGCGGTGTAGGCCAAGCTGAAAGTCTGGAACGCGCCATCGGCCAGCACGCCGCCCCAACTGTCAAACACCATCACTGCCTGGGCACCCGCGTCAATCTGGGCGTTCAGGTAAGCGGCCACCGAGTCGGCATTGATAGTTAGGATGCGGTGCATCAGGTCCGGGCGCGCGTAGAGCATGGTTTTAACCAGGCGGTAGTCGTCCGAGCCCGCGCCTTCGACCATATAGCAGGCCAGGGTCCAGGGGCTGCCGGAAAAACCGATCAAGGGGACGCGACCGCGTCCGTCGGACAGCTTCAGCGCACTGCGAATAGAGCTCACAGCATCAAACACGTAACGCAGCTTGTCCATGTCAGGCACTTCCAGGCGCGCCACGGCGGCTTCGTCGCGCACCGGATGGGCAAAGCGCGGGCCTTCACCCAGCGCAAAACTCAGGCCTAAGCCCATGGCGTCGGGCACGGTCAGGATGTCGCTGAACAAAATGGCGGCGTCCAGCGGATAACGTTCCAGTGGCTGCAGAGTGACTTCGGTGGCGTAGTCGCGGTTGGTAGCCAGCCCCATAAAGCTGCCGGCCTGGGCCCGGGTGGCGCGGTATTCAGGCAAATACCGTCCCGCCTGGCGCATCAACCACAGCGGCGTGTAGGGCGTGGCCTGGCGCAGGCAGGCGCGCAGAAACGTGTCGTTGTGCAGCGGCGCAAAGGTGGCGTTCAGGGCGTCTTGTGTGGGTGTGGGGTGGGTGTGGTTCATGGCTTGGGTTGCGTTATCGCTCGCTAGGGGTCAGGGTTTGCGGACAGAACCCGGGGGCCATATGCGCAGTCCGGGTCTGGTGCAAGCGCGCTCGAGGTGGAAATCCACCCCGTGGTGGGCTTGGCAGCAAGTGTACGCAACTCGCTCCTTGAACACGGAATATTCCGGCTTGCTTCCCCATGTTGCGGTGCAGGAGGCGATGACACCGACCTCCAATGTAGGTGCTTGTTTGTATCCAAATACGAATAAATATCCAAATTGGATAGTTATACTGACCCGAGAAAAGGGAGAGAAATTGGCAGCTACATTCAACGCCCGCTGGGCTGAGCAAGGCGCGTGGCAGCGCGAGTTTTCCTTTCTACTGCGCCTCTTTTCGCGTTGGTTAAAAGATAACGCGCTGCTGGACTCTGCCGTGCAAGACTGCCTTGAGCGCTTGGAAAACAGGGTTCGCGGCAGCAGGGTGATGGTCGCCTTTGTCGCTGAGTTCTCGCGCGGCAAGTCAGAAATGGTCAACGCTATTTTCTTTGCTGACTATGGGCGCCGCATCATGCCTGCCAGTGCTGGACGCACCACCATGTGTCCCACAGAAATCGCCTATGACCCAGACCTGGCTCCCACCTTGCGCCTTTTGCCTATCCAAACCCGGCTGCAGGCTAAGGCGCTGCGGGACTGGCGTTTGAACCTCGACGCTTGGACGACCTTCGTCCTCGACTTGAACAGCGCAGAGCAACTCGCCAGCACCTTTGAACGGGTTACCGAGACCCTGCAAGTCACGCCGCAAGAGGCGCAAGCTCTTGGTTTTTGGGACAGCCCAGGCCCAGAGGACCATCCTCCTACCGACGCCCAGGGCTTGGTGGAGGTGCCCAAATGGCGCCACGCGCTGGTCAACTTTGCGCATCCTCTCCTGAAGCAAGGCCTGGTCATTTTGGATACGCCGGGGCTCAATGCTGTTGGTGCGGAGCCCGAGCTCACGCTCGACCTGATCGACCAGGCTGACGCGGTGGTCTTTATCGTGGGCGCAGACACGGGCGTCACTGCATCCGACCTTGCCATTTGGCAGGACCACATCAGGCCTTGCACCGACCAGGGCCGTACCGAGCTCCTTGTGCTCAACAAAATTGATACCTTGTGGGACGAACTCAGGAGTCCGGACCAGGTCCAGGCGCAAATCGAAGCGCAAAAGCGCCGCGCTGCAGAGGCCCTGGGCGTCGATCCGCAGGATGTGTTGGCCGTATCGGCCCAAAAAGGCCTGGTTGCCAAAATCAGCAGTAACGCGGATCTGTTGGAGCGAAGTGGCTTGCTGGCTTTAGAGGCCGCTCTGGCCCATGGCGTAGTCGGTGGACGCCGCGCAGCGCTGCACATCGCTGTTGCGCAGGACATCGCCACACTCCTTGCAGAAGTGGGGCGCATAGTTCATACGTCTCAAATGGGTTTGGCCGGGCAACGCGCGGAAGTCGAAGGTTTGCGGGGAAAAAGCGATGCCGTTGTGCAGCAGATGCGCGAGCGCATCGCGCGTGAGCAGCAGGAGTTTGAACGCGGGAGCAGCAAAATCCGCGCCGTCAAGGCCGTGCACGCGCGACTTTTCCAAGACATCTGGGACGCGCTGGATCCAAGCCAATTGGCCCATGAAATCAATACGCTGGAACGCGCGCTTTCCCAGCCTGGCTTGAAGATGGGAGCCAAGAAGGCTTATGGCGAAACTTTCTCTCGCCTTCGTGCGCGTTTAAGTCAGGTGCAGGCGCTCGCCAACGAAATCAGGGCGATGCAAGTGGCCACCTTTCACCAGATCAATGCCGAACTTGGTACGGCACTGCAGCCACTGGCGCCGCCAGCCCTGGACGCCTGCTTGATGGATTTGGCACTGACCGAGCGCAGCCACCTGTCGTACCTCGGCTTGCGCAACCTCTTGCGCCTGCAGCAGCCCGAGTTCAGGCAGCGGTTGGTCGTAGCGCTGGAGTCCAGATTACAGACGATGCGGGCGGGAGTACGAATGGATGCGCAGTCATGGCGCAATTCGGTTGCAGCGCACTTGGACGCGCAGATACACCTTCGGCGGACCCATTTTGCAAACCGGCTTGATGCCCTCGAAAAGGTCGGAAACGCAACCGCGGGGCTTCACCAGCGCTTGCGCCAGTTGGCAGACCGTCAACAGGCGATGGAGGCGCTAGCCACCAAGCTCGAAGAACAGACGGCCCACTTGGTCGCCGCCAACGAGGACCACCAGGCCAAGCTGCAGGCCCGATCGCTCCCCCCGTTTTGAAAAGGGATGCGGACTATTCCAATTTCACTTCTTTTGGGTTGGTGTTAGAACATTTCACCAATTAAAACAATGTATATTTGGGTAAAATTACCAATTAAATATTTATAAAGTAAAAAATGAGCGATTTTAAGTCTGGGAGATGCGTAATGGTTGTGGACGACAGTCATACCATCCGGCGAAGTGCTGAAATTTTCCTCACACGCGCCGGGCATGAAGTGGTCCTCGCTGAAGACGGTTTTGACGCTCTGGCCAAGGTCAATGACCGGGCGCCCGATCTGATTTTTTGTGACGTGCTGATGCCCCGGCTTGATGGTTACCAAACCTGCGCCATTATCAAACGCAATGTGCGCTTTGCATGGGTTCCCATAGTCATGCTTTCCTCTAAAGATGGCGTTTTCGATAAAGCCCGGGGGCGCATTGCAGGGGCCGACCACTACCTTACCAAGCCGTTCACCAACGAACAACTGCTGCGGGCGGTACAGCAGTTTCGCAGCGCGACCCAAGGAGTCCATTGATGCCGGTGCAAAAAGTGCTTATCGTGGACGACTCCAAAACGGAGACGTTTTTGATCACTGCGATCTTGCAGCAACACGGCTTCATGGTCGCCAGCGCAGAAGACGCACAAGAAGCCATGGATAGGATCGCTACTGAGCGCCCTGAACTTATCCTGATGGACGTGGTGATGCCCGGTCGCAATGGCTTTCAGCTCACCCGCACCATTACCCGTACGGCGGAATACGCAGACATCCCCATTTTCTTTTGCACAAGCAAAGACCTAGAAACGGACAGAGTCTGGGGTCTGCGCCAAGGCGCGCGCGACTACATCACCAAGCCGGTAAATGCCGCCGAGCTGATTGCCAAAATCAAGGCCTTGGGCTGACGCCTCCATGGCCACTCGGGAGTCACTCAAAGACATGCAGGCGCGGCTTACGGAGCGCTTGAAGTTTGCACGGTCAAGCAGCGCATCCATGACCTGGCTTGCGGTTACTGCCGGGGGCAAAAACTACCTCCTTGCGTTGCGCCAGTCGGGCGAGCTTTTGCCGATCGCCCAGTGGCAGGCGGTGCCCCATACCAAACCGTGGTTTTTGGGTGTCATGAACATCCGTGGCAGCCTTTTTGGCACCATTGATCTGGCGCAATTCATTGCCCACACCGTCGGACTGGCCCATGATGACTTCCCTGACACAGGGGCCCAACAGACGGGATCGGCCAGAGTTGTAACCATCGGCCCTGCGATCGAGGGCAACTGCGCATTGCAAGTCAGCGGGCTTGCGGGACTGCGGGGGGGCGACGCGTTCACATCGTCTAAGCCGGCAGAAGCGGATGCGCCGCCATTTTTTGGCCTCCAGTTTTTTGATGCGCACGGAGAGCGTTGGCAAGAGATCAACCTCCAAGCGCTGTCCCAGTCTCCCCAGTTTTTAAACATCAGCGCTTAGACAGGTACATGCCATGGCCATTCCCAACTTGTTTCCTATTAACCGAGCCGGTAAGCCAGAGGTCCTTCCTATGACGTACGAGCCATCTCAGTTCACTGAACACATGGTGCGCGACAGTACGGCGCCCGCACAGGCGTCGTTGTCACCAGAGAATACGGATCCGCCTAGCGCTGAGTCCGGCCCCCAGCAAGATGCCTCTGAGGTGCTGGTTGCCGTCCCGGGCTTGGGTCGTCGCAGTGTGCGGGCGCAGCGTCGTCTATTGAGTACCTTGTTAGGCGTATCCTTGGCGGTGGTGCTTCCGGCAGCAGCCTACAAGCTGGAGTTGCTGGACACACTCGCTCAGCAAATCGCGGCCACGGGGCAGTCGCAGATGCAGTCGCAACGTCTGGCCAAGTCCGTCACCCAGGCGTTGGTGGGCAATCCGCAGGCTTTTGTGGATTTGGCCGCGAGTGCAGAGGTGCTTTCCAACTCGATCGCCGGTCTTGAACAGGGTGACCCTGGCACGCGCATCAAGGCATTGCCTGAAGACTTACGGCCGACATTGCTTCCGGTGCTTGCGCTGGTGGAGCAGGCCCAAAAGAGCAGTAGCACCATCTTGGCGCAGCAAAAGATACTGGAGCAAATTGGCGTGGCACTGCTGCGTATGAACCGCCAGTCTGACGACTTGCTGGAGTTGACCAAAACCATCTCATCGATGAAGCAACAACAGGGCGCGACGCCTGGCGATGTTTCCGCGGTGGGCGAGTTGTCTACCCTGACCCAACGCATCGGCAAATCAACCAACGAATTCCTGACCAGCCAGGGCGCTAGTCCAGAGGCTGTCTTTCTGTTGGGCAAGGACCTGAATGCATTCAAGGACATCGCGCAGGGTTTGCTGGACGGGAGCGCCGACTTGCGGCTCAACGCCACACAGGACAAGCCCACGCGTGACAAGCTCGTCGAGCTGATCGGCATGTTTGAAGAAACGCGCTTGCAGGCCGGCGCCATTTTGAACAACCTTCAGGCCTTGGTGGCGGTGCGTCAGGCACAGGCTAGCGTCATTAAAGACAGTGAGCCTTTGCGTGAGCATTTGGAAGCGCTTCAAAATCAGCTGTCCGACCGTGCTCGCGAAGGGGTTTTTGCCACGGGCGCGCTTGCGCTGCTGGCTTTGCTGGCCTTGCTCAGTGGGCTAGGGCTGTCTTATGTGCAGGTGCAAGAAAGCCGCATACGCCAGAGATTGGCAGAAGCCCAGCGCCAGACCGCCCAGGAAAGCAGTCGCCACGCACAACAGGCGGAGCAAGACGCCAAGCGCATCAACGAATCCAACCAGTCTGCGATTTTGCGCCTCATGAATGAGTTGCAGGCCGTAGCCGGCGGTGACCTGACGCAGGAAGCCACAGTGAGCGAAGACATTACCGGCGCTATCGCCGATTCGGTCAATTACACGGTAGAAGAGTTGCGCTCGCTGATTACGAGTGTGCAGAGCGCTGCCGAACGCGTCACCCAAACCACGGCCACGGTGGACAGCACGTCGCAGGCGCTGTTAGTGGCCTCGGACGCCCAAATGCAGGACATTCGACAAGCGGGTCGTTCGGTGGTGGAGATGGCTGGGCGCATCACGGATGTGTCGGCGCAAGCGCAGGAATCGGCCTTGGTGGCGCGGCAGTCCTTGCAGGCGGCAGAGTCTGGTCTGCAGGCAGTGCAAAGCGCGATTGGGGGCATGCACAGCATCCGAGACCAGATTCAGGAAACATCTAAGCGCATTAAGCGGCTGGGCGAGTCGTCGCAGGAAATTGGCGAGATCACTGACTTGATCTCGGACATTACGGAACAGACCAATGTCTTGGCGCTCAATGCCGCCATTCAAGCCGCTTCTGCCGGAGAAGCCGGGCGGGGTTTCTCCGTCGTTGCCGAAGAAGTTCAGCGTTTGGCCGAGCGGTCTGCTGACGCCACGCGGCAAATTGCCGCCCTAGTAAAAATGATCCAAACCGATGCGCAAAATGCGATGGGTGCCATGGAGCGCTCGGCACAGGGCGTGGTTGCTGGCGCTCAGTTGTCGGACAACGCGGGTAACGCACTGACCGAGATTGACCGCGTATCGCGCGAAGTTGCTGAACGGATTGGGCAAATTTCAAGTGCTGCATCCCGCGAAGCCGAACTCGCTGGCGGCGTGGCGCAAAGCATTCAGCAAATATTTGCTGTGACCGAGAGAACGGCAGACGGCACCCGTGCCACAGCAAGCCAGGTGCGTGAGCTGTCGCACACCGCCCAGGAATTGCGGCAATCGGTGGCGCGTTTCAAAATTGCTTAGCGCCGCACATGAACCTTGCCCTTCACCCGATCGCTCAAAGCATGGCTACCGTTCCCGCCGTAAATCCACATGTGGGAACGCCCCCGGACCTGGGACCCCTGGCCTGGGTCCTGGAAGACTTGCGTACCTCACTCATGGGCGCTGGCAAGGCGATCCACCGTTTTGTTTGGGACGAAAAGACCGGTGCCAACGGCCACCTCACGAATCCCGATACCCGTGAGTTGCGTCAGGCCCGCCAGAAATTCCACCAAAGCGCCGGGGCCCTGGAGATGGTGGGACAGCCGCGCGTGGCCATGCTTACGCGTGCCCTGGAGACTTTGGCAGAAAAATTCGTGCAGTGGCCCGACGTCTGTACCGAAGACGCTGCCCGCCGTGTGGAGCATGCCAGTCGTGCCGTATTGGAATATGTGGAAGGACTCCTGAAGGGCAAACGGGCGTCGCCCGTGGCGCTGTTCCCACAGCAACGCGCTGTTATGGAACTGTGTGGCGCTGAACGCATCCACCCTGCTGATCTCTGGGACCATGAATGGCAATGGCGGCCGGTGGATTTGCCCGCGGCACTCGTGCCTTTGCATTATTCGCCCGCTGTGCGTGCGGGCCTAGGCGAATCCTTGTTGCCCATCCTTAAAACGCTTGATGCCGCTTGTGCCACGCAAGTGGCAGGCCTGTGTGCAGGACTTGCTGCGGGGGAGTCCTTATTGGAGGGCCGCATTTTTTGGGCTTTTGCTACTGGATTTTTCGAGGCGATCGCCTGGGGTCGCCTGCCCGATGACGTCTATGTGCGGCGAAGCGCAGCAAAAATTATGGCGCAGTACGCGTTGATGGCTACGGGCCAGGTGGCGTCGCTTGATGTGATGGTGCAGGAGTTGATGTTCTTTTGCGCCTTCGCCGACCCGCCCGAAGGCGATGCGGCACCCCTGCTGAAGGAGGTGCGTCGGGCCTATCGACTGGGTATTCACCAAGGCATCGACTATGAGGCTGCACCGTTCGGTAGGTTTGACCCTACCCAGCTCGCCTTGGCCCGTAAACGCCTTGGCGCGGCGGCAGAAACATGGTCGGCTGTGGCAGGCGGTGACTTAAGCCGTTGTGCAGCAGTGGTTGAGCAGTTCGCCCTGGTTGCTGACACCGTCGCCAAATTGCATTCGGACAATCTTGCCCTGGTGATGGCACTGAGCGCGGCGGCTCAGGCTACCGCCCGTGCAGACGCAGTCCCAAACTCTGCCATCGCGATAGAAGTAGCAACCTCGCTCCTGTACCTAGAAGCTGTCTATGACGACCTCGACGCAGCCGGCCACACCATGGAGCAACGTAGCACGCGTCTGGCAACGCGGCTGCAAAAGGTGTGCACGGGCGGTGTCGCCGAGCCTATTGAAAGCTGGATGGAGGAGTTGTACCGCCGTGTGAGTGATCGCAAGACCATGGGTTCGGTCGTAGTGGAGTTGTGCCGGTCGCTCGCTGAAGTCGAAAAATCGCTGGACAGCTTCATTCGGAATCCGGCAGACGCTTTGGCCCTGCAGCCAGTGTCTACGGTTCTGATGCAGATGCGGGGTGTTTTTTCTGTGCTCGGCTTGGAGCAGGCCGCTTTGGCGGCTCTGCGTATGCGTGTCAGCATTGAGCGGCTGCTCTTGCCAACAGCGGGGTCGCCGGAGTCTTCCAAGGCGCTGGTGTTCCAACTGGTCAGCAGTCTGAGCTGCATGGGCTTTTTGATCGATATGCTGGGCTACCAGCCAGCCCTGGCCAAGGACTTGTTTGTATTCGACGAGGCGCTAGGAGAGTTCAAACCCCGTATGGACCGTGAAAATTCGTTGGCGCAACGGGCGCGCTTGTCCTTCCCGCCTGTGCCCGAAGTGCCCCAAGCCCCCATGCAAGAAGCGGCCTCCACGGCCAGTGACACAGCCGATAAAGAGGGCGATGGTGAGATCCGCTCCATATTTTTGACCGAAGCCCGGGATGTGCTGCAAAGCGGCATGCAAGCGGTGGACGCCTTGGCATTGGCGCCTGCCAATTTCTCTGCACTTTCGACGCTGCGCCGCGCCTTTCATACGCTCAAGGGCAGCGCGCGTATGGTTGATTTGCATGATTTGGGCGAGGCCGCATGGTCGTTCGAGCAGCTTCTCAACGACCGGTTGGCTGAACGGCTGCCTGCGAGCGACGCCTTAGTGGGGCTGTGCAAAGACGCGGTACAGGCATTGGGCACATGGATTGATGCCGTCTCGCTAAATCAAACTTCGCCCGTGGCTGCTCTTGAATTTCGGCATTGTGCCGACAGCCTGCGGTTGCGTCACCACTATGATCCGTTTCCAGGCATGGCCCGCGCACAGGCGTCGGAGCCGCATGCCGCCAGCATCTACCAATCGGCCGCCGATTCAACTGGCGTGCCGCAGATCCTCGCCCAGCCCGACGTCGTGGTGGGGCACCTCCGTTTGAGCGCCGACTTTTTCGAGGTTTTCGTTGAGGAGGCCCGAAGCTGGACTCAACAGCTCCAATCTGAACTGGCGCAGTGGGACGCCTCTATCCTGCAAACAGGGCCCCGTGGTGTCGCAGCCTTGGCGCACTCGCTGCAGGGAAGCGCAGCGGCAGTGGGCTTTACAGGCCTGTGGGAGCTGGCACGGGCCTTGGAACAAGCACTGGACCATCTTGAATTGCACGGTGTGTGCGCAGACCCCTGCAAATCGGTGCTGTGCGACGCAGCGCACGAAACCACGCGCTTGCTGGCATGTTTTTCCATCGGTACCCTGGTCGAGCCCCACCCCGCCGTCTTGCAGTCATTGGCGGATCTGGTCCATGGCCGCGTCGGGCTTGGGGGTAGCGTCCTGGTGCACCAAGAGCAAGGTGAGACAACAGAGGGTATAGAAACCTTTGAAGCGCTTGTGCCGCTCGACCCGCCGCCACCGGTGCCGTATGCGCCTGTGGCGGTCGCCGTAGCCGTACCTGGCACGGCACCTATGACACCTTCGCGCTCTGCTGCATCCTTGGTCCAGGCCCGTGCATGGAGCCCGGAGTTCGAGACCGAAGACGCCTTGGACGCTGAATTGCTCCCGGTGTTTTTGGAAGAGGGCGCCGAGTTGCTTTCCTTGCTGGGCAGCAACTTGCATCACTGGGCACAAGAGCCAGAGCAGCCGCAGTTCCGCGCACAAGTACTGCGCGTGTTGCACACCCTTAAGGGCAGCGCCCGGCTGGCCGGCGGACTGCGTCTGGGAGAGCTTGCCCACCGCATGGAGTCCACGGTAGAAGGGCTTGATCTGGAATTTTCGCCGCCGCTGGCCGCGCTGGAGCCGTGCCTGCAGGAATTCGATCAGATCAAAGCCTGCTTCGAGGCCTTGGCCGATCTGTCCGCGCCCCACGAGCCCGAGGTACACCTGCCCGCGCTGCATTCAGTGGGGGCGTCAGCATCGCCAGCCGGCGTGCCCAGCGACAGCAGCGCACCCGCCATGACCGATGCTTTAGCTTCGTCGCCCCGCGCTTCGGCCAAGCAGTTGGTGCGCGTTCGTGCCCAGACCCTGGACCGCCTGATCGACCAGGCCGCAGAGGTGATGATCAGCCGCGCGCGCGCGGACGGCCACGTGATGCAAATGCGCAATACCTTGGGCGACCTGGGGCGTAATGTTGATCGCCTGCGCCAGCAGTTGCGCGATATGGAGTTGCAGGCAGAGCTGCAAATGCAGTCGGGCCTCACGCAGCCCCAGGACTCCCGGGCGGCCTTTGATCCGCTTGAACTGGACCGTTTTACGCGGGTGCAAGAAGTCGCGCGCATGATGGCAGAGTCGGTCAGTGACGTGGAAGCCATGCAGCGCAGCTTGCAAAGCTCGGTGGACGGCGCATTAGAAGATTTGTTCACCCAGGGGCGGCGGGCCAAGCTGCTAACCCACGATTTGCTGCGCATGCGGCTGCTCGAGTTTGAGGCGCTGTCGGACCGACTCTATGCGGTGGTTCGCCAGGCTTCCAAAGGCACAGGCAAGCAAGTCCGGCTGGACATCGTAGGCGGTGCCACTGAAATCGACCGCGGCGTGCTGGAGCGTATGACGCCCGCATTTGAGCATCTTCTGCGCAATGCGGTGGTGCATGGCATTGAGCCCGCCGAAGTGCGCCAGGCGTCTGGCAAGCCTGCGGTTGGCGCCTTGTCCATTACCGTGCAACAGGATGGCAGCGATGTGTCCGTCACTTTTGCAGACGATGGCGCGGGCTTGCAGATCGACAAAATCCGTGCCCGTGCAGTGGCGTCCGGTTTGCTCCTCCCCGACCAAACGCTCAACCTCCCTGAAGCAGCCCGCCTGTTGTTTATCCCCGGTTTTTCTACGGCAGATGAGCTTACTGAACTGGCAGGCCGGGGCATCGGCATGGACGTAGTCTTGTCCGAGCTGAGCGCCATTGGCGGGCGCATCGAAACCAGCTCGCAGCCCGGCATGGGCACCTCCTTCAAGGTGGTTTTCCCCTTGACCACCGCAGTCACCCAAGTGGTCATGCTGCGCATGGGAACGCTCACTATCGGCGTTCCCGCCAACCTGTTAGAAACCGTGCTGCGTGTGCCTCGTGACGCCCTGGACCAGTCCTATGCCACCGCAAGTCTGGCCGACGCAGATCGGCCTGCGGTTCCTTTTTATTGGGGCGGCGCGCTGCTAAAGGCCTCGACTCGCAGCTATGGCAACAAGGCGACGCTTCGCCAACATGCGGTGGCCGTGATCCGCAGCGCCGGCCAGCGCGTTGCGCTGCACGTCGACGAGGTCTTGGGTAGTCGAGAGGTCGTGGTGAAAAACCTGGGCCCCCAACTGTCCTACCTCCCGGGTCTGACCGGGATGTCGGTGTTGGCGTCGGGTGCCGTGGTCTTGATCTACAACCCCGTAGCGCTTGCAAGCGTGTTCGGCGAGGCCGCGCGCCGCGTTCAGGCAACGGCCACCGCGAGCGCCTTTAACGGGCAGGAGTTGCCAAGCTCAGACGCCCAAGAGTCGCAGGCATTGGCGCCTTTGATCCTGGTGGTGGACGATTCCATTACGGTGCGCCGCGTTACCCAGCGCCTGCTTCACCGCGAAGGTTACAGGGTCGCCTTGGCAGGCGATGGCTTGCAGGCGCTGGAGCTATTGCAAGACGAACGCCCGGCGGTCGTGCTCTCGGATATCGAAATGCCCCGCATGGACGGTATGGAGCTTACGCGCCAGATTCGCCGGACCCCGGCGTTCGCCGACCTGCCCATCATCGTCATCACCTCGCGCATTGCCCAAAAGCACCGGGATTACGCTGCAGCACTGGGAGTGAATCATTATTTGGGCAAGCCCTATTCCGAGTCGGAGCTGCTTGGCCTGATTCGTACGCATTGCACTGCCACTGCGCTGGCTTGAAAACTTGATTGATCAAAGCCAGGAAACCTATGGCCAAGAAACTGGGGATAGGACCGCTTCTCGCCATGTTGGTTACCTGCAGCCTTGCGCAATCGGAGTCAAACTGATTCGGTTGGCCACATTGGAGTGGCCGCCTTTAACGGGCTTGCTCCTGCCTAAAGAAGGCGTCTCGACTTACATTGCCTCTAGCGTGGCCAAAACGGCGGGCTGTCGCCTGCTGGCGGCCTCGTTTGAATGGACCAAGGCGTTGGAAAAGGGTAAGCAAAGTCCGGAGTTTGACGGCTACTTTCCCGAGTATTTCAGCCAAGAGCGCGCCGCCGCCTGCCGCGCAGTAAGCCCGCCGGGTGCGGTGACCGTACTGGCCTGTGAAATCGCGCAGGTCTCACAGCGCTTTTAAAGCGGCGTGCAAGTCCGCTGCCGACAATATTTCAGACATCACCACAGCCGCTTTGCCTGGCGCGTAAAGCACGTAGACCGGCACGCCGCTGCGGCCCAATTCCGCCAGGGCTTGGGTGATCGCCGGGTCGCGCTGCGTCCAGTCCGCGCGCAACAGACTTACCCTGCGGGCGGCAAAGTCTTGCAGTACTGCGTCTTGGGACAGTGTGGTTTGCTTGTTGTATTGGCAGGTGATGCACCAAGCGGCTGTAAAGTCGACAAACACCGGGTGGCCGGCCTGCAGTTCGGTGCTTACGCGCTTGGCGCTCCATGCTTGCCATGCACCCTGGACTGCGCTATCAGACGCCAGGGGGGGCTCTGCGGGTGCTGCCGGCGTTTGCAGTACGTTTGGCCCCACCGTCCGCAGCGCCGCCAGTGAAAGCGCCAAGGCCAAGGTGGCAAATACCCAGCGGCTGCGTCCTTGCAGGTTCAGTGCCCAGACGGTAAGCGCCATGCACCACAGCAGCACGGTCAAGGAGGCCGCCGCATCCATGCCGTCCAAGTGACCCAGCACCCACACCAGCCACAGCACGGTCGCGGCCATCGGAAAGGCCATGAACTGGCGCAAGTGCAGCATCCAGACGCCGGGCCGAGGCAGTAAGCGCGCCAGTTGCGGCAAGCTGCTCGCCAGCGCAAATGGCAGCGCCAACCCCAGCCCCAGTGCCACAAAAATGCCCATGGCCTGCCAGGTCGGCAAGGTCAGCGCCAGCCCCAAAGAGGCGCCCATAAAGGGCGCGGTGCAGGGCGATGCCACCGCCACCGCCAGCACGCCCGAGAGCGCCGCATCGGCCGCCGGATGGCGCAACTGCAGCCCCGCCAGGCCACTGGGCACCAGGTTGCCCCATTCGAGCAAGCCCAGCAGGTTCAGGGCGATCAGCGTAAACAGCACGGCCAGCGCGCTCACCACGGCGGGGGACTGCAGCTGAAAGCCCCATCCCAGCTGCTCGCCCCCGGCGCGCAGCGCCAACAAGGCGCCACCCAGCGCGGCCATCGACAGCACCACGCCAGCCGTATAGGCCATACCAATCACGCGTCGTGAGACGCTGCCCTCGTCCGAATGGCTGGCAAAGCCCAGCACCTTGATGGCCAGTACTGGAAACACGCAGGGCATCAAATTCAGAATCAGGCCACCCACAAAGGCAGCCACCAGCGCCCACCACAGGCCGCCGGTATCACCAGGCGCCGCTAGGGCGCGCAAAGGCGCTGTCGCCACGTCGCTGCTTGCGGGCGCGGACGTCGCCTTGTCAGGCCAGGTGCCGCTGACATCGGCCAACGTCTGCACGCTCAGGCCGTCTAGCGCCAACAGCAGGCCGATCTGCGCTGGGCGCGCGCTGCGCTGGGGCGACAAGGGTAAACGCGCGCTCCAAGTCGCGCCTCGCCAGGTTTGCGTTCCCGCCTCGGGTGGGGCGGCGGTTGCCGCGCCCGTGATCTCAGTCTTGCGCACCGGGTCGCTCGGCGTGGCACTGGCGGTAGTGACAAACACGTCTACCGCCTCGGGAAACACCGCAATCGCCTTGCCCTGCCATTGCGGGGGCAGACCCTGCGCACTCAGCAGCAGACTTTCGCCATCAAGTTGCGCCTGCACTTTGCCCACCAGTGGCGTGGGGCGTGCGGCGCGGGCCGCGTCAAACAGTGTGCGCTGCGTTGCCACTGAGCCTTGCAGGGGCAGGCGCAGTTCAAATTCACCGTCCTGCGGAATGCATTCGGTGCGGCACACCAGCCAGGACGCGCTTAGGTGCACGGCGATGTCGCTGGCGCTGGGCGTTGGGCGAAAGCTGGGAGTGACGGTCACGGTTACCGGCAGCAAGACCGTGTCTTCGTAGCCAAAATTGGCCAGCCGCCCGATCTTGATCTTGTGTGGCGTGGGCCAGTGCACTGCGCTGGTTTGCAGGCCCTCGGGCAAGGTCCAGCGCAGCTCGGTGGGCAGGCCCGAGTCGCCGGGGTTTTTCCAGTAGGTGTGCCATCCCGGCTGGTGTTGCAGCAGCAGGCCTAGTTCCACCGGCGCGCCTTTACCAACGCCTTGGGGCGCATAAGCCACCAATTCGGCGCGCACCTCGGGCGTTTGCACCACGGCGCCAGTGGACGCTTGTAAATCGAGCCGGGGCTGGGCAGCGCTTGCGGCAAACGCGGGAGCCAAGCAGGCGATCGCCCACAGCAGCGCATGCCTGCTTGCCGCACGGCGCATCAGGCGACCTAGGGCGGACAACGGGGTGGAAAAGGCAAAGTGCGACGGCATTGAATGGTTCAGTCAAAAAGCCCGCTGCACAAGCGGCGGCGCTGGCACGATTGTGGCAGTTCGCAGCTAAACCGGCGGCGTGGTGAATACGGCCGGGAGTTTTTTGGGAGACTGGATGCGCAACTGCTTGTTGACGTTTTCTTGCCCGAACACCACCTCAATGTCGCGCACCGCCACGCCAAACAGCGGCGCCAGAAAGCGCACCATGTGGTCCGTGGCCTTGCCGTTTTGCGGCGCTGCGGTCACGCTCACCTTGAGCTGCGTGCCCTTGGGCTTGCCAATCGCATCTTTGCTGGCCGCCGGTTTGCCCAAGATATTGACCACCAGAACGTCGCCGTCCCAGGCAAAAAAGGATTCTCCGGTGCTGTTGCGTGCCATGCTTTGATAATAGGGCCATGCCGCACCGCATCGTCCTGGCCACTTTGAACGCCAAATACATCCACGCCTCCCTGGGCTTGCGGTATTTGCGCGCCAATATGGCGCGCCATGGCGGCGCCGACCTGGACGCCCGCACCACGCTGCAGGAATTCACCATTCACCGCGCCCCGCAAGACATCGTGGACTCCTTGGCGGCTGCGCTCGGTCCAGCTCAGCCCGGGGCCGTGCGCATTGTGGGTTTTGGCATCTATATATGGAACGTTGTTCCCAGCACTGCGGTGATCTCCCTGCTCAAGGCGCAGCGCCCTGACGTGCAGGTGGTGCTTGGCGGCCCAGAAGTCAGCCATGAGCTGGCCGACCAAGCCATCGTCGCCTTAGCCGACTATGTGATTACCGGCTGGGGCGACGTCGGCTTCCCTAAACTTTGCCGCGCTCTGGTGCATGGCCCCCGGCCGCTGATGAAGGTGATCGCCGGGGAACAGCCCTCGCTGGACGACATTGCCTTGCCCTACGCCCAGTACAGCGACACTGACCTGGCGCAGCGGGTGCTTTACGTGGAGGCCTCGCGCGGCTGCCCCTTCAAATGCGAGTTTTGTCTCAGCGCCCTGGACAAGACTGCCTGGGCGTTTGACCTGGAGGCCTTTTTGGCCGAACTTGCGGCGCTCTACGCCCGGGGTGCGCGCACCTTTAAATTTGTGGACCGCACCTTCAACCTCAAAATCGACGCCTCGGTGCAGATTCTGGAGTTCTTTTTGGCCCGGCTGGACGCCGAGCCACAAGAGCCGCTGTTTGTGCACTTCGAACTGGTGCCCGACCAATTGCCCGAGCGGCTTAAGGCCTGCATCGCCCGTTTTCCCGCCGGTGTGCTGCAGTTCGAAATCGGCATCCAAAGCCTCAATCCGGCGGTGCAACACGCCATTTCCCGCCGCCAGGATGCCGCCAAAACCGAGGCCAATCTGCGCTGGCTCGTCACCGCCAGCCACGCGCATTTGCATACCGATCTGATTTTTGGCCTGCCCGGCGAGAGCTGGGAAAGCTTTGGCAAGGGCTTTGACACGCTGTGGTCCTGGCGCCCGCACGAAATCCAGCTCGGCGTGCTCAAGCGCCTGCGCGGCACGCCGCTGGCCACCAAGATCTTGCCTGGCATGGTCTTTGACTCCGCGCCGCCCTACACCGTGGTGCAGACCGACGCCGTCAGCGCCGCACAGGTGCAGGCTTTTGTCCGCCTGGCCCGCTATTGGGACTTGGTCGCCAACTCCGGGCGCTTTGGCCTAACGCTGGCTTTGCTGCTGGACGCGCCTTCGCCGTTTCTGGCTTTTGCCGCGTTTGCCGACTGGCTGTGGCGCAGCCAGCAGCGCACCAGCGGCTTGACGCCCGAGCTATTGGTGGACGCGCTGTTTGACTATCTCTGCCATGAGCGCGCCTTGCCACCTGTCGCAGTGCGCGCCGCCTTGTTGGCAGACTATGTGGGCAGTGGCGCCCGCGCGTCGCCACTGGCATTGCTAGGCCATTTGCCCCGCCAAGCCGCGCCCGTAGCAGGAACGGCTGTTCGGAACACCGAGCGCCAGCAGCGCCACGCTGTCCCCGCCACGCCCTGACCGATTCAGCCCGCCATCACCTGGATAACCTAGAGAGCCCTGCCATGTCCAACGCCACTGCCCATCCTTCCCGCTACTGGGCCGACCACAGCACGGCGCACTTTCAAGCCCTGCAAACCAGTGGCCGCATCGCGCAAACCATCGCCGTGCTGCCCGTGGCCGCCACCGAGCAGCATGGACCCCACCTGCCGCTGCTGGTGGACAGTTGCATCGCCGACGGTGTCGTGGCCGCCGCCTTGTCCCACCTGGCACCCGATTCGAGCGCCTTGTTCCTGCCGACCCAGGCCGTGGGCTTTAGTCCGGAACACGCGCGCTTTGCTGGCACCCTTACGCTTAAGGCCGAGACGCTGATCCGTCTGTGGACCGACATGGGCGAGAGCGTGGCCGCTACCGGGGTCAAAAAAATGGTGATCTTCAACGCCCACGGCGGCCAGGCCAACTTCATGGATATCGTGGCGCGTGACCTGCGCGCACGTCTGGGCATGCTGGTCTTCAGTGTCAACTGGTACGGCCTGCCGCTTATCGGGCCACAAGGCGAGGACGTCAACGCCCTGTTCAGCGCCGAGGAGCACCGCTTTGGCATCCATGCCGGCGACATCGAGACCTCAATGATGCTGGCGCTGGCGCCCCACAAGGTGGATATGGACAAAGCGCAGCACTTTGCGTCCAGTTCGCAAGCCCGGGCTGCACAGTTTGACATTCTGGGCAACGGCAAATCTGCCAAGTTGGCCTGGCAGATCCAGGATTACAACGCCGCTGGCGCCGTGGGCAATGCTGCGGCTGCCACAGCCAACAAAGGCCAGCAGATCGTGCAAGCCGCCGGCCGCTCGCTGGCACAACTGCTCGCTGAGGTGCAACGCTTGCCTCTGAGCACCTTGTCACCGTAATCAACCAGCACCTACAGCCCCGCAAAAAGGCTGTGCTGGCGCGGGTCACTCAGGCGTAGGTGACCCAAGACGCGTACTCGGCATCATCCAGGTGGGGCAGGGTGTTGTAAGTCACCAGCATGTGCCGCTTGGGCGTAAACACCAGCTCGGTGAGCGAGCTGTTGCGGATGCGGAAATTCAGCTCCACCGTCGTCTCCGGCGTGGTTCCCAGCAAATGCCCGATGGCCGTAGAAATCGGTCCGCCGCTGCTCACGATCAGCACGTTGCCGCTGCAATTGGTGCGCACATGGTCCAACGCGCTGGTTACGCCGTGCACAAATTCCTGGTAGGTGGGCATTCCGGTGGGGCTAACGACCCCGTTCATCCACTGTGTCAGCCCGTCGCGCAGGAGGCGAAAGTGTGCGCGGTACATCTCTGGTGTGTCTGGCTTCTCCAAAGGATAAGGGTGAATCGCCTGGATCACAGCGCTGCTGTCGTACTCGTTGAGCCCCGGCCAAACCAGCGGCTCTGCCGCAAGGCCCGCCCCCTGGGCAATCCCGCCCCAAGTCTGCGCGTGGCGGCGCAAGCTGCCCATGATCACCGTGTCAAACCGCAGCCCCCTTTTGGCAAAGTACTCTCCCAGGCGCACGCTTTGGCGCACACCCAGTTCGCTGAGTTGGTCATAGTCTTCTGCACCAAACGAGGCCTGGCCATGGCGCACCAAATATAGATTTCCCATAGCAGCGATTTAAGCCCAGGCCCGGTGGAACTTTTGTCCTTAGCGTGACAGCCACTTTGGCGCTAAGGAGGTCTCCCATAGCGCCTGCTGCCTCGGTCTGGCATAAAAACAAGAGAGAGGCGCCTTGAAACTGCGGTCTCAGCCTTTCACGTGCTAGCACCCGTGCGTCTAGGATTGCCTGGTGTCTAACTGCATGTGCAGCATCCACATAGGCGAATTTCTTTTTCAAAACGCTTGAGGCCTCGCCTAAATCAGGTTAGACTAGCCCTCCCGTTGCAACACACAACGGCGGACTGGAAAGAAAAAATTCCAAGTTTTTTGCTTCAGTCTCAAAAACTGTGTCATAATCGAAGGCTTCGCTGATCACGGCGAAGCAAAAAAAGTAGGGTTTTGGCTCTACGTAGATCATTAAAAATTTACAGCCGATAAGCGTGGGCGTTTGAAAGCGATTGCCAAGTTC
>CANCJD010000002.1 GCA_947378275.1 Comamonadaceae bacterium
AACAGGCTGGTGGATATCTGCATGGTGGTGTCTTCGGGTTTAGCGGATTTGCAGCACGCTGTCGAACAGTTGGCTGGCGACTTGCAGGGCTTTGGCTGCGGCCTGGTAGGCCTGCTGGTAGCGGATCAGGTCACCGGCTTCTTTGTCCAAGCTCACGCCGGCCACCTGGTCGCGTGAGGTGACAGCCTGGTCATGCACCACGGTCAGCGCGGTTTGCGAAATGGTCGCCTGGTGGGCAATATTGCCCATTTCATTGACGTGGTCGATGTAGGCGTTGGACAAGGTCTTGTTGCCGACCACCGCCTTGCTTTCCAGGGCGTTGAGGGCGAGCATGTTCTCGTTATTGCCCACGCCGTCCGAGTTGCCGTCCATGGTGAACTGGTCGCCTTGTTTAGGCGGCGAGGTAAACGTGAGCTGCAGGCCCTGGTAGCTGATGCCCGGGTCCAGGTGGCTTGGATCAAGCACGCGGTCGGCCACCACGGTGTTGGTGAAGACGTCGGTAATTTGGTAGTGGGTGTCCGACAAAAACTCCACTTTCATGGGGTTGGTACGCAGCGCCTGTTTGGCGTCGATGGGCTGGCCAGAATAGCTGGCCGACACGGTGGCAACCCCTGCGGAACCCGTGACCAAAACGACCAAGTCATCTTTGGTCTGACCGCTCATGAACGCGCCAGTGCGAAAACCCAGTTGCGCCAAATCGGCCGGGCCGCCAGCGCTGCCAAAGCCGAGCTGAATGGGCTTGGTAACCGGCGCGCCATTGGCGTCGGTGAGTGGCTGGGTCAGGCTGATCTGGCCGCGGTAGATTCCCCCGGCAATGCCCAGGCTGTTGGGCGAACCCGTGTTGACCAGGTTGGAGATGGTGATGTTCTCACCTTCGTGGCCTGCGGCGTTGGACAGCACGAACTGGCCACTGTCCGTCAGGGTGGCCACTACATTGCTGGTGGGCGCTGCGTTGATGGCAGCGACCAGGTCTTGGGGTGTACCCAAACCGGCGGTGTTGATGCTGACGCCATTGAGCACCAAGGACGAGGTCGTGAGGTTGAGCTGCCTGGCGTCAATCCGAATGTCGTTGAACGCGCTGGCGCTCACACCGGTCTGCGTGCTGACCTTGACGCCGGGTGTCGTTTCGGCATTGTTGATCCAGTAGGCGACCGCCGCTGCGTCTGCAACCGGCCCGGCCAGCGCAGGCAGGGCAACGCCGTCGAGCGTGAGCGCATTGGCCGCAATCCCGTTGGACAAATCCTGCACGCGGCCACTTTGCAGCTGGGCGGCAAAAGGCTTGGTACCGGAAATCTGGTCCTTGCTGTTGTAGATGGGCTGGAGCTGGACGCTGGCTTGGGCGCCGTAAAACACCTGCATGCCTTTGTAGCCGTTGTTGGCCCCGTTGAGGTAAGCGTCGCTGTAGCTGGCGCCTGCCGCAAAGCCGTTGTCCTGGGTCATGACGCTTCCGAGCAGCGCGCTGTCATTGGCCATGGACTGACCGATGAGCTGGCGTCCGTCGCGCGTCAACACCTGCAGCTGTTGTCCCGGCTGCAGGCTGTCGAGGTAGATGCTTACATCTTGCATGCCGCTGGGAATGACTGCCACAGCCGTGGCAGGAATGCTGCGCGAGACGGTCACCGTTTTGGCTGCACTGGGGTTGTCGTTGTTGACCAGTGCGCTGGTCAAGCTTGGGGGGGACGCGCCTGGAACAGAAGCCGGGTCGGTGTAGGCCAGGGTCGCGTTGGTGCTGCTGGTGTTGTTGGAGCCTTGGGTGACCCGAAACTGCGCGGCGGCAGACACCAGCAGGGGATCGTCAAAAGCCACCGTCATGCCGGCGGCGGCATAGCTTGCAGTCGGGTCAATCTTGAACAGGGCCTGCCCGGGGTTTCCGTAAGCGTCCACGCCTTGTTCATGGATGGTGTTGGTCTGGTCTACAAAGGTTTTGGCCAGGTTGTCCAGCGCGCTTTGGGAGTTGCCCAGCACCTGCGCACGAAAGGCCATCAGGCCCGACAAGGTGCCGCTGGTAATGCCTGCCAAGGGCGTGGCTTTGCCATAGGGGTCCAGCATCAGGGCCGCTTTTTCAGAGGATGCAGCGTTGTAATTGGCACCGATGGGGGTGACCGTCGTGGCACTGACCACCACGTCTTGGTTGACCGTGGGCCCCAGGCTCACGGTGACTTGGCCGTTGGTGCTAAAGCGCGTGTTGACATGCGCAAAAGTGGACAAGTCCTTGAGCAACAAGTCGCGCTGGTCCAGCAGGTCGGGCGGTTGGGCCGCCTCCGTCAATTGCTTGGTGAGCTGGCCGTTGACCACGCCGAGCTGTTTGGTCAGCGTGTTCACCTGCGAGACGGCGTTGTCGATCGCGCTTTGGGTTTCGTTCTCGATCAAACTGAGCTGCTGGGACAATTGCCCAAACCGTTGCGCCACGCCTTGGGCGTCACGCACAAAGCTGCTGCGCAGCACGGTGGACGAGGTGTCGGCCGACAGCGCGCGTGCCGAGGTAAAAAATTGGTCCAAGGCCGTGTTCAGGCCCATGGTTTGGCCGCCCATCACATCGACCACGCGGTTGGCATAGTTGACCATGGGTCCTTGGGCGGACACGTCGCTGTTGGTGTTGCGCAGGTTGGATTCGACAAATGCGTCGTACTGCCGTTTGACGCTGTTGACCACGACGCCCGAGCCCAAAAACAGGCCGCCCGACTTGGTAACGGGCAGGGCTGCTAGCGATACGTCCTGGCGCGAATAGCCGTCGGTGGCGACGTTGGCGATGTTGTTGCTGACGGTGGACAGCGCGTTTTGGTAGGCCGATACCGCGTTGCCTGCAATGCCTGCGATGTCGCTCATGGCGTGTCTCCGTCAGGCGCTTGGCTGCTGGCTTGTGTGGGCCCAAAGCGCTGCGTCAGTGGTATGGGGCCACCCACGCGCGGCAAGGGGGCCAATACGGGTGGCGCTGCGTTCAGGGACATGGCCTTGGCCGGTTCGGCCTGCAAGGACATGCCTTTGTTGTTGCGGGCTTCGAGCATGGCCGCCGTGCTGGGCTGGGCCGCAGTCGTGTCGGGCATGTGCTTGACCAGCATGTCGGCCAGTCCCAGCGCATTGCGCTTGGCCATGGACACGGACACCTCTTTGTCAAACATGCCTTCAAACGTGTCTTTGGCGGACGATTCGACCAAGTCGGCCTTGGGCGTGGCGTCGCGCATGGTCTTCATCATCATCTGCAGGAACATGGCCTCAAACTGCTGCGCGGTTTCGCGGGTGGCAGCCTTGGCGTCGGTGCGGGCCTGGCCCTTGAGGGCGCCCAAGCCGCCGAAGTCGAGGTAGGAGCCGGTAACGCCCGTGCTGGCAGGGGCGGGGGGCAGGGCGCTGGGGTTCGTTTCCATGGCGATGGGCTTTAAATCACCAGCAGCTCGGCGCGCAGGCTGCCAGAACTTTTGAGCGCTTCCAAAATCGCGATCAGGGCCGACGGCGTGGCGCCCACTTGGTTGACGGCGTCCACGATCTGGCGCAGGTCGACACCGGGCTGGAACAGGAACATGGGTTTGTTGGGCTCGGACACTTTGACGTCGGCGTTCTGAACTTCTTTGGTCGTTCCGTTGGACAACATGCCTGGCTGCGATACATCGTTGGTCATGGCCACCGAGACACTGATGGTGCCGTGGCTTACGGCGGCGGCGAGCACCCGTACATTGCGGCTGATCACCACCGTGCCGGTGCGGGCGTTGACCACAATGCGTGCCGGTGGTTCGCCGGGCTGCACATCGATGTTTTCGATCATGCTCATGAACGACACCCGCTGGCTGCTGTCCATGGGCGCGCGCACTACGATGGACACGCTGTCCAAGGCGCTGGCCACGTCACCGCCAAACTTGGTGTTGATGGCTTGGATGATGCTTGACGCGGTGGTGAAGTCGCCGTCGCGCAGGTTCAAAAGTACGTTGTCGGCTTTGTCAAACGAGTTATCTACCGCTTTTTCGACGGTGGCGCCGCCCGGAATACGGGCCGAGGTTGTCACGCCGGTGGACACTTTGGAGCCTGCAGCGCCAACATCAATGCCGGTGGCCGTGAGTGAGCCTTGGGCGAGCGCATAGATTTGTCCGTCCACACCACGCAGGCTGGTCAGCAGCAAACTGCCGCCGCGCAAATTGGTGGCTTTGCCAATGGCGGAGACATTGATGTCAATGCGCTGGCCGGGCTTGGACATGCCCGGCAGGTCGGCGGTGATCATCACCGCGGCCACGTTTTTGAGGTCAATCTTGCCGCCGCTGGTGGCCGCTTCATAGTCGCTCAAGGGGTTTTCTTGGTTCACGCCCATGCGGTTGAGCAGGGTTTTCATGCTCTGGGTGGTGAACGACAGGTCAGAGCCGTCACCCGTGCCTTGCAAACCAACGACCAGGCCGTAGCCGATGAGCTGGTTGCCGCGCATGGCGGCCATGGTGGTCAGGTCTTTGATGCGGTCGGCATGCGCCAGCGAGAACGGCAACACCCACAGCAAGACCGCCAAGGGCAGGGAGTGGAGGAGTTTTCGCATGGTGGTGGAGCTTTCAGCCTTTAGAAAGGCCAGAGTTTCAACAGGCCGCTGGTGGCCCAACCGGCGCGGCTGGCCGCAGCCATATCGCCTGTGCCGCGGTAGGTGATTTGTGCATTGGCCAAACGGCGCGATGCAACGGTGTTGTTGGGTGCAATATCGTCGGGGCGCACGACGCCGGCGACCTGGATGATCTCGGCGCCTTCGGTGAGTGCGAGTTGCTTTTCGCCACGCAGCACCAGGTTGCCATTGCTCATGACGTCAATTACCGACACGGCGACCGAGCCCTTGAGCGTGGCGGTCTGGTCGGCGGTGCCGCTGCCTTCGTTCTTGATGGAGCCGCCCAAGAGGTTGGCACCCGAGAGCAATCCGCCACCCATGCCCGAAGGCACGACGTCGTTGCTGGAAGTGCGCTTGACCACGCCGCTTTGGGTGCGACCGGCTTGCGTTGACTCGTCCAGGATCACGGTGATCACGTCACCCACCTGAAAGGCGCGGCCCCGGCCAAAAAAAGCTTCGCTCTGTGAACCGTTGTAAATCGCACCGGTGGCCATTTGGGGCTGGGCAAGCGCTACCGGGTACACCGGACGAAAACCTTCGGAGTGCGCCAGCGGCTCGCGCGGCAAGACCGAGCATGCGCTCAAGGCGAGGGCGGTCAGGGCGAGCAAAACATGTTTCATGGGGTTGGCCAATTACATGTTCTGGTTGATGTATTTCAGCATGCCGTCCACCGCAGAGATCGCCTTGGAGTTGATCTCGTAAGCGCGCTGGGTTTCGATCATGTTGACCATTTCTTCCACCACGTTGACGTTGGATGCTTCCAGCGTGCCCTGCATCAAGGTGCCTGCGCCTGCGGTGCCTGGTGGCACCACTTGCGGCACGCCGCTGGCGGGGGTTTGCAGCATCATGTTTTGACCGGCGGCTTGTAGACCGGCGGGGTTCATGAAGCGGGCGATCAACACTTGTCCGAGAACCTGCTGGCCTGCGCCACCTTGCAATTCCACGGACACAGTGCCGTCGCGGCCGACCGTAACGCTGGCGGCCGTGGGTGGAATGGTGATGGCTGGCTGCAGCGGCGCGCCGTTGGAGGTGACCAGTTGTCCGGTTGCCGACACCTTGAAGTTGCCGTCGCGCGTGTAGGCAGTGGTGCCGTCGGCCTGGGTGATCTGGAAGTGTCCGTCACCCGCAATCGCCAAATCCAGCGGATTTTGGCTGTTGATCATATTGCCCTGCACGTTGAGCTTTTCGGTGGCGACCACGCGCACACCGGTGCCCAGCATCAAGCCGGTGGGCGCTTGTGTGGTGGCGCCGGTTTGGCCGCCGGCCTGGCGCACGTTTTGGTACAGCAAGTCTTCAAAAACCGCGCGATCGCGCTTAAAGCCCGTGGTGTTCACGTTGGCCAAGTTATTGGAAATCACATTCATGCGCGTCTGCTGCGCGTCGAGGCCTGTTTTGGCCACCCACATTGATGCGTCCATTGACTGCTCCAGGGATTGTTAAGTTATAGGGCTATAAGCAAGGCGCGTGCCTAGAAAAACCGTCAGCTGGCTTTCATCATGGTTGCACCAGATTCGTCACAAGTCTTGCTTTCTTTAATCAGGTTGACTTGCTGCTCAAACGAGCGGCTCTGGTCCATGAGCTTGACCATGATGGACAGGGCGTTGACGTTGCTGCCCTCTAGCGCACCGGGCGTCAGGTTGGGTGGCACCGGGCCAGGGGTGATGTCAGTGCCCGGATCGGTTCCGGAGACGGCGAACAGGCCGTCCTCACGGCGCTGCAAGGGTGTGGTGCTGGCGTCACGCAGCAGCAATGCGCCAATCTGCAATGGGGGCGTGTTCGCAGGCTGGGCCGGGTCGCTGCCAAACACCGTGCCGTCCGAGCGAATAGTGACCCGCACGCCCGGTGGGATGGTGATGGCGCCGCCGTTTTGACCGCGCACGAGAATTCCTGCGCCGTTTTCAAGCACGCCGCTGGCGTTGATCCGCAGGTCGCCGCGCCGGGTGAATGCCAGTGCGCCGTCGCCCGCCGTTACGCCCATGACGGTGCTGCCACTCAAGGCCACGTCCAGGTCGTTGCCAGTGGCCACCACCGGGCCGGCCTTCATGCTGATGTAATCCTCGGCAAATGTCTGCGGCTGAAAGCGGCTTTTCATACCGGGACCGTCCACCGCCACGGTGCGCATGGCGGCTTCAAAACTGCGCTTGAAGCCCGTGGTGGTGACGTTGGCGAGCTCATTGACGGACATTTGCCGGCCAATGGTGTGCTCGCTCATCGCCACTGAGGCGTTAAAGGCCATCCGATCCATGGTGCTCGCTCCTTAAGGGGGTGTCAGTTGGCTTATGAGCGCAGGTTGATGATGGCCGAGGTCATCGTCGAACTGGTTTCAATCGCCTTGGCATTGGCCTGGAAGTTACGCTGGGCGGTGATCAAGTCCACCAGCTCTTGCGTCAAGTCCACGTTGGCACGTTCTGTTGCACCGGCACGCAAGGTACCGAAACCGGCAGAACCTGCGTTACCCAGTGTGGCCTTGCCCGAGGCAGCCGAAGCCAAGAAGGTGGAGTCACCCATCTGGCGCAAGCCCACGGGACTGGAGAAGTTGGCGAGCAAAATTTTGGCCAGCGACTTTTGCGTGCCGTTGGAGAACGAGGCGCTGACCAATCCATCATTGCCAATCGTCACACCCACCAGGTCACCTTCCGGTGCGCCGTCTTGCGACTGCGACAACACGGCAAAGGGCGATGTGTACTGGGTAGACGCGGAGTAGTTGACGTTGATCGTCAACACACCCTTACCACCTGCAAGGTAGACGGGCTCCAATTGCGTGCCTTGCACTGGCGAGACCAATTTACCCGCCGTGCTAAAGGTCAACTCGCCTTTGGTCAGGTAAACCGGTGACCAGGTGGGCAGGTTCACAAAACCGTCGCCACTCGTTGTCTCATTGCCTTGGCCGTCGATGTATTTGGGCTGGGATACGCCAGAGACGGAATCAGCGTGTTGCGTGGGCTTGATCCAAGTGGAGTCGGTGCCGCGTGCAGCTTCCACCTGGTCCATACCCCAGTCTGCGCTGCCCGAAATTTTGATGAAGGAGTTGGACCCTGTGGTGCCGCTGGTGAAGGTGAAGCGCTTGTTCACGTCATCGTAGGCGACTTTCACACCGTTGACGGTGAGGGGTTGGCCGGTCGGACTGTTGGCGCCCATGGCGTTGATGCCTTTTTGCAGCTCGGCCTTGAAGGTGTCGAGCGAATAGTCGGGCCGGGGTGGAATCACCACCGTGGCCTTGACGCCGTCGACCGTCACCACAAAGGAGTTGTTGGTGTTGTCCACCGCAAAGTTGCTGGAGATGTTTTTCAGCGGGGTGGTGCCCACGGCGGTTGCCGGGGTGGACGCAATACCACGCAGTGCCACGGCCGAGGTGGTGACCAGGTTGACGGGGGCATCGGTGGCACTGCCGTTGGCGGTAAAGCCAAAGACTTGTTCACCCACGGAGTTCGACGCTACGCCCGTGATCGCGATGCTGGACTTGTCGCCGGTGGTACCTGACTGCAGAGTGAACATCTTGTTCACCGAGTCGTAGGTCATTTGCATGCCGTAGCGCTGCTCGGTGGGCAGGCGAATGGCCAGGCCGTTGGGAATGACCTTGGCGTCATAGTGGCCCGTGGTGGAATCCAGCACGGTCGGTGTGGGAGTCAGCTGGAACAGGTCGTTCTTGAGAACGGTGTTGGGCGTGCTGAGTTTGATCGTTTGGAGTCCGTCCGTAAATTTGAAGCTCGAGGTGCTGTAGTCGTAGCTGACTTTGATAGTGTTGGTCGTTTTTGGTGTGGTTGCCGCGTCAATCGGGTTGCTGTCGAGTTGCGCTTGCATAGCTGCAACCATCTGTTCCGTGGTTACTTGCTTAGGGTTCGCAGGTAGGCCATCTTGTCCCGGTACCAGGTTAATTTGAATAGGGTGTTCCGTGGTGGTCACCGTGGTTGTTCCGGTGGTGGTGTTCAGCCGGCTGCTGGTTACCTGCAGAGTGCGGCTGTTGGGGTCGGTGAGGTCAAAGTAGGACTCATCGCCAAACTTTTTGTTCAGTTGGTTGGTTACTTCCGCGGCCATTTCAGCCCCGTTGATCTTCGAGTCGGCGCCGACCAAATAGCTCAGGTCGACGTTCACGGGGTTGCCGCTGCCGTCGATGTCGACCTTGAACATGGTTTGCAGGTCTGTCGTGAGCTTGTCGTAATAGGTCACAGCACCCGCTGCGGCCGTTGCCGCTGCCAACTGAACAGCGCTCGGTGACGTGCCGAGCGCGGCAATCGCATTGGCCGTGGCCAGCACGTTGGCGGTTGCTGCTTTGGTGGCGTCGGCGATTTGGGCGTCCGTGGGCGTTCCGGTCAGGGCGGCAACGGCGGTGGTGATGGCTGCGCTTAGACCTGTCACGGTGCTTGGGTCTGCCATTGCCGCTGCAATGTCCGAATCGCTAGGATAGGTTTTGGCCATCACTGCGGTGGTGGCCGCGGCAGTAGCAGCGGCAGTGATTGCGGCCTGGGTTCCAACCTGGGGTGTGATGGCCAATGCCGCTGTCACCGCTGCGGTAACCCCGGCTGCGACAGCCTGCGTGTTTGCGGTGTCATTCATGGTTTTGAAGTTGACACCATTGCTGAAGTCGTACGCCGTAACTGCCGTTCCCTTGATCCCTGCGGGGATGGAATTGCGCTTGTCGGTCAGGTCATTGAGTGAAAAGAGTTCCGTCTTGGCCGTGGTCAATTCGTCTTTGACCTGGCTGTAGGGCGCGAGCTGACCGTACTGGTTGACATAGAGCTTGGAGCCATTGGAGTCCGTGGCTTGTTGCAAGGATGCGTTCACCGCGTCTTCACCCACAAACACGTGCGTTTGCCAGGTGTTGGTAGGGCTGGTCGAGTCGGCGTTTTTGGTCTTGGTGTAGTACACCGTGGCCAAGTAGCCGTTGCCGCCGGCGTCGTACACGGTAAAGGCGGTGCTCTTGTTGTAGGTAGCAGGGTTGGTGCGGTTGAAGGCGGCGGTGATCACGCTGGCGTCGGCCGGAAAGTTCAGGCCCAGTGACACTTGCGAGGTTTGCTTGGCTTCGCCCGTGGTTTTTTGCGGGATGGTCAAGACCACACGGTCGTTCACGTTGGCGCTGCCGGTCGAGTCCACCGTCGCTGCCATCAAGCGCTGGCCCGCCGAGTTGACCACGTTGTACTGCTCGTTGAGCAAGAACGAGCCGTTGCGGGTGTAGGTTTCTTGCAGGCCATCGGCCGAGCGCATGGGGAAGAAACCGTCACCGGTAACCGCCAAGTCCAGCGCGTTGGACGAGAACGAAATATTGCCCTGGCTGAACTCTTGGCTCACCTGTTTCAGCGACACACCTTGACCGACGGTGCTGGAGGCCTTTTGCAGTGGCGAGGTGGCAAAAATGTCACCGAAGTCAGCGCGTGAGCGCTTGAAGCCGGTGGTGCCCACGTTGGCAATGTTGTTGGCGGTCACGCCGAGCATGGCGGTGGCAGCGTTCAGGCCGGTCAGAGAGGTATAGAAGGACATGGTGAGTTACTCCGGTATTGGGTAGAGCGAAAAGGGAGGGCTTAGCCGAAAATTTTGGTGACGTCAGACAGCTTGATGGTCTTGCCACCCGTCACTTGCAGCAACATCGATTTGTCGGGCTGCTGGCTCACACCGAGCACGGTGGCCATGGTGCTCACGCTCGGCGTAACGGTCTTGCCCTGCACTACGGCGCTGGCCACAAAACGGTAGGTGCCAGCAGGCAGCGCGTTGCCGGTGTCGTCTTGTCCGTTCCAGTTGAACAGCATGTCGCCAGCCGTCTGGGCTCCGGCAGTTTGCGTGCTCACCAAAACGCCGGTGGAGTCATACGCCTTGAGTTGCACGCCATCGGCGCCGTTGGGCAGGGAAATGGTGGCGGGCACGGTCTGACCCGAGACCAGCACTGCCGGGCCGTCGGGCACCGCGACTTTGGCGCCGATCAAACCGGCGCTGCTCGTGATCTGGCTGCTGGCCATGGACGTGGTGAAGTTCGTCAGGCTCGACGCCATGTTCGTGGTTGCTTCAAGTTGCGAGAACTGTGCAAGCTGTGCCACGAAGGCCTCGTTTTTCACCGGGTCCAAGGGATCCTGGTTTTTCAGTTGGGTAGTAAACAGCGTCAGAAAGTCGCTCTGCCCCATCGAGGACTGGCCGGTGTTTGCAGTGAGCGCTGCTTGCGCCGCGCCTGCAGTGGTCTTGATGCCGCTGGGCACAGCCGATGCCCAAGCGGTGTTCGTCAGTGCCGATGAGGAGTTCAGAAGGTCGAGGTTTGCCATAGGGGTGTGTTTCCGAGGTAATCAGCTTTTGATGATGTCCAACGTACGCAGCATCAGTTGGCGCGCGGTGTTGACGACTTCAACGTTGTTTTGGTAGGAGCGGGCCGCAGCCATCATTTCGACCATCTCGGACATCTCATTGACGTTGGAGAGGTAGATGTAGCCGTCTTTGTCGGCGGCAGGGTTGCCCGGGTCGGACATGCGGGAGATCGATTTGGGGTCGTCGGAAATAGCCGCTACCTTGACGCCGCCTTTGTTGTCAGCGTTTGCGCCATTGGCTTGCGCGTCCATGATGGCCTTGAAGGTGACGCGCTTGCCGCGAAAGGCGTCTTTGTCGGAACTCGCCACCGTGCCGGCATTGGCCAGGTTGGAGGCGGTGGCGTTCATGCGCACCGTTTGCGCATTCAGGGCCGAGCCGGCGATGCCGAAAATATTGTCAAGTGCCATTGCTTAGTCTCCGCGCAGTGCTTTGCGAATGCCGCTGATGCGGTTTTCCAAAATGCTCAGGGTGGTCTGGTAGTCGGCGGCGTACTGGCCGAACTTGGCCTGTTCCACGGGCAATTCGACCGTGTTGCCGTCGAAGGCCACGTTAAAAGGGGTGCGGTATTTCAGGCCGCTGGCGTCACCCGGGTCGCCCACGGGGATGTGCGCTGCGTCGGTGGTGCGCATGCTGGTGTCTTGCGTGTCTTTGAGAACCTGGCGGAAATCAATGTCCTGGGCTTTGAAGTTGGGCGTGTCGGCATTGGCAATATTGCGCGACAGCACTTCCATGCGCTGGCTGCGCATGCCCAGCGCCTTCTCATGCAGGCTAAAGGTGTTGTCAATGATGTTCATGCGCTCTCCATTGCTCCAGGTTGACTTGCCGGTTTGCCGACACCGTTGCCGCAAAACCCGCTTGTGATGACCTTTACTGCAACTTGCATGCCATGCCTGGATTGCCGCTTTTTTCAGGGCCGGCAAGGGGGTGAAATGGCACCAAAGGGCAAAGCGCAGCAGGGCTCAAGCGCAGGGGGCTGCCGGGGCGGCAAACTTTTGCCGCTGTCGGGAAATTGCGCTGGGCCACCACCCGCCACGCACCTGGCAAGTTAAGGCAGGTTGTTTTCGACGTATTGCTTCGCGCGCTGTGCCTGCACGCGCAGCGTGGGAGGCAGCATCTCGCCCAAACGGGTCGCTGCGTTTTGCAGCAGCCCTTGTCGGATGGACTGGCGGGTAATGGGGGCGGCAGTGTCACTGCCCACGTGCAGGGCGCGGGCCTGTTGGCCCTGGATATTGAGTGGCGCGTTGCTTTGGGCCTGCGCACGCGAGGCCGGGTTGAGCACTGAGAGGTACAGGTCTTCCAAGCCGGCGGGGCCCTGGCTTTTCAGGCCTACGTCGTCGAAATACTTGTCCACCAAGCTGAGTTGCTTGTGCACGCTCAGGTCCAGGATCGCTTTCGGATTGGCGCCGTAACCGGCAGACGCCGCACCGCGCGACGGGCCGTCGCAAAACTGGATGATGCCGTGGCAGCGCTGGTTGCTGGCGCGCGGGTTCATGCCGTCGCTTTCCATGAGCGTCATGCGGGCAAAGTCGTCGGGCGAAAAGCGGTGGTTGTCCGCCATTTGCAAAATCTTGTCGTAGACGGCCGTTTTTTCGGCTGCAGGAATAAAACCCTTGGCCACAGCGCGGTCCAGGGTTTGCTGCAAGACCGGATGGGCGGATGCCGCGGCGGGACCCGCCAGGCCGGCTTTGGCCACGGCCTGGGCCGCCGGTGTGAACTGGGGCGAGCGCACGTCGTAGCCCATAGGCGCATTGCGCACCGCGGCCTTTGCGGGGAGGGCAAGGGCGAAAGGGGTTTTGACAGGCACGTTGCTGGGTTGAAGCCTTGCAACGCCCAGGTGTACCGCAGCCGCCTGCAGGGTTTGCAAATCGGCGTGGATGGACGACAAATCAATGCTTTGGCCCGGATAAACCAAGTCGGCGTTGCCAATGCCGTTGGCGCTTGCCAGTTGCTGGGCCAAGCGCATTTCCTGGGTGCCACTGAGCCGCACACCGCGCGCCTGGGCTTGGTCGCGGACCACGCCAATCAAGGTTTCGCCCGTTGCAATGGCGTGCTCACTTGGGCTCTGGCGCGGTAGCGCTTGGGGCGTGGCCCCGGTTGCCGTGCCCTGCGCTTGTTGCAAAACTTGCGAAAACGGCTTGCCTGTGCCACCCGTGTTCGCCGCAACGGGCACGGCGGCGCCCGTTGCCGGCAAAAGCGGCAAGGTCGAGCTGGCTTGGGCTGCGTTAGGGGTCCACATGGGTAGTTAGGCTTGCCTTGGTCATTCGGATGTCTGCAACAAAAGGAGCAATGGGCGCTGCATGGCACTGTTCTTGCGCTGCAGTGTCAGGGCCTGCGCCCCTGTCATTTTTTCAACAGATAAGACCCTTCATGCAATTGCTGTGCCACTCACGCCGATCCCCTGTCCACCGCGGCTTGGGTGCCTGTGTGCGGCGCTGGGCTGCTTTGCTGCTGTCGGTTTTTTGCATGGGCACCGCTGCCCACGCGCAAAATTCGGTCGTGTCGGACAAGCTTTTGACCGAAGTGGGCCAGTGGGTGCAGCAATCCCAGCAGCTTGACGCCAGTCAATTCAGCTTCGCGGCCTTGGACGGCCGGGTTCAATTGCAAAGCTGCGACCGGCCTTTGGTGATGGATACGCCCTTTGCGGCCCGCGAGACGGTTCGGGTGCGCTGCCTGGGCAATCCGAGCTGGCAGCTCTACCTGCGTGTGCTGCTCAAGCCCGGTGTGGCGCCCGGATTGCCTGCGCAAAACAGCGCAGCCCCCATCCCCAACACCAGCAGCCCAGCGGCAACGGGCGCAACGCGCCGGGTCGTGGTGGCCAGTCAGACGCTGCGTGCAGGCAGCATTGCCACGCGCGACCTGCTGCGGGAGGTGGACGTCCCAGCGCAAGGGGTGGAATTGCAGGCCCTTGGCTCTATCAAAGAGGTGGAAAACAGTGAACTGGTGCGTGACGTGCAGGCGGGCGTGCCCCTGCGTGCCTTCGATGTGCGCCGCGCCGTGGTGGTCAAGCAGGGCCAATTGGTCATGCTGACGGTGGGGCAGGGCAACGGCTTTAGCATCACCGCCCGGGTCGAAGCCATGCAGGACGGAAAAATAGGTGACCAAATTCGCTTAAAAAATCCCGAGTCGGGTCGATTACTAACGGGCATAGTGACCGGACCGAACGCCGCACGCGGCCTTTGAAAGTTTTTTTCAATATTTTTCCGATTTGCCCTCAAGTTCTTATCTGTCGATCCGATTCTGTGAGTAATAAACCCTTTTGACCGACTGAAGTTACCAAAGCGAGCCCACCATGACCGATGCCATCAATCCCCTTTCCCGGCAGGTACCGTCAGATACCCTGGCCCGCAAGGCTATGGACAAGTCGACCAAAGCGGCGACCCTGGCACCCTCAGCTGCCGGTGTGGCGGCGATGCCCGAAGCAGAAATTGCCGCGAGCAAATCGGCTGCGGCAGCCAAGGGTGCGGATGTGGCCGGCTTTAACGCGATCAATGCGCGCCTCAAGCAAGAGCCCGACTTTGACCGCGCCAAGGTCGACGCCATCAAGCACGCCATCGAAAACGGGCAGTACCCCCTGAACCCGCGCCGCATCGCCGAGAGCTTTGTGGCCCTGGAACAGATGATTAGCAACTAAGCGCTACCAGCGAGACCGCCCTTTGAACGACACCGTTGCCTTTGCCGCACAACTGGCCGACCAGCTCTCGCAGATGCTGGAGCAGGAGTTTGAGGCTTTGCGCAAGCAGGAAATCGACCAGTTCGAACAGCTCCAGCCGGTAAAAACCGAGCTGCTGGCCGAAATCACCCGCCTGGCGCCCTCAGCGGCCGACATCCAGGTGCTGCCTGAGTGGCAAGATTTCCGAAACACCATGGTCCATTGCCGCGATCTGCACCGGCGCAATAGCGTGCTGATAGAGCGCAAGCTCGAAGCCATCCGCGGCACCTTGCAAAGCCTGCGCGTGGACGACGCGGCCAGCCCGGTCGAGGTCTATGACCGGCTCGGCCACATTTCCCGCTTCGGTCGCAATTCCGGTTACAGCGACGCCTGAATTTCCTCGGGCGCGTCCCCATCCGGCGACGCAGTCGCCTTTTCGTCGCCGGGGCGCATGCCCTTGAGCCAATACACCCAAGACAGAATTACGGCTACGGCGGTAAATAGCTCTGGCGGTACCTCTTGGTCCACGTCCAGGCGGCTGAGCAGCGCCAGCAGCGCCGGGTCTTGCGTGATGTAAACCCCGTGCGCTCTGGCTTCGGCAATCATTTCCAGCGCCAAATCGTCTTCCGCCTTGGCCGTGACCATGGGCGTGGCGTAGTTGCCGTACTCCAGGGCGATGGCTTGGCGGCGCTGGCTCATACCCGAAAGTCCAGTACCGTGCCGGGCCGCGCCTGGGGCTCAATGGCCGCAGGTACTGTCGGGCGCGCGCCAGGGTGGGCGTGAAAGCTGCGCATAGACAGGCCTACTTCGCGCAGGTTCTCGCGCAGCGCCTGCGCGCCCTCTTGCGCCAGTGCCACGACAGCCGGGCGCAGTGCCCACATGGACAAATCGAGGTCGCTGTCTCCGTGCAGGTCTGCCTTGAGCCACAGCTCGCCATAGTCTGGGCTGTTGGAATGGGCGTTGACCGTGTAGACCGATTCCTGGCCCGGCGCCTGGGGCTGGCGTTCAAAGCGCAGCTCCACCGGGGCTTGGTTGGCAAAAGGCAGCACGACGGACAGCGCCATCGCGCCGTCGGCCTGGGCCTTGACGGCGCCAATTTGCGCGGCGTCCAGGTCGCCCAGCGCGCGTTTGATGTGCTGCGCCTCCGGGCCGTCTTCCTCGCCCGCGTCGTTGACCGCCTTGAGCAGCTGGTGAAGGAGCTGCTTGGGGTCCAGCGGCGCAGGGTTGCGGATGCGGCCGATGCTGGTTTCTGAGCCCATGGCGCTGAGCACGGCCATGCGAATGCCCTCGGGCGTGAGCCGCTCGGCGGACAGGCGCATGGCTTGCCACTGGGCCTGCATCTGCATTTGCGCCTGGGCCTGCATTTGCGGTGCACTGGAAATCTTGGCCAGCACCGCGTCCAAGCCCTCGCCGGGCTCAAACAGTTGGCGCAGGTCGGGCATGCCGGGTTCGCGGTAGAGCAGGCTGCCCAGGCGCGAAAACACCCCGGCAAATCCGGCAAAAGGCAGGCCGGCCGCAGCGCTGGCGCCCCCTAGCCCTTGCAGTGCGATGGCAGTCACCGCAGTGGTGGCCGGCGTGGGCACTGCGACCGCGGTGGGGGATGTGGGCGATTTGGCGCTGAGCTCTGGCGCGTAGGGCGTGGCAGTTTGGGCTGTGGGCGTGCCCGGGGCGTTGCTGGCCAGAGGAAAAGGCGTCTTGGCGCCGGGCCCGAGCAGCTGCAAGGTCACGCTGCCGTCGGCGTGCGACTGGACCTGGAAGCTCAGGCGCTGGCCCACCTCCCAGCCGTTGGCACGCGGCACGCCAATTTGCCGGCCGCGCAGCATGAGAGCAAGCTGCTCGCCCTGCGACTGCACCGTGGCCTGCACAATTTGGCCATCTTTGAGCTCCAGCGCGCGCGCTGTGACCGCCTCGACCAGCGGCACCGAGGCCTGGCCCTGCAAAAACAGCGGGCTGGGCCGGGCGGGTGCCGTGCTTTCGGCGACTGCGATCACGGGAACTGGACCCAGCGCTTGCGTTCTTCGCTGGTGGAGGGGCTAAAGCGGGCGTTGGCTGGGGCGGCTTCGACGGGTGCGGCCAGGCTACCCAAGTGCATGCGCAGCAGCGCGTCATGGTCGGGCACCAGCAGCGGCACGCCCTTGCGCAACTTGGGCACCTTGCCCGGGGTGATGGACTGCGGGTTTTGCGCGATAAAAGCCTGGCGCAGCAGCTCTATCTTGAGCGGGCTCTCGGGCAGGGTGTGGGCAATCACCTGGTCGAGCGTCTCGCCGGTCTTGGGCAGGTAGCTGCGCGCAGGGGCCGGGGACGCAGCGCTGGACGCTGCAGGCTCGGGTGTGCTTTGGGCGGCATGGCCTGGCGCGGGCAGGGCCAGCCAGCAGGCGGCCATGAAAAGCAAGGCCCCGGCACGGTGGCTGCAAACGCCGCGGTGCATGGCGGGCAAGGACGGGCGGCGTGTGGCGGGCATGGCTTGTTTCCAGAAAAAAGAGGCGCTTGGAGCGCGGCGCCCTAATGCGAGGCCTCGGCCGACCAGGCGGTCCAGGTGTTGCTGACGTTTTGGGCGTTGCCGCTTACGGGGCGCAACTGGGCGTAGTACTCGCCCACCGATTGCACCCGGGCCAGCACCGTTTGCGCTGCCGCGCCGGGCTCCAAGACGCGCTGCACGCCGTTTTGGTCGTGCGCGATCACCCATTCGTCCCCCACGCGCACCCCCGCGGCGCTGCCGGCATTGATACGTAGCTGCGCACCTGCGGCCTGGGTCACATCGGCCATGACGGTTTGGCAGGCCAATTGGCGTTGCAAGGCCAGGCTCCAGGCCTGTATTTGTTTGGCCACCTGGGCCTGTGCTGCCACGCTCAGGCCGGGGCTGGCCCAGTTGTCGTCGGTGATAGTCAGGTTCAGGGTGGTGGTGGACTGCAGCGCGGGTGTGGGCTGTTTGCGTGCGGTCAGCGACATGCGCACCTGCACTTGCAGCACGGCGGGCTCTAAGACGGGTCCGATGGGAGGCTGCACTGTGGGGCGCCCGGACTTGGCCTGCGGTGGCAGGGGAACATCCACGGCGGGGCTGCTTGCGCCGGGGCCCATGGCGAGCAACTGAAACTGGAGTTGCCAAGGCATTTCGTCCTGACTGGAGCCCAGCAGCGCCTGCTGGTAGCTCGAGCGCCCCTCCGTGCGGGCGCGCTCCACCAGTCGCCACTGCGCTGTTGCTGCGCCGGCTTGCTGCAATTGCGCCAGCACGCTGGCTTGCAATGCGTCCAAGACGGGCGCGTTGTCGGCGCTCAAGGGGGTTTGGGTCGTCCAGTTCCAGCCCATGACGTGTTGCAGGCGTCCGCCCACAGGTGCCTTACACGCAGCCGCCGCTTTACCGTTGCCGGTGGGGTCGGATCCGTCAGCGCTTTGCCACTGCAGTTTGGCCGTCGCTTCGCCCTGGGCGTCGGCGCCGTAGGCCAGTACGCGCACGCCGCGCACTTTCATGCCCGAGCGAAAGGCGCTGAGCTCTTGCAGCGCACCATTGCCGTCAATCCATTGGGTGGCCGATACCTGGGTCGGGCCCTCGAGTGCGGCTTGCACCAGGCCTTTGCGGATGGCCGCGAGTTTTTCATCCGGCGAAAGCGTGTCCGCCCACAGCGCGCCCGCGCTCAACAGCAGCGCTGCGGCAGCCGTGGCACGCCAGGCTTGAGGGGGGGCAAAACGCGTCATGGTGGTTTATTTGTTTTTGGATGCCAGTTGGCCGAGGTACAGCATGCGCAGGTCTTGCACCGTCGCTTTGTCCAAGGACAAGGTGGTCTCGTAGGTGTCGTCGCCCGAGGGGGTGATGCTCACCAGCGTGGCGCCATAAATCACGCCTTCAACCCGGCTGCGGAAGGTGTCGTTTTGCACCACCATGTCGGCCACGGTCGCGGTGGCGTCCATGCGCAGTCCGTAGACCTGTTCGGTCAGCGAGCGGTAGGCGTCAAGCTTGGCCGCGCGGATCGCCAGCAGGCGTTGCTGCGCGGGCAGGCGGTGGTTTTGCACGCTGATGACAGCGTAGCCCGTGGCGGTGAGTGACTCGCGTCGCTCCACCAGCGGCAGACTGGCCATGGGAATTTCAACGTTGGCTGCGGCCGCGCCAGTTGTGCTGGCTGCAGCCGTTGTAGCCGTTGCGGGTGCCGCGCCAAAGCCTGACAGCGTGGGCAGTGCCTGGCAGGCGCAAAGCAGGGCCACAGGCAGGCAAAGTGCCAGTTTGAGGGGGAGGATGCGATTCATAGCGGTGTCCTTAGAGGTAGTCCATAGCAGTATCGGCAGCAAGCGCGAAAGCTTGAGCCACCGCTTTGATTGCCAGTTTTGCTACCGCTGTGGCTGCTTTGCGGGTCGCCGATCTGCTTGGCGCGCGCTGCACGCCGACTTTCAGGCGGCGCGGCGCAGGTCTGCGGGCGCGGTTGCGTCAGGGGCAGGCGCCGCTTCAGGCGCTGAGCCCAGCGCAGGCGTCGCACTCGGGGCCTGGCCGGCAGCGGCCTGGTACCAGCGCAAGGCCAGCGCATAGTTTTGCGCCGTGCCTTGGCCGTTGGCATACATCGAGCCCAGGTTGAACTGCGCTGCGCTGTCGCCCAGTTCAGCAGCTTGCAAATAGCAGTGCAGGGCCTGGGCGGCATCTGCGGCCACGCCGTCCCCCAAAAAGTACTTGCGCCCGAGCTGGGCCCATGCGTTGGCGTCGCTCAATGCGCTGGCCTGTTGCAGCAGCGCCAGGGCCTGGGCCGGGTCGGCCTCGCAGCCCTCGCCCGTACTGAGTAGGTAAGCGCGCTGCACCATGGCGGGTGCATAGCCCAGGCTTGCGGCGCGCGCAAAGTGGGCCACGGCCTCGTGCGGCGAAGCCGCTACCGCCTGCCCGTGAAGGCGCAACTGGCCCCAGTTGAAGTGGGCCAGGGCGTCGTCTTGGTCGGCAGCAGCTTGCAAGTGTTCCAGCGCCTGGCGCGTGGCTGCGCCGTCCGTGGCGCTGGCGGGGTTTTGCAGCGCAAGAGCGGCCAAATTGTTATGGGCCTGCGCAATACCGGCTTGCGCGGCGCGCTCAAAGCACCGAGCGGCCAAAGCCAAGTCGCGCGCCGTGCCCAGGCCTTGCGCATGCAGCAGGCCCAGATTGAAGGCGGCGCTGGCGTCGCCCTGGTCGGCGGCTTGTTGGTAGGCCAGTAACTGGCGGCCATAGTCGGGCGCGCTTTGCAGGCCCTGGGCTTGCAGCAAGCGCAATTGGTACTGGGCGGCGGGATGGTCTTGGGCGGCGGCCTTTTGCAGCCAGAGCAGGGCGCCCATTTCGTCGGTCGGCACGTCGCCACCGGTGTGCAACAGCATGCCTGCGGCATATTGCGCCAGGGCGTCGCCTTGTTCGGCCGCTTGCAGGTAGCAGGCCAGCGCCGCGCTCAGGTCTTGCGCTACGCCTACGCCCTGGGCGTGCATCACGCCCAGGTTGTGCTGGGCCCAGGCGTTGCCCAGGTCGGCGCTGGCCTGGTAGTAGGAGAGTGCGCTATCGCGCGGCGAGGGCGCAGCATCGTTGGCGTTGGCGTTGGCGGCGTCGGCCACAAAGGCCAGACGCGGTGTGTTTTGCGGCTGCAGCGATGGGTCTTGCTGGCAGCCCAGGTTAAAGAGGGCGTCGCTGTAGCCGTGTTCGGCGGCACTGTGCAGCCAGTCCAGGGCTTGCGCAGTGTCCTCAGGGCTAGAAGCGGGTGCGCCCCAGACATGGGCCATCGCAGCATTGAACTGGGCCAGGGTATTGCCTTGCTTGGCGGCCAACACAAAGTAGTGGCGCGCGCGCGCCAGATCGGCTGCGGCGCCCTGGCCTTGCAGGTGCATCAGGCCCAGGTTGTACTGGGCCAGCGCGTCGCCCTGGTCGGCGGCAAGCTGGTACCACTGGCGCGCCAGCGTGAAATCTTTGCTCACGCCCAGGCCGCCCTGGTACATCACGCCCAGGTTGCACTGCGCGCGCGCGTCGCCCTGGTCAGCAGCGTGGTGAAACCACTGGCGCGCCTGGGCATTGTTTTGCGCCACGCCCTGGCCTGCGCTGTACATGGCGCCGAGCTGGAACTGGGCAATGGCCAGGCCCCGGTCGGCAGCCATTTGGTACCACTGCAGGGCTTCGGCATAGTCTTGTGCCACGCCAAAGCCGTTGGCGCTGAGCGTGCCCAGGTTGAACTGGGCCGGCGCGTGGCCCAGGGCTGCCGCCGTACGGTAGTGGTTGAGTGCGCGGTCAAAGTCCGCACCTGCGCCGTGGTCTTGCGCGTACCAGACGCCCAGGTTGTAGTGCGCGTCGCCGTGGCCTTGGGCTGCGGCCAGGCCAAAGTAGTGCAGCGCGCCTTCGTCGTCGGTAATGCCGCCCTGGCCTTGCGAGAACATGAGCGCCAGGTTGTACTGGGCCGGGGCGTCGCCCTGTTCGGCGGCGAGCTGGTACCACTTGCGCGCCAGTATCGGGTCGTGTTCGGCACCTTTGGGGTCGGCGAGCAAGAGGCCGAGGTTGAACTGGGCGTAGGTGTGGCCTTGCGCGGCGGCCGATTCAAACCATTTGCGCGCGCTGGCGCCGTCGTGGGCCACGCCTTCACCGGCGGCGTACATGCAAGCCAGGTTGAACTGTGCGGTGGCGTGGCCTTGCACGGCGGCGCGCTCAAACCAGACGGCAGCTTGGGCCTGGTCTTGTGCCACGCCCTGGCCGTTGGCAAACATAAAGGCCAGGTTGGTCTGCACATCGGGCAGACCCTGGGCGGCGGCCAATTGGTACCACTCCAGTGCCTGGGCATAGTCTTGGGCCACGCCCTGGCCGTTGGCGTACATAAAGCCCAGGTTGTACTGGGCGGCAGCGTAGTCTTGTGCGGCGGCCAGGCGGTACCACTTCAGGGCTTCGGCGTAGTCTTGCTCCACGCCCTGGCCGTTGGCGTACATAAAGCCGAGGTTGTTTTGCGCCGCCGCGTAGTCGAGCGAGGCCAGCGGGCGCGAGATGCGCAGCGCATTGGCGTAGTCGCCCCGGCGGTAGGCGGCGTCGGCGTCGGCCAGCAGATTGTTCAAAGCAGGCCTGGCTTATTGCTGCGGTTCACGCAGTTGCGCCAGCGCGTGGTGTTGTACCGGGTGGGCTTGGTGTTCGACGGCGTAGAGCTTTTGACCATGGGGCACATGCGCCTGGTGGGTAACGATGGGCGCGGTATGCGACACCAGGCCCGTGCGGGGCGCACGCAGGCCGTGGGCGGCAGCTTCGAGGTGCTGGGCGCCGCTGGGGCGGTGTTTCACATCATTCATGGGCAGGTCCTGGTGCGGTCGGGGCGGCGGGTGCGGAGTTCGAATGGTCTGAATTCTGACGATTTTCGCGGTATTTTTGGATTACGCAAACTGTGTGCCACTTTTCTTTTGGGCTTGCATGCGGCGTCAGGCCGCAGCCATCGCGCCCAGCAGGCCGTGCACCTCGCTCTGGGACAGCGTGGCCACGCCAAAGTGCTGGTGCTCGCACAGCAGGGGCACAAACCAGTGTTGGGCAAAGGCGCTAAAGAGTTCGGCGTTCCAGGGCAGCTGCTTTTGGCTGCTCAGGGTGGCCCAGTTCCAGCGCGCAGCGTGCGGGGCAATCCAGGCCGCGCTCCAGGGCAGGTGTGGGTTGGCGCTCAGGCGCTCCCAGTCCCAGGCAAAGTCGGGGTGCAGCAAAAGGGACGCGCTCCAAGGCAGTTGCGCACTGCTGGAGAGGCCCGCCCAGTCCCAGTCGGCGGCAAATTGCGCGATCAGCGCTTCGCTCCAGGGCAGGCCGGGATTCCAGCTCAGGCCGTCCCAGTCCCAGTGGTTTTGGTAGCGCGCAATCAGGTCGACAGACCAGGGCAGGGCCGGGTTGGCGCTCAGGGCGTCCCAATCCCAGTCGTCTGCCGGTGTGGCGGCCAGCAGGGCGTCCGTCCAGGGTACGGCGGTGTTTTTGCACAGGCCCGCGTGGCTCCAGCGGCTGCTCCAGCTTTGCAGCAAGGCGTCGTTCATCGGCAGGTGGGGGTTGGCGCTTAGCGCCGGCCAGTCCCAGTGTGCGGCGTAGCGGGCAATCAGCGCTTCACTCCAGGGCAAGTGGGCGGCGCTGCTCAGTGCTTTCCAGTCCCAGCGCTGCACATGGGCGTCGAGCAGGCCGTCGCTGTAGCGCAGGCTGGCGTTGCCGCTGAGCCAGGGCCAGTTCCAGTGGTCGGCAAAGGCCGTGACCAGCGCCGCGTCCAGGGGCAAGGACACATTGGCGCTCAGCCCGGTCCAGTCCCAGCGCTCGGTGTAGGCGCGCAGAACCGCGGCCGTCCAGGGCACGCCGGTGTTCCAGCTCAGGCCGGTCCAGTCCCAGCGGTGGGCGTTGCTGTGGATGAAGGCCGCCGTCCAGGGCAGGTCGGCGTTGCTGCTGAGCACCGCCCAGTCCCAGCGGTAGGCGTTGGCGTCTAACAGCTCGGCGCTCCAGGGTAGCGCCGGGTTGGCGCTCAGGGCACGCCAGTTCCAGCGCGCTGCGTGCTGCTCCAGGAGCGCTTCGCTCCACGGCAGGCTGGGGTTTTTGCTCAAAGCGTCCCAGTCCCAGGCGTCAGCGTGCTGGGCCACGAGCTCGGGCGTCCAGGCCAGCGCGCGGCTGGCGCTCAGGCGTTTCCAGTCCCACAGGGAAGCAAAGTCTGCGAGTTCGGCGCCAGCGAGCGGGTAATGGGTTTGCAGGCACCCCAGAAACAGCGCCGGGTGCGCGCGGAAAAACGCCAGCGTGTGCGCTTCTTGGATCAGCGCCAGCGCGCCCGAGGCGGCGTCCAGCCGCTGCTGCGTGGCCAGCGTGAGGGCCTGCGGCGCCAGGGCTTGGACGGTGAGCTGGTTCATGGCGTGGGGCGGTCGTTTGGCGTGGCCAAGTCGGCCTTGCTTGGCGTGCTGCTGGCGCCCAGCGCCTGCGCGTAGCGCTGCATTTCGGCGTGCAGGTAGCTGGCTTGCTGGCTGAACCACAGGGTCCAGTTGCTTTGGGTGCTCAGGGTTTGCCAGGTGGCGCTGCGCAAAATGCCGGCGCGCTCACGCTGGTGCTGGGCCAGGCGTTCTTTGAGTGCGGCGGCTTGCTGCGCCGGGCTGCGCCGCTCGCCTGACTTGCTTGCACCCGTGCCAGGGATGGACTTGGGCGCGAGCAGCACTTGCTGCTCTAGCACTTGCAGGGCCGCAAAGTCGTTGTTTTCGTATCCTGCCTGCAGGCGCTGGAACAGGGCTTGGGCCTCGGCTTTGTCGTCGTCTTCCACCCGGTCCGGGTGCAGGCGCATGGCGAGCTTGCGGTAGAGCTGCTTCATCTGGGCCTGGGCTTGCGGATCCAGCGCCGGGGTGGGGATCAGTTTGCCGTCCTGGGCTTGGGTGTAGCGCTCAAACTGGTCTTGCGCCTGTTCGGCCTGGGTGCGGGTCTCGTCGCTGCCCGACTGCGCATGCAGGGCTTGCAGGTGCTGGCGCTTGGCGTCCAGGCAGTCGCGCAGCAAGGGGCCGATGGCCGCGTCCTGGGCCTGGTCAAACGCGTTGATGGTGCGGTGCATCTCGGCCAAATCGGCTTGCAAGGCCAGCGCGTGCGCTTGCAGCAAAGCGGTTTGCCAGGGCGGGGCCCATTGCTGGGGGTCGTCAAAGGTGGCCAGCGCGGTGGCGGCTGTGGCAGGCGCTGCGGACAAGCCTTCGGGTGCAGCAACTTGCGCCTCGGCGTGTTGGACGGCGAGCTGGCTCAGGCCGCGCGCGCAGTCGTCGGCCAGGCTGGCGCTGGTTTGCAGCAGCACGCCGGCCGATTGCGCGTCGGGCAGCACTTGCAGGCGCGCCAAGTCGCCACTGAGCACGACAAAGCCGTCCACCACGCAGACCGAGGTGTGCAAGCGCGGCGCTCCGGGGCGCAGCCGGTGCAGCGTGGCGCCCAAGGCACTCAGCCGTTCCCAGGCAATGCCCGGCGCCTGATCTTGGGCCTCGCCCGACACCACCAGCGTGAGCGCCACGCCTTTGCGGCAGCAGCCCAGCAGCAACTCAAACAGGGGCCGGCCGCAGGGCCCGGCCAAGGCGCATAGCACCTGCTGGCGGGCGCTGCCGAGCCGCTGCGCCACCACGGTGTGGGCGTCAGCAAAGTGCAGCGAATCAGAAACGTCGGTCATGGCGGGTGGGTCGGAGCGGGCGGCAAAGGCTAGGGGAGGGCGGGCGCAGGGCGTTCAAGCGCGGGCGCTTGCGGCAGTGGCCTACGTTGCGGCCACAGCCCTTAGTCAAAGTCCTTGAACTGGTTGTTCTGGCAGGCGCGCGCCATGTCTTGGGCCTGGGCGATTTGGGCGGGCGTCATTTGCTGGGTGACAAAGTCGCGCCCGCTGGCGGCTGCCGCGTGGCCGCCCACGGCGCCCAGGTTGAACCACATATGGGCACGTACAAAGTCTTGCAGCACGCCCGCGCCATTGGCATACAGCCAGCCCAGCGCGGCCTGGCCGTCGGCGTGGCCTTGCGCCGCAGCCAGGCGGTAGCAGGCCAGGGCCTGCGCGTAATGGGGGGGCGTGCTGGCCTGGTGCAAGGCGCCCAGGTCGTACTGCGCTTGGGCGTCGCCCTGGTCGGCGGCCAGTTGCAGCCACTGCATCGCCACTTCGGCGCTGGCAATCGTGCCCTGGCCGTTGGCAATCATCACGCCCAGGTTGTACTGCGCCAGCGCGTCACCCTGGTCGGCGGCAAGCTGGTACCAGGCCAGGGCCACCGACGCGTCTTGTTCGATGTCCTGGCCGGTGGCGTACATCAGGCCCAGGTTGTACTGGGCGGCGGCGTCGCCTTGGTTGGCTGCGGCCAAATACCAGTGCAGCGCTTGCTTGGGGTCTTTGGGCGTGCCCTGGCCCAGGCTGTACATCACGCCCAGGTTGTACTGGGCGGCGGCGTCACCGGCGTTGGCAGCGCGGCTGTACCACTGCAGAGCGCGATCGGGGTCCAGCGGGCCGTCCTGGCCACTGGAAAACATGAAGCCCAAATTGAACTGCGCATGGACATGGCCTTGTTCGGCCGCCAGCGTGTACCAGTGCTCGGCTTGGGCCGGGTCGCGCGGCACGCCGTGGCCGTTGGCGTACATCACGCCCAGTCCGTATTGCGCAGCTGGGTCGCCGCTGGCCGCACCGGTTTCGTAGCAGTTCAAGGCCTGGCTGAAGTCTTGGTCCACCCCCTGACCGTTGGCGTACATCACGCCCAGGTTGCGTTGTGCGGTGGTGTCGCCCTGCGCGGCGGCGGCGCCATACCAGTGCAGGGCTTGGGCAAAGTCCACTTCGCCACCCTGGCCGTTGGCGTACAGCGCTGCCAGGTTGGACTGGGCGTAGGCCAGCCCCTGGGCGGCGGCGGCGCCATACCACTTGCGCGCTTGCACAAAATCTTGCGCCACGCCCTGGCCGTGGGCGTACATCACTGCCAGGTTGGACTGCGCCTGCGCCGCGCCGCGCTCAGCCGCTTGCTGGTAACACTGCAAGGCTTGGGCGAAATCCTGTGGCACGCCCTGGCCGTTGGCATACATCAGGCCCAGGTTGTTGAGCGCTGCGAGTTGAAGATCGGGGGCGTTGTCGGTCACGGGCTCAGGCTTGGGTGTGGCGTGGAATTGCGGCAGCGCACAGGCGCGACCGTGGCGAAAACGCCCTGCGCCATTATGCCGTTTGCACCCGGATTTAGGTCAAATCCACATGAAGAAACTAAATTACATGCTTGTGGTGTTTTTCACGAAAAAATTGAAAACATCTGTGTACTGTCTGAAAAACGACACTTTTTATGACCATAATGGCCGCGTCTGCTTGTCTGTCCCTGTGGCGCACCAGCCGGCCACCTCGCCTCTCGCCTGCGGCTTGTCGTCCGCCAACCCTTTTTTGCACCGATCAACACCTTGTCCACGTCCAGAGTTCCGCTGCGATTTATCGGTGAAAGCGACGCCATCCGCGCCATACGCGATTTGCTGCCCGTGGTGGCGGCGTCGAGTTCGACCGTCCTCATCACGGGCGAGAGCGGCACGGGCAAGGAAATTGTGGCGCGTTCGCTGCACGATTTGTCGCACCGCGCGGGCGCCAACTTTGTGCCGATCAACTGCGCGGCCATCCCCAAAGACCTGATCGAGAGCGAACTCTTTGGCCACCGCAAGGGCGCCTTTACCGGGGCCGTGACCGACCGGGTAGGGCGCTTTGAGCTGGCGCAAAACGGTTCGATCTTTCTGGACGAAATTGGCGACTTGCCGCTGGAGCTGCAAGTCAAGCTGCTGCGCGTACTGCAAGAGCGCGTGGTGGACCCGGTCGGCAGTACCAAACCCGTCCCTGTGGACGTGCGAGTGATCGCTGCCACCCACCGCGACCTTGAGGCCGAAATTGCCGCTGGGCGCTTTCGCGAAGATTTGTACTACCGCTTGAACGTGTTGCCTCTGAACATGCCGCCGCTGCGCGAGCGCGCCACCGACGTGCCGCTGCTGCTGAGCTTTTTTGCCAAACAGCATGCCGCCACCGGCGAAAAACCCATTACCTTTGGTCCGGACTTTGCCTACGCTTTGCAGGCCTACCCTTGGCCGGGCAATGTGCGCGAGCTGTCCAACCTGATTGACCGCTTTAGCACCTTGTTTTCGGGCCAGTGCCTGCAGCTCAAAACCTTTTCTTCTTCGCTCTTGCCCAAGGGCCTGGCAGCGTTCAAGACCCAGGCCGAGGCGGGCGAATTGCCCTTTATTGACCCGTCGATGCAAAGCACGGCCGGGGCCTGGGTGGATTCGCCGGGCACGGGCGGCATGTTCGACGACAGCGTGGACGACGAATCGGGCGAAGACGCACCCAATGCGGTGGAGCAGATGACTTTTATGTCACAAGGCCTGCCCGTGTTGCCGCCCGAAGGCTTGTCGCTCAAGCACCGCTTGGCTGAAATTGAGCGCGATCTGATCTCGCAGGCGCTCAGTCGCACCAATGGCAATGTGTCGCAAACGGCGCGCATTTTGAACGTGCAGCGCACCACGCTGATCGAAAAAATCCAGAAATTCGGCCTGCGCGAGGGCTAGCCCGCCGCGCTGGGCTCCCCTAAGCGCGCCAGGCGCTCTGGATCAGGGGTTTTCTTTGCCTTGGGGCTGGGTGCGCGGATATTGCACCAGCGTTTCCTTGGGCTTAGGTGGCGGCGCCGGTGGCGCAGGCGGTGCCACCACCACCGGTTTGGCTGCGGCCTCGGCTGCTTTTTGCTGGCGCAGGGCGGCTTCGATCTCACGTCGCACGGCGGCCGGGTCGGGCCGCGGTGCCGCGGGCGCTGCGCGCACTTGGGAACTGAGGGCGTTCAAGGCCGTGGACTGGCTTTGGATCTTGGCGTCGAGTGCCTGGATCAGTTTGGCCAGGTCGGGTGCGCCTTTGCTGTCGGCGGGCTTGGACGCTGCCTGGGCAGCGGCTTGCGCCATGGCGCTCACTACCTCGTCCAAGCGGGTGTCAAGCTTGGCCTGGCCGCCCACGATGGTGTCCTGGCGTGAGGAAATGTCCCGCAGGGTTTCGCCCGCACCCGTGATCAGCTCCATGGCCTCGTTCATGGCCACAATGCGTTTGCCCACGGCCAACAGCATTTCGTCGGCCTGGGAAATGCGCGACTGCAGGCGATACGACATGATGCCAAACAAGGCCATGGATGTCAGCATCAAGGCGCCAAAGGTGGCCAGTACCACGATGCCGTTAAGACGCTGTTTGCCGTGTGACTCCACCATGGCGGCAGACGCGGTGTGCATTTCGCCCGTCACGTGCTGCATGTCGGTGGTCACACTGTGCATCTCCGCAGCAGCCTTGGCGGCCATGCCTGCAGCGCGGTTGGCCAACTCGGCTGAGTCCAGCATGGCCGAGCGCATGGCAAGCATGTCGGCGTCGTCGGCGACTTGCGTTTCGCCCTGCGCTTCATGGTGCGCAACTGGTTCGCCGTGTTCGCCATGCACATCGTGTTCGCCAGCAGGTGCATCGGCCGCGCTGATGAAGCCCTGGGACGCAGGGCCGTCGACTGGCAGGTCAAACTGCGCATCGACCGCATGATCGGCGTCTACTGCGGTAGTTCCCGCCATGGCATCGGTCGTGGTGGCGGAAGAAGTCCCTTGCGGCGCGGGCGCGGCAACGCCCGAGATGGCTTCAATGGCCTGGGCCTCTTCGGCAGAAAGTTTGGATGTGGTGTCAGTCATGGCGGGTACCCGGTTGGCTGTGGTGTAGGGCTAGGTGGGGTCTTGCAGCATGGACTGCAGGGATTCAAGTTGCGTACGCACGGCGTCGTTCTCAACCTTGAGGTGAATCAGGCGGGCCGGGAAATTCATCTCGGGCATGTCGGTGTCATACGCCGCTTGTTCGGCCGCTTGCGGGTCTTGTGCGGCAGACGCAGCGGTGGGCCCATTGGCAGCGGCGCCTGGGACCAGGGGCTTAGAGGCGCGTTCAATGTTGTCGCTGCGCGGTACTTTGACCAGGTTGTCGGCCACGGCCGTGCTGGTGAGAAGCACCTGGTTGGCATCGACCGCGATTTCTTGGTCTTGCGCAAAGTGGTCTTGTTCGTTGCGGCGCACTTCGGTTCCGGCTTGGCCGGACCGACTTTTGGCAACGTGGCTTCCCTCGGGCATTTCGACCGAGTGGGGCACGCTGCTGGGGATGAATTGGGGTTCGCTCATGGTGTCAGGGGTTGCGTCGGGGCAGCTCTGGGGTGCCGGTCTCGGGCGCGAAATGGTCTTTCATTGAGCGCGCCGAGCGGATTTGCGGGTCTTTGGGAATGCCACTGCCTGCGGCAAAGCTGTTGGCTTCGGCGAGCGAGGCAAAGGGGCCTGACACCACGGCGAATTGCACTGCGGCCTGGCCGTTGAGGTAGGTGGCCACAATGCGTGCCCGGCGCAGGTTGGCGTGGGCTTGCAGCCACATCGTGGCTTCACCGTAGCTCGGCACGATGGTGTGCTGAACCATGAACGTGCCCGGCGGCATTTGCTTCACCCACGACTGACCAACTTGCGCTTGCGCCGGGGTGGAGATGATTTCTTCTACCTCGGTGGGCGGCGCGGCGCTGATGCTGCGCTGAGGGCTGGCCACTACCAGCTCTGCCGCTTTGGCCGGCACTGCTGCGGGGGTCATGCCTGCGCCCAGGGCGTTGGTAGCAGAGGCCGGCGCCATCGCCGATGCGGGGTTGGCTGCAGGCAGTGCACCACTGGCGTTTGGCAAGGGGGCGGCCTCCGGGCTGGGCGCACTGGCCGCAGGCAGCGGTTCGGGCGCTTTGCGCGGGCCTATCCCCAGCAGCGCTGCGGTTTGTTGGGTGCCGTAAAGCGTCAACACGCCCAACGCACAGGCGATCAGCAAGGCGGTGATGCCTGCGAGCCACAGCAGGGTCTTGCGCACGCTGCCCTTGGTTTTTTGCGGTTTGGGCGTTGCTTCTGGGGCCGCAAGCGGCGCGGGGGGCGCAGGCGACTCGGCGCTGACAGCGGCCGCAGGTGCAGGGCGGGGTGGCGCGGCCACCACCGCTGTAGTGGCTGCATGCCAGGGGGTGATCTTTTTTAGCAAGGCGCTGACCGCGCCTTCACGCCCTTGGGCGCGGGCTTGTTCGAGCAGTGCCTGGGCCTGTTCGTCGCTGGGCGGCTCAATCTCCCAGTTCAGGATGCGTCGGCCAAACGAGGCCAGCAAACGTTGTTTTTTGCTGGCCGTGGTTAAGAGCATGACCACGCGGATATTGGCCGCCGGGAAGTGCTGCACCAGGCGCGCGAGCAGTTGGATCTCGTGGTCGGGCAGGGCGGAGGCGTCGTGCACGATCCAGATCTTGGGGGGCGCCACCGGCGCTTTGGTGCCCATGGCGTCTTCGATGGAATAGGCTTGCAACACCTCGTTAAAGCGCGCAATCAGCGCTTCGGCGCTGGCGGGGAAATACACCTCCAGGCCCATGTGCGGCGCGGCTTCGCGCAGGCGGGCCACCAGTAGCTTGCCGTAGTGGTCCAGGATGGCGTCGTGGCTGCTGACCACCGACAGGCTCATGTTGTCGTCGATCAGGGCGGCGACATAGCCTTCTAGGCGCATGCGGTCGGCCACCCGGAAAAACAGGGGCTGCACGCCGGTGATGGCTTCGTCGCCGTAAGAGTGGAAGTCGTTCATGCGGCAGCCGCCGTGGTTTGTTGTTTGCCGTCGGCGTCAAACAGCATGGTTTCGGGAATTTTCGGGTTGGGCCGCGCCATGGGTTCCACCCCGGGCTGCACCTGCGCCAGGCTAAACACATAGGCGATCACCTGCGCCACCGCAAAGTACAGGGCCTCAGGGATAGGTTGGTCCAGCTCGGTGGTGAAGTACAGGGCACGCGCGAGCTGCGGCGCCTGGAAGATTTCAATATGGTTGTTTTTGGCCTCTTCGCGAATGCGCGCCGCCACAAAGTCTGCGCCCTTGGCCAGCAAAATGGGCGCGCCGTCGGCGGTCGGGTCGTAGGACAGGGCGATGGCGAAATGCTCGGGGTTGGTGATGATGACATCGGCGTCCTTGACCTTTTGCATCATGCGCACCGTGGCCACTTCGCGCTGGCGCCGGCGAATCTGGGCTTTGACCTCGGGCCGGCCTTCCATGTCCTTGTGTTCGTCGCGGATTTCCTGCTTGGACATGCGCATGCGCTTCATGAAGGAATAGCGCTGGTAGGGTGCGTCAATCAGGGCAATGAGCACCAGGCTCAGGGTCAGCCACAACAGCGACTCCGAAATCAACGAGCCAGCAATCGCCAGCGCGGGCTCTAGCGCCATGCCACCGAGCGACATCAGAGCCTCAAAATGGCGGTTCAGCATCATCAAAAGTACCACCGCGATCAGTGTAAATTTGAGCACCGACTTGAGCAGCTCCACCACCGCATGGCCGCCAAACATGCGCTTGACACCGGCGATCGGGTCCAGTTTGGACAGCTTGGGCAAGATGGCGTCCCAAGAGAACAAAAAGCCGCCGGTGGCGCCCGAGGCCAGAATGGCCACCACCATGGTCACCAGCATGAGCGGCAGCACCAGCAAAAAGCCGTGGCTGGCCTGAAGGGCAAAGGCCTGGGGCAGCAGCGCGGGCGTGTCCAAGAATTTGCGGTCCAGGGTAAAGCCCGCAGCAAAATACACCGAAAGCTGGTGAAACCAGACGCCGCCCAGCGACATCAGCATGAGCACGGCGCCAATCATCACACCAGCGGCCGGCAGTTCGGCCGAGCGCGCAACCTGGCCTTCGTCGCGGGCGCGTTTGAGGCGCCTGGCGGTCGGTTCTTCGGTGCGTTCGGCGCTGTCGTCAGACATGGTGCGTCACTGCCTTATTGCAGGCCAAACTGGCCGCGAATTTCAACAAAACCCTGCAGCCACAGCCACTGGATGCGCGCGCCCATGCTGGGAAGGGCGACCATCAATATGCCAAAGCCAGCCACGATCATGACGGGCAAGCCGAGGGAAAAAATGTTCAGGCTCGGTGCGGCGCGCGTGGCCACGCCCAGGCCGATGTTGATGAACAGCATGGTCACCATCACCGGCAAGGCCAGCAACAAGGCACCCAAAAACATCATCGAACTCCACTGCACAAAATGCGCCCAGGCCCCGGCCGTGACCAAGCCCTTGCCAATGGGCATGGTGGCGAAGCTGTCAATCACCAGGCCCAAGAGCATGGCGTGGCCGCCCATGCCGACAAAAATCAGGGTCGACAAAATCAGCAGGAACTGCGCCAGCACCGGCACATTGCCCAGATTGGGGTCCATCAGATTGGCCATGGACAGGCCCACGGCGGTGGACACCGACTGGCCTGCCAGCAAAATCGCTGCGGTAATGATTTGCAGCGTCAGCCCCATGACCAAGCCAATGCTGATCTGGTTAAAAACTTCCACCAGGCCCGAGGGCGACACCGGGTCAATCACCGGCCAGGTGTACACGGGGTAAACCATCCAGGTAAGCGCCACGGCCAGCAGCACGCGCATGCGCACATTGAGCGCGCGCAGCGAGAAAATCGGTGCCGACATCAGCAGCGCAGAGATGCGCAGCATGGGCCACAGGAACGTGTAAAAACGCTCAATGATGTCGCTGGCCAGAAGGTTCATGCGGCGTTCGGTTCTTGGCGGCGTACAGCGGCGTTCAGGCAAACAGCGTGGGAATGCGCTGAAACAGGCTGCGCGTGTAGTCCACCAGCGTGGCGAGCTGCCAGCCGCCCACCACGGCCAGCGTAATAGCCAGGGCCGCGAGCTTGGGGATAAAGCTCAGGGTGGATTCGTTGATCGATGTGGCGGCCTGAATGATGCCGATGAACAGGCCCACGGCCAGCGATACGCCCAACAAGGGCGCCGAAATCAGCACAATCATCCACAGTGCCTGGTGTCCGATGTCTACGACGGCTGCAATGTCCATAGTGGGTTTTCCGTTAAAGAGTGGGGCGCGGTGCGGACGCTAGTGCACAAAGCTGGCGGCCAGCGAGCCCATGATCAGGCTCCAGCCATCCACCAGCACAAACAGCATGAGCTTGAAGGGCATGGAAATCATCATGGGCGACAACATGGCCATGCCCATGGACATCAGCACGCTGGCTACGATCAGGTCGATCACCACGAAGGGGATGTAGATCAGAAAGCCGATGGTGAAGGCGCTTTTGAGCTCGGACGTGATAAAGGCGGGCACCAGCGTGGTGAACGGCACCTGGGTGGCGTCGGTCACATCGGCCTTGCGCGCCATTTGCATGAACAGGCCGATATCGTCCTCGCGCGTTTGCTTGAGCATGAAGCTGCGCAGCGGCGCCTCGGCGGCGGCCAGCGCCTTGTCAAACTTCATGCCGTTTTCCATGTAGGGCACCACGGCGTTGGTGTAGACGTCGGTGAGCACCGGCGACATGATGAACAGCGTCAAAAACAGCGAAATACCCACCAGCACGTTGTTGGGCGGCGTCTGGCCGGTGCCCAGGGCTTGGCGCAGGATAGACATGACGATGATGATGCGCACGAACGAGGTCATCATCAGCAAGAGCGAGGGCAGCAGGCTCAGCGTGGTCATCAGCGCGAGCAGTTGCAAAGACAGGCTGTACTGCGAATCCTTGCCGCTGCCGGTCACGTTGACCATGGGGATGCCCTGGCTCCAGGCGGCGGCCGGCACCACAAGCAGCATGGCCGCAACAGCGGCCCATATCCATTTAGTTTTCACGCACGGTTTCCTGTTGCGGGCCGGGGTCGTCCCATTGGCCCAAGGCGGTAAATTGGCTGGCGGTCATGCCCACAAGCACTTGGCGGGCGCCCACGCGCACCAGTGCCATTTTTTGGCGGGGCCCAACGCTGATGGTTTCCAGCACTTCGAGCATGGGCGGCCCCTTGTGCGAGACCTGCAGGCTTTTCATGCGCTTGAGCGTCCACAACAGCGCGCCCAGCAAGCCCAGCACCAGCAGCATACTGGCGCTCACGCGCAGCCAATCGATGCTGGTGGCGGCCGTGCCCATGGCCGATTAGAGGTTTTTCATCCGCTCGGAGGCGGGCACCACACGGGTCAGGCGAATGCCATAGCGTTCGTTGACCAGCACCACTTCGCCCTGGGCGACCACGGTGTTGTTGATCAGCAAGTCCAGCGGCTCGCCGGCAATGCGGTCCAGCTCGACAACGCTGCCTTGGGTCAGGCGCATCAGGTCCTTGATCTTGATCATGGCGCGGCCCACCTCGATGCTCATCGTCACGCTGATGTTTTGCAGCACTTCGGGGTTGATCTGGTTTTCCGGGTCTTTGGGGCCGGACAGCATGGGGGTATCGGTGTCGCTCATGGCGTAATTCCTCTGAGATTTAGTGGTTGCCGGGAACTACGGCGCGTTGTATTTGCACGGCAGTCTGGGCGCCCAGGGTGCCGACTTGCACATCAAAGGCCGGAATGCCGTTGGGTTGCAGGCTGGCAAATTCGGGTTTTTTGAAATACAGAATGTCGCCGGGCTGCATGGTTTCCACCACGCGCAAAGTAGTGCTGACCTGGCCCAGGATCACATTGGCTTCCAGGCAGGCGCCGCCCACCGCTTCTTCCAAGTTTTCACGCCACACGCGGTCGGAGTCTTCGTTGCCGTCGCCGGTTTGCACCCGGCTGCGCAGTAGTTCGCGCACAGGTTTGAGCGAGGCGTAGGGGTGGATCACGTCGATGAAACCCAGGTTCTGGGTGGCGGTTTCGGTCTCGAAGCGGCTCAGGATGACCAGGTCGTTTTCGTCGGCGATCTGCGCAAACTGGGGGTTGATCTCGGAGCTGACAAATTCAAATTCCAGCGGCATGACCGGGGCCCAGGCCTCGCGCAGGTTGCGGAAGGTCACGTCCAAGATCATGTTGATGATGCGCGTTTCCATCGGCGTAAACATGCGCCCAGAAGAGAGCTGGCCCACGGCGCCTTGGCCGAAGCCACCAAAAAAGCTGTCCAGCGAGCTAAACACACTGGTCGGGTCAATCACCACCATGGAGTAACCGCGCAAGGGGTTCATGCGAATCACATTGACCGACAAAGGCGCGCGCAGCTCTTTGATGTAATCGCCAAACTTGACGATCTGCACCTTGAGTGGATTCACACGCGGGCTGCTGCGCAGTACTTCGAGCAGTCCGGGGCGAAACAAGCGGATAAAGCGCTCGTTGATCATGTCAATCGAGGTGACGTTGACGCCCAGGCTGCTGTCTTCGCTGGCGATGTCGTGCTTGCGCACGCGCGCAGCGGTGTTAAAGCCGGTGTCAACCGCGATGGAGCCGTCGTTGACGCCTTCAGCCAGGGCCGAAAGCTCGTCGGCTGAAAGAAGGTTATCTGCCATAGGGGATTGCGTGTGCGTAGTCAGACCAGATCACTGGACGATGAAGGACGTGAAATAAATCTCTTCAATGCCACCGAAATCTTCGTATTTTTCGAGCAGGGTGTTCATGGCGTCACGGATCTTGATGGCCAGGTCTTTGCGGAAGTCGGGCTTTGCCAGGTCAGGTTCTGTGGTCATACGCATGGCATCCATCACGACCGAGCGCAGCGCAAATTCGTGCTTTTTGATATTTTCGACCACGCGTTCGTCGTAGCGTGTCATGACGGCAATCTGTACCGACATCACCTTGCGCGAACCCGCCAGGTTGACCAAAAACTCGCGTTCAAGCTGGCTGTAGGTGTACTCAAAGCGCGGGCTGTCGGGTGACTTTTTGTTGAGCTTGGGTGGGCCGCCAGCGTCTTTGCCCCCTTCGGCTTTCTTCTCGCCATGGCCTTCGGCAGCAGGCGCGCCGTGGCCGCCTTCGGCTTTTTTCTCTCCGTGGCCTTCGGCGGCAGGAGCGCCGTGGCCGCCGCCTTCGGGCGCTGCGCCTTCCGCCACCATTTGGTCGGCCGTAGGGGCGGGTTTATTGAAAAAACCGGTGATGAACAAGGTGCCGACCATGGTGCCGGCGATCAGGACCACCAGTGCGACCACCGCAAGAATGATCTTGACGATGGGCTTTTTCGGCTTTTCTTCTGCTTCCGGGGCTGCTGCTGCATCAGACATGGGGCACCTTTTTTTCGTGGTTCATTTTAAATATTCGCATGTGCTTAGGCTTATGCCAGCACATTCAATCCGTCGGCGCCTGCGCTTGCGCCACCCTGGGGTGCTGCGACCGCTGCGCTTGCCAAACCGCTGACCGGGCGCGCTCCAGAGGGAAGGCTGCGTCCTTTACCGGGTGTCGAGTTTCCGCCGGATTGGCGACTTTGCTCTCCGTTTACGCTGACTGAAGCAACTGTCATGCCAGCCTGAGTCAGCGTGTCGCGCAGTTTGTTACTGCCTTGCGCCATCAGTTCACGGGTGACTGCATTGTCGGTGCTAAACAGCGCGTCCAAGCCGCCGGCGTGCATATCGAGTTCCACATTGACGCTTCCCAGCGCGGCAGGCTGCATGCGCATCTGCATCTTCCACTGGCCGCGCTCAATTTGGGAGATCAGGCGTTGCGCTGCTGCCTGGCCCATTTTGTCAGCCAATTGCTGGAATTGTTGTGCGCGTTGGTCGGCCTGGGCTTGGGCGGTGTCGCCGTTATTGCCGCCGCTGGCGCCTGCTGCTGCGGCAGAGCCGGACAAGGGGCCCGCGGCCCCGGCTTGCGCGGACAAGTCGCTGGGTTTGGGGTTGCTGGTATCGGTGGTGGCGGCCAAGAGGTCGGGGTCAAAGCCTGCGGGCAGCTCCACGGTCACTGTTTCAACGGCGCTGGGCAGGTCTTTGGACACGGGGCCCGAGGCCAGCAGCGCAGCCCAGGTCGCCTCTTTGCCCGTGCCAGACATTTGCGCCAGGCGTTTGGTGATTTCGGGTGCGGGCATGGCCAGCGTCAGGCGCACGGCGTCGTGTGGTGCCAGGGGCAAGGCGGGTGGATTGGCTTCGACTTGCGCCACTCCGGCGTTGCCAATCCAGGCTTGTGCCGTCATGGGCATCAGATCCGTTGGCGCTGCGTTGGTGGCCGCACTGACCACCGCGGGCACTGCCGTGCCCACGGTCGCGCCTAGCTCCGCAATCCCAGGGGCGGCAGTGAGGACGGCAGTGAGGGCGGCGTTTGGCATCGGTGCCGCTGTGACCCGTGGCGTGGTGAGGGCGGGTACGGCGGCGCTGACCGTAGTGGCAACCACGGGTGCGAGCACAGGCGCGGGGATCAGCACGGCATTGACTTGGACGGCCAGAGCGTTCAGGTCTGCCAAGGTTGTGGCGCGGGTGTCGTCAAGCACGCGTGCATCGTCTGGCGCAGTCGCTGCGTCGCCTTGCGCTGAGGCAAGCGTGGGCAGCGCGGTGCCCACCAGTGAGGGAGCCAGTGCACTTGCCAGCGGCGCAGCGCTGGCAAGTGCACTGGTGGATGTGACAGCCAAGGGCAAAGCATCGTCACTGGGGGCGGCTTTGGCCAGTCCGGCCGCGGGGCTGGCGCTCAGCGCCGTTGCCAGTGCCTGGGATACGGTACTTTGCGCGGCCAAGTTAGCGGCTGTCAGTGCGTCGGCGGCCACGCCAGTGGCTGCCAAGGCGCTGGTTTTGGCCACACCAGGTGTGCCGAACAGGGCTTGCACCGCGCCTTCGTCCAGGCCCTGCATGCGGGCAAATTGCGCCAGGCTGTCCATGTCAGGCAGTGGGGCGTCGCTGGTAATGATGTTGAGCTTGCTGCCCAAGGGCACCACCTGCAGGCCCTGGCCGGGCGCGTCCAGGGCGGCAAGGTGTTGCCGCTGGGCCTTGAGGGTTTGCCCGTTCAGGACCTCGGCAAAGTCGCCCGGGCTCGCAGGCGTCTGTGCGGGCGTTGGCGCCGGGTTGGCATCGGCTGCCGGGGTAGAAGCGACACGGCTGGCCAAAAAACTGAGATTCGATTCCATGAAAACACCGCTCTAATAAAGACCACACGTCGTGGCGAATGCCAGCAATGATGCAAGAACCGTGACAGGACAAAGCTTGCCACCCGGGCGAACGCCAAGGCCCTGGTTTTCTGTCGGAAAAGAGTGGCATGGAGCTTGCATTCAAGGCGTCTATGCAAGCGCATTTCCACCATATCCCGACGTAAGGTCCTGATTTTCATGAATATCCGTCCATGAGCACGATGACCCTGTCAAACATTCGACAAAACCTGTCGAAGTTCAACTTCAATGACCTGAGCATTCCGGCTCTGGTGTTGTTGATCATGGGCATGCTGGTGATTCCACTGCATCCGATGCTGCTGGACGTGTTGTTCACCTTCAATATTGCGTCGAGCGTGCTGATCATCATGATCGCCATCAAGATCCGCAAGCCGCTCGAGTTTTCTGCCTTTCCCTCGGTGCTGCTGTTTGCCACCATGCTGCGCTTGGCGCTCAATGTGGCGTCCACCCGCGTGATTCTGGTCAACGGCCATGAAGGCCACGAGGCTGCGGGCAAAGTGGTGGCGGCCTTTGGCGAGTTCGTCATTGGCGGCAACTATGTGGTGGGTTTCATTATTTTTGCGATCCTGATGATCGTGAACTTCTTTGTGGTGACCAAGGGCGCAGGCCGCGTCTCTGAGGTCAACGCCCGCTTCACCCTGGACGCCATGCCCGGCAAGCAAATGGCCATTGACGCCGATCTGAACGCCGGCGTGATCGACCAAGAAACCGCCAAGATTCGCCGCTCCGAGCTGGCGCAAGAGTCGGACTTCTTCGGCTCCATGGACGGTGCCTCCAAATTCGTCAGCGGTGACGCCATTGCCGGCCTGATGATTCTGATCATCAACTTGGTGGGCGGCCTGGCTATTGGCATTGGCCAGCACGGCCTGTCCCTGAGCGACGCCGGTCGTATTTATTCGCTGCTGACGATTGGCGACGGCCTGGTTGCGCAAATCCCATCCTTGTTGTTGTCGCTGGCCACCGCCATTGTGGTGACCCGTGTCACCACCACCGAATCCATGGCCGAGCAGGCTGGCACGCAGTTGGGCAACCCTACGGCGCTGTTTGTCACCTCGTCCATCATGGCCATTTTGGGCCTGGTGCCTGGCATGCCGCACCTGGTGTTCATCGTTTTGTCGGCGGGTGCGGCCGGCCTGGGCTTCATGGTGCTGCGCCGCTCGGCAGCCGCCGGTGATTCGCCGGAGCAACTGGCTGCTGCCGCTGCCGCCATGCCCGAGCAACCCAAAGAACTCGACTGGGAAGACCTGGACCAGGTGGACTTGGTGGGCCTGGAAATTGGCTACGGCCTGATTCCCCTGGTCAACGCCGAGACCGGCGGCCAACTGATGACGCGCGTCAAGGGCGTGCGCAAGAAACTCTCGGCCGAACTGGGCTTTTTGATCCAGCCGGTGCGCATCCGCGACGCCCTGAGCATCGACCCCGACAGCTACCACATCGTGCTCAAAGGCGTGATCCGGGGCCGCGGCAAGGTCAAAGTGGGCCGCGAAATGGCCATCAACCCCGGCCAGGTCTACGGCCCGCTCGAAGGCACACCCACCCAGGAGCCCGCGTTTGGCCTGGAAGCCGTGTGGATCGAACCCTCGCAGCGCGACCATGCCCGCGCCCTGGGCTACACCGTGGTCGATGCCGCCACCGCCGTAGCCACCCACCTCAATAAAGTGCTGCGCGACAACGCCTCAGACCTGCTCAGCCACGACGAAGTGCAGCAGCTGCTCGACAAATTGACTGCCAAGTCGCCCAAGCTGGTGGAAGACCTGGTGCCGGCCAAGCTTTCCCTGGGCGTGTTGACCCGTACCCTGCAAAGCTTGCTGGGCGACGGAGTCTCGATCCGCGACATGCGTACCATCGTTGAGACCCTCTCCGAAGTGGCTGCCCGCACCCAAGACCCCGAACAACTCACCTCGCTGGTTCGCCCCCGCCTGGGCCGCATGATCGTGCAAGGCCTGGTGGACGACAAAGAAACCTTGCAGGTCATGACGCTGGACCCGGGCCTGGAGCAACTGCTGCACAACGTCTTACAGCAACAAGGCCAGGGCCAAAGCATGGTGATCGAACCCGGACTGGCTGAGCGCTTGTTTAGCGCACTGCGCGATGGCGCCAAGGCGGTGGAAGACCTGGGCCACAGCGCCGTGCTGGTGGTGTCGCCCGCGATCCGCCCCTGGTTGTCCAAGTCGGTCCGCCACCGCGTAAGTGAACTCGTCATCTTGTCCTACGGCGAAATCCCGGACGACCAGTCGGTCAAGGTGATTCACACCGTGCACGCCGAAACCAAATCCAACGAGGTTCGCCGCTAGGGCGCCAAGCCCGCGCCGCGGCCCTGAGCCAGACCCCTTACATTCCAACGGAAGACTGCCATGGAACTCAAACGCATCCTCGCCAACGACACCAAGAGCGCCACCGAGCGCGCCATGGCGCTGTACGGCCGCAATGTGCTGGTGATCTCCAACCACACCGTGGGCGGCCAGACCGAGCTCGTGGTGGCCCTGGACATCGACGAGCAAAGCCTGGACTCCACGGTCGCGCCTGCGCTCCAAACCGCCCCGTCGCCTGCGGCCGGTGTGGCGTTTTCGCAGCACCTGGCGCAAGCCCAGGCGCCCGGCAAGGAACTGCAGACCAGCGCGCGCCAAGAGCCGGCGCTTGCCAAGGTCGACGACGAGCGCGACTACCTGCGCAGCCGTGAAATCATGGACCTGATCCGCGATGAGCTCGCCAGCCTGCGCCGCGAAATCAGCCTGAGCCAGAAAACCACAGGCTGGCAAGCCAGCCTGAATCTGTCCGCCGAAGTCGAGGACCTGATGACCTCGTTCACCCAGGCCGGCATGCCCACCGGGCTGCGCACCTTGCTGCTCGATACCGTCAAGGACATGCGCAGCGAGCACGAGGCGCTCAGCGCCGTGCGCAGCCAGCTCGAAGACATTGCCCGGCGCCCTAGCCTGGCCCTGCCGCAAACCGGCGTGCACCTGATTGCGGGCCCTTCAGGGTCGGGTAAAACCATGATGGTCATGCGCCTGGCCAGCCAGGCCGCCGCCCAACTGGGGGCGGACAAAGTGGCGGTGATCAGTTACCGGGACGAGCGCACAGGCGCCTGGGCCCACACCCAAACCCTGGCTGAACAGTCGGGCGTCGAGTGCTTTCGCGCCGATACCCCGGCAGCGCTGTTGGCGGTGCTCAACCGTCTGAGCGCCCGCACCATGGTGCTGATTGACAGTTCGAGCAGCCAAATGGCTGAGCGCATTACCGAAGTGCAGACCGCCTGTCCCGCTTGCGAAACCCACGCTGTGGTGTCGGCTGACGCATCGTCTGCCACCTTGCGCCGCGTGTTGCGCAGCTCGGGGATCCGCTGGAACAGCCTGATGGTGAGTAAATTGGACGAGTCGGTCCAGCCCTGGCCTCTGGTCGAATTTCTCTGCGATAATTTTTTATCGCTTTCTGCAGCGAGCGATGGGCCCTCAGTCCAGGCGCTCAAGCGGGATCTGAGCACCAGTGCTTTGGTTGAGATGGCGGTGGCCCAGCTGTCCCGAGTACCCGAGTCGATTGCCCCCATTCAAGTGGCAAAACCCATGCCCCTTAAGCTGCAGCCACCGACACCACGACTTTCTGCGCCCGCAAGCCCCCGTGGTTTGCGTGGGCCGTTCAATTGAGAAACTAGAAAAACACAATGCAAAAGTCAGTTCGTACAGAAGTCATTGGCATCGCCAGTGGCAAGGGCGGTGTGGGCAAAACCACCGTGGCCGTGAATCTGGCCATTTCCCTGAGCATGATGGGCCACCGCGTGATGCTGTTTGACGCCGACCTCGGTCTGGCCAATTCGCAAATCGCCCTAGGCTGCGCTTGCCCCTTCAACCTGAGCCACTTCATGAGTGGCCAAAAGACGCTGCAAGAGATCACCGTCACCTCGCGCCACGGCGTCATGCTGGTGCCCGGCGCCTCGGGCGTGAAAGAGCTCGCGGCCCTTACGCGGGTGCAAGCCTCGCGCATCGTGCAGGCTTTTAGCGCCCTGGAAGACGATATTGACTACCTGATTGTGGACATGGCCGCGGGTATTTCGCCCTCGGTGCTGGCCTTTATGGGCGCCTGCCAGCGGCGTTTTATCGTGGTGCG
>CANCJD010000003.1 GCA_947378275.1 Comamonadaceae bacterium
GCTGCTCGCCAGCGTCAACCTGCACGGCATCCAGACCAGTGGCAACTGCATCCGCAACATCACCAGCGACGAGCGCGCAGGCATTGCCACCGACGAGGCGGTGGACCCCCGGCCCTACGCCGAAGTGCTGCGCCAGTGGAGCACGCTGCACCCCGAGTTCGCCTACCTGCCGCGCAAGTTCAAGATTGCGATTACCGGCTCGGTGGAAGACCGCGCGGCCATTGCCTGGCACGACGTGGGTCTGCGCGTGCTGCGCAACGCCGCAGGCGAAGTGGGCTTTCAGGTTCTGGTGGGCGGCGGCATGGGCCGCACGCCGGTGATTGCCTCTGAGGCACGGGCCTTTTTGCCCTGGGACCAGATCATCAATTATTTAGAGGCCGTGGTGCGCGTCTACAACGGCTGGGGCCGCCGCGACAATATGTACAAGGCGCGCATCAAGATTTTGGTAAAGGCCGAAGGCCAGCGCTACTTTGACGAGGTGGAGGCCGAATACCAGCGCATCCTGGCCGACGGCGCCAAGCACACCATTCCGCAAGCCGAACTCGACCGCGTCAGCGCCTGCTTTGTGGCGCCCACCGTGGACGCCGTGTCCGTGGCCGCCCAAAGCGCCGCCGAGCACGCACTCAGCGCCCTGGCGCAATCCACGCCCGAATTTGGCCGCTGGCTAGCGCAAAACGTGGCAGGCCATAAAAACCCGGGCCTGCGGGCAGTGACGCTGTCTTTCAAACGCCTGGGCCAGGCGCCGGGCGACGCCACCGCCGACCAGTTGCGCACCAGCGCGGCGCTGGCCGACCAGTTTTCGGCCGGTGAAGTGCGCGTCAACCACGACCAGAACCTGGTTTTGCCTTGGGTGCGCGTGGACCAACTGATTGACCTGTGGCACGCCGCCAAAGCCGCCGGCCTGGCACGCGCCAATATCCACCTGCTCAGCGACATGATCGCCTGCCCCGGTGGCGACTACTGCGCGCTTGCCAACGCCCGCTCGCTGCCACTGGCCGCCGCCATTACCGAGCGCTACCAAGACCTCGACGAATTGTTTGACCTGGGCGAGATTGACCTGCACATCAGCGGCTGCATCAATTCCTGCGGCCACCACCACAGCGGCCACATCGGCATTTTGGGCGTGGACAAGGACGGCCAGGAGTGGTATCAGGTCACGCTAGGCGGCTCGGATGGGTCGGATTTGAGCGGCCCGGCGCGTGCGGGCAAGGTGGTGGGACCTTCGTTTGCCGCGGCGGAAGTGGTGGACGTGATTGAGGCCGTGCTCGACGTCTACAAAGACCAGCGCGACGCGGGTGAAAACTTCATTGACACGCTGCAGCGCCTGGGGCCAGACGCTTTCAAGGCCGCTGCCAACGGCGCGCGCTTTGCCACGGCCCGTGTCGCTGCCTGAGCGCCTACAACCTCTTACTAGGACACGCACCCCATGGCACTGACCCTGATTACCCCTTCCAACCTGCCCGAGGCAGACACGCAAGCCAGCACGCTGGCCCTGGCCAATGACACCGATGCGCAAACCATAGAGATCGATGGCCTGGCGCAAATCGTGTTGAACTTTCCCAAGTTCAGCGATGGCCGCGCCTTTAGCCAGGCCTATGTGCTGCGCCGCCGGGGCTTTGCCGGCGACATTCGGGCCCACGGCGATGTACTGATTGACCAACTGCTGCAAATGCAGCGCAGCGGTTTTAGCAGCGCCGTGCTGCGCGCCGACCAGGACGCCGCCCACGGACAAAAGCTGCTGGGCCACTACAGCAGCTTCTACCAAGGCGACGCTTTGGGCGCGCCACGGTTCCAGCAAGCGACCTAAAAACACACCAACCCGAGTTTTTCGGGGCATTTTTTGCCCTGCTTGGCGCTAGCTTTGTCCAAATTCTCCCCAACACCCTCTTTATTGCGCCCATGCTGACTCCCAACCGCACCACCAGCCCCTCCAGCGCCTTGGCCCGCAACGCTGACGCCAGCGCCGACTTTGCGCACAAACTGGCGCGCACACGCGCGCTGCTGCAACAAGCCGCCGCCGAGTTCAGCCCGGCCACGCAGGCGTCCAGCCTGGGCGCCGAAGACGTGGTTATCACCCACCTGATCAACGCCTTGCAGCTCGATATTCCTGTTTTTGTGCTGGAAACGGGCGCCTTGCACAGCGAAACGCTGGCGCTGCTGGAGCGCACGCAGGCCCATTCGCGCGCGCCGGTGCGGGTGTTTCGCCCGGACCACGCGTCGGTGATTGCCTTTGTGCGCAACGAGGGGCAAGACGCCATTTTCAAAAGCATGGCGCAGCGAAAAGCCTGCTGCGACATCCGCAAAATGGAGCCGCTCTCACGCGCGCTGCAAGGCCAGCGCGCCTGGATTACCGGTCTGCGCCGCGAACAATCCAACGCCCGGGCCGAAGTGCCCGTGCTGGACACAAGCAACGCCGCGCTTGCCAAGTTCAACCCCCTGGCCGATTGGACTTGGGGTGATGTGTGGCACTACATCGCCGAGCACAAGGTGGACTACAACCCGCTGCACGACCAGTTTTTCCCCAGCGTGGGCTGCGCGCCCTGCACCCGGGCCGTGTCCCTGGGCGAAGACTTTCGCGCCGGGCGCTGGTGGTGGGAGCAAGAAACCGCCAAAGAGTGCGGCCTGCACGTCAAAGCCTGAGCCGCACCCCCCATTTTCCTAAAGTGAGCCCCACCATGAACGCAACTACCGCCCCCGAACTGCTGGCCCGCGTCAGCAACCAGCACCTTGACGCCCTGGAGGAAGAAACCATCTTCATCCTGCGCGAGGTGGCCGCCACCTTTGAGCGCCCCACCTTGCTGTTCTCGGGCGGCAAAGACTCGCTGGTGATGCTGCGCTGCGCAGAAAAAGCCTTCGGCGCCGGGCGCCTGCCTTTTCCGCTGTTGATGATAGACACTGGCCACAACTTCTCAGAAGTGACCGATTTCCGCGACCTGCGCGCTAAAGAACTGGGCGCAGAGCTGATCGTGCGCAGCGTGGAAGACTCCATGGCCCGTGGCACGGTGCGCCTGGCGCACCCGGGTGAGAGCCGCAATGTGCACCAGTCGGTCACGCTGTTGGAGGCCATTGACGAGTTCCGCTTTGACGCCCTGATTGGCGGCGCCCGGCGCGACGAGGAAAAAGCCCGCGCCAAAGAGCGCATCTTCAGCCACCGCGACAGCTTTGGCCAGTGGCAACCCAAGGCCCAGCGCCCCGAGCTGTGGACGCTGTTCAACACCCGCTTGCAGCCGGGCGAGCACTTTCGGGTGTTCCCCATTTCCAACTGGACCGAGCTCGATGTGTGGCAATACATCGAGCGCGAGCAAATCGCCCTACCCTCGCTCTATTACACCCACCAGCGCGCGGTGGTCGAACGAAAAGGCCTGCTCGTGCCGGTAACGCCGCTGACCCCAGCGCTGGCCGAAGAACAGGTGCAACTGCGCGACGTGCGCTTTCGCACCGTGGGCGACATCACCTGCACCTGCCCGGTGGCCAGCCTGGCCGCCAGCGCGGCAGAAATCGTGATCGAGACGCTCAACGCCGACGTGAGCGAACGCGGCGCCACCCGCATGGACGACAAAACGTCCGAAGCCTCCATGGAAAAACGCAAGAAAGACGGGTACTTCTAATGACCACTATCGCTCCAATCCAAGCCGCTAGCAGCGCGGTTGCGCTCGACCGCCACGCGGCCCTGAAATTCATCACCTGCGGCTCGGTTGACGACGGCAAAAGCACGCTGATTGGCCGCCTGCTGGTAGACAGCCGCTCGGTGCTGCAAGACCAACTCGAGAACGTGTCCAAAAGCGGCGCGGCCGATCTGGCGCTGTTTACCGACGGCCTGTCCGCCGAGCGCGAGCAAGGCATCACCATTGACGTGGCCTACCGCTACTTCAACACCGCACAGCGCAAATTCATCATCGGCGACGCGCCAGGCCACGAGCAGTACACCCGCAACATGGTCACCGCCGCCAGCAGCGCCGACGCCGCTGTGGTGCTGGTGGACGCCACCAAATTGAATTGGAAGGACGTGGGCGAAGTCACGCTCCTGCCCCAAACCCGGCGCCATGCGCTCCTGCTCAAGCTCTTGCGCGTACCCAGCATCGTGTTTGCGGTCAACAAGCTCGACGCCCTGGAAAATCCGGCGCTGCCCGGCAACGCCACCGAAGGCTTCACCCGCATCCGCGAGGCGCTGGAAAGCTTTGCCGCGCAAGCCGGCATTGCGGTGGCCGCCACCATCCCGATCTCGGCCCTGCAAGGCCACAACGTGGTGACCGCAACACCGGGCTGGTGCGGCTACCAGGGCGCAAGCCTGCTGCGGCTGCTTGAACAATTGCCAGTTACTCCAGCAGAACTGGCCTTGCCGCTGGCTTTCCCGGTGCAATGGGTCGAGAAATTTTCCGGCTCCAGCGACACAAGCCAAGGCCGTCGGGTGTTTTGGGGCCGCCTGGCCACCGGGCACGCGCAGGTGGGCCAAAGTGTCACCGTGTTCCCCAGCGGCAAGACCGCCACGATTGCACAGGTCCTCAACCACGTACGCCAGCCTGAGAGGGTGAGCGCCAACCACAGCGCTGGCATCGTGCTCGACCGCGAGCTTGATGTCTCGCGCGGCGACTGGCTGCTGGCCGACACCGCCGTCCTGGCGCCACGCCAAACCATCAGCGGCACCGTGGCCTGGATGGACGACGCACCCTTGGTGGTGGGCCGCAGCTATTGGGCGCTGCACGGTCACCGCTGGATCAAAGCCAAAGTACTGCGCATCAACCACCGCCTGGACGTCAACACCCTGGCGCAAACCGACGCCACCGAGCTCGAACCCAACGCCATTGGGCACATCACGCTGGGCCTGCAGCAGCCGATTGAAGCGCTGGGTTTTGACAAATCCCGCGTACTGGGCTCGCTCATTTTGGTGGACACAGCTAGCCACACCACGGCGGGGGCATTGTTGATCGAATAAACTCGGAAGCTCCGCGCCTGCGGGCAGCCGTCCAATCTCACGCATCCAATCACCCATGACCCATACCGTTACTGAAGCCTGCATCAAGTGCAAATACACCGATTGCGTGGACGTGTGTCCCGTGGACTGCTTCCGCGAAGGCCCCAACTTTCTGACGATTGACCCCGACGAATGCATTGACTGCGCCGTCTGCATCCCCGAGTGCCCGGTCAACGCCATTTATGCCGAAGAAGACGTGCCCCACGACCAGCAGCACATGACCAAGCTCAACGCCGACCTGGCCAAACTGCCGACCTGGAAGAGCATCACCAAGCGCAAGGCGCCGCTGCCCGAAGCCGAAGAGTGGAAAGACAAGACCGGCAAACTGGCCGAATTGATCCGCTAAAGGGTTTTTCACCTTGGACCGGTCCCAAACCCCTATTGAGACCGACGCGCTCATCATCGGCGCCGGACCGGTGGGACTGTTTCAGGTGTTTGAACTCGGCCTGCTGGGCGCGCAGGCCCATGTGGTGGATGCCTTACCTTTTGCCGGCGGCCAATGCATTGCGTTGTACGCCGATAAGCCGATTTACGACATTCCGGCCGTCAAACGTTGCACCGGGCGCGAACTCACCGAGCGATTGCTGGATCAGGCCGCTCCTTTTAAGCCCACGTTTCACTTCAACCAGACCGTAGATGCGCTGGAGCGCCAGGACGACGGCGGCTACGCGCTACAGACCTCGGCTGGCATGCGCTTTGTGGCCAAGACCGTGTTCATTGCATCGGGAGTTGGCGCCTTTCAGCCCCGCAAATTGCACGTTGAAGGCCTGGACGCTTTTGAAGGAACGCAAGTGCACTACCGGCTGCTGCCCGATGCAGCGGTACACAAACAAGACGTAGTGGTGCTAGGCGGTGAAGACAGCGCGTTGGAAGCGGCGATAGCCCTTTGCGACTCAGCCGCGCAAAGCGTCACCCTGATCCACCGGCGCGATGTATTCCAAGCCGAAGCCGCCACCTTGGCCCAGGTCAAGGCGCTACGCGCTTCAGGCCGCTTGCGCTTTGTCGAAGGGCAAATTACCGGCCTGCGCAGCCAGACGCGGCTGCACGGCCTGGTTGTGACGGACAAGGACGGCCAACAAAGCACGGTGCCGCTGGACAGTTTGCTGGTATTTTTGGGCCTGTCGCCCAAACTCGGTCCGGTAGCGCAATGGAGCCTGGACATGGAGCGCAAACAGCTTTGCGTGGACACCGAAACCTTCGCCACCAGCGCGCCCGGCATCTTTGCCGTGGGCGACATCAACACCTATCCGGGCAAGAAAAAGCTGATTCTGTGCGGCTTCCATGAAGCGACCCTGGCCGCTTTTGCCGCTATGGAATTGATCACGCCGAACGAGCGGGTTCAACTGCAATACACCACCACCAGCAGCAAGCTGCACCGCGCCCTGGGCGTGGCGCAATAAGCAGCTTATAGGTGCTAACTTTTAAGCAGCTCTAACCCGCGCGAACACTCCGCCGCATAACGCAAGCCGACGGCGCCAAAACTGGGGCGGAAGTTTGCTATACTTGCGGGCTTGGGAGCATCAAAGCAGTTTGTATCAAACGACACAAAATGCAACGGTGCGTCAAACAAACACCATAGATATTCCTCAATAGCTCAGTTGGTAGAGCGCCGGACTGTTAATCCGTAGGTCCCTGGTTCGAGCCCAGGTTGAGGAGCCAAACAAAAAGCCCTTGCATGCAAGGGCTTTTTTCATTTCGGCGAGGGCGCGTGCCCGTCTACACCCGCTCTAACACCAGCGCAATCCCCTGCCCCACACCAATGCACATGGTGCACAGCGCGTAGCGGCCACCGGTGGCGTGCAGGCGGTTGATGGCCGTGGTGGCAAGGCGGGCGCCAGAGGCACCCAGCGGGTGACCCAAGGCAATGGCACCGCCCCAGGCGTTGACGCGAGCGTCGTCGTCTTTCAATCCCAGCAAACGCAACACGGCCAGGCCTTGGGCGGCAAAGGCTTCGTTGAGCTCGATCACATCCATCTGCTCTAGCGTGAGCCCCGCCAGTGCCAGGACCTTGAGGGTGGCGGGCGCCGGACCTATGCCCATGACGCGCGGCGCAACACCTGCAGTGGCCATGGCGACGACGCGCGCTTTGGGCGTGAGGCCATACTGGGCAACGTCGGCCGCGCCCGCAAGCAGCACGGCACAGGCGCCGTCGTTCACACCGGATGCATTGCCCGCTGTCACGCTGCCGTCGGGCCGCACCACGCCTTTGAGTTTGGCCAGAGCCTCCAGGCTGGTTTCGCGCGGATGCTCGTCGGTGTGGACCACGAGGGCGTCGCCCTTTTTCTGGGGAATGTGAACCGGCACAATTTCTCGGGCCAGGTGGCCGGCTTTTTGTGCAGCCACCGCGCGCAGTTGGCTGTTCATGGCCATCAGGTCCTGCGCTTCGCGCTCAATCTGGTAGTCCACCGCCACGTTTTCTGCGGTTTCGGGCATGGAGTCCACTCCGTACTTTTCTTTCATCAGCTTGTTCACAAAGCGCCAGCCGATGGTGGTGTCGTACACCGCATTGGCGCGGCTGAACGCGGTTTCGGCCTTGGGCATGACAAAAGGTGCGCGGCTCATGCTCTCTACGCCACCGGCAATCACTAGTCCCGCTTCGCCCGCCTTGATGGCACGCGCGCCGGTGCCAATGGCGTCCAAGCCCGATCCGCACAAGCGGTTGACGGTGGCACCCGACACCTCAATGGGCAGACCCGCCAGGAGTGCACTCATGCGCGCCACGTTACGGTTGTCTTCACCGGCCTGGTTGGCGCAGCCATAAATCACATCCGACACCGCGGTCCAGTCCACTTGGGGGTTGCGTGCCATGAGCGCTTTGATGGGAATAGCGCCCAAATCGTCGGTACGCACCGAACTCAAAGCGCCGCCATAGCGGCCAAAGGGTGTGCGAACGGCGTCGCAGATAAAAGCGTCGGTCATAGTCTCGTCAATGGTGGGTAGGTTTCAGGCTTGCACGGGCAAACCAATAAGCGATTCAAGCTCCATGATAGACAGCCCATCGACCAGGTCGATCAGCTGCAGGCCGTGTGGCGTGCAGGCCAAAGTGGCCAGGTCCGAATAAATACGCTTGACACAGGCGATGCCGGTCAGGGGGTAGCTGCACTGGCTGACGACCTTACTCTTGCCGTCTTTGGTCAGCAAGTCCATCATCACCCAGGTTTGTTGGGCCCCGACCGCCAGGTCCATGGCGCCGCCCACTGCCGGAATCGCGTCAGGCTCGCCGGTGCTCCAGTTGGCAAGGTCACCCGTGGCCGAGACCTGAAACGCACCCAGTACGCTGATGTCGATGTGGCCGCCACGCATCATGGAAAAGCTGTCGGCATGGTGGAAATAACTGCCCCCTGCCAACAGGGTCACGGGTTGCTTGCCCGCATTGATCAAGTCAAAGTCCTCGTCGCCTGCGGCAGGCGCAGGGCCCATACCCAAGATGCCGTTCTCGCTGTGCAGCACGACCTCCAAGTCCTTGGGCAAATAATTGGCCACCAGCGTGGGCTGGCCAATCCCGAGGTTGACATAGGCGCCGTCAAAAATGTCGTGTGCCACCCTTTGGGCCAGCACTTGTTTGGTACGTTTGGTGTAGTGGGCCATGGCTGATTTAAGCTGGTGTGGCGGCCTTGAATCCGCCTGCCTTGGTGGATACACGCTCGATCTGCACGATGTGTGAGACAAAGATACCCGGGGTGACCACGTGCTCCGGGTCCAGCACGCCGAGCTCTACGATGTCATGGACCGTGGCAACGGTGTGCTTGGCAGCAGCAGCCATGACCGGGCCAAAGTTACGTGCGGCTTTTCTGTAGGTCAGATTTCCCCAACGGTCACCGGACTCCGCCTTGACCAAGGCCACATCGCCATGGATGGGAAACTCCAGCACATAGGATTTGCCGTTGATAACCCGGGTTTCTTTGGCACTGCCATCGGGGTTCAGGGCCAGCTGGGTGCCGAAGCCGGTGGGCGTGAAAAAAGCGCCAATACCAGCACCCGCAGCGCGCAAGCGCTCCGCAAGATTGCCCTGCGGCACCAGCTCAAGCTCAATCTGTTTGCTACGGTACAGCGCGTCGAACACATGGGAGTCCGCCTGCCGAGGAAAGCTGCATATGATTTTTCTCACACGCCGTGTATTGAGTAATGCCGCCAGCCCGGCGTCGCCATTGCCTGCGTTGTTGTTGACTACTGTGAGGTCGCGCGCACCATGCTCGATCAAGCCATCGATAAGCTCATTGGGAATGCCGGCAGTGCCAAAACCGCCGATGAGCACGGTGTCTCCATCCTTCACTCGCGCAAGCGCCTGCGCAATCGAATTGGCAACCTTGTTAATCATGGCTTTCGTTCAGTACAAAATCAAAATGAAGCTGGGTATTTCCGTCAGGCTGTTTGACCCAGTCGGCAATCAAGGATTCGCGAACTCCAAACACGGCGTCTGATTCCAGGTATTTGTCACCATTGCGAAAAACATGGGTAATCAGAGTCTCGAACCCCGGCGCCTTGATCATGAAATGCAAATGCGCGGGCCGCCAAGGGTGGCGCCCGGTCGCCCGCAGAAGCTCCCCCACCGGTCCGTCGGTAGGAATGGGGTAAGCCTCCGCAACAATGGTATTGAAGTGAAACCGGCCCTCGCTATCGGCCTGAAGTCTTGCGCGCGCTTGGAGTGCGTGCAACTCGGGTCGCTGCACGTCATAAAAACCTTCTTCATCGGCTTGCCAGACTTCCAACTGTGCATGGGCCACCGCCTGTCCATGGCTGCCGACCACCCGTCCTGACACCGTGCACGGCTGACCAGGTGCGCCCTGCGCCACATCGCCGCCCAAGGGCACAATGGGCGCATCTTCCACAAAAAAGGGACCAAACACCGTGGCCTCAGTGCAGCCTGGCGGCTTCTGGTTGTTCATGGCCACGGTCAGCATGGACAGGCCCAACACGTCGCTAAGCAAAATAAATTCCTGGCGTTTGTCGTCGCACTTTTGCCCGGTGCGGGTGAGAAATTGAATCGCGTGCATCCACTCCTCCTCGCTCAACGTCACGTCGCGCGCAAAGTCGTGCAGATGGTGCACCAGGCTGGTCAGAATGGTTTTGAGCCGCGCATCGGGCATATCGCCCATGCGCTCCAACACGGCTTGAGTGATGGTGTTTTGGTCTACGTTTTTCATAAAGAGGAGCCCGTGTTGAGTTCAAAGTCGACTTGCTTGCGCTCCATTCTCATGGGGCCGACCAGACGCTTGATTTCCAGATGGGCGGGATGGTCGGCATAGGCCTCCAGCGCAGCCCGGTTTTCAAAGCGCATGGACAAGGCCAGATCCCAGGCGTCGGGGGCATCGACCACATTGACGCCAACCTGCATGTCCAACACACCAGCGATGGTGCCACGTGTTGACTCAAACGCAGCGACTGCGGTACGCGCTTGCGACAGCCGTTCTTCAGCCGTGGTGCCATTCATGCGCCACATGACGATGTGAACGATCTGGCCGCTCACGCCGACGGCCCCGTTGTGAGCACCACGCGCCTTTGCGTGGGGAACAAGGACCAGCCCCAGCGCTGCTGCACATAGCCCCACAAGCCTTGCTTAAAGTAAATCGTGGTCAGGATCGCCAGCAAGCCCAGCCCCATCAAGTACCAGGAGCCGAAATCACTGAAAAACTTGCTGAGCAACCAAAACACCAGCGTTCCCACCAAGGGGCCTTCGATGCGACCCATGCCCCCAATCACCACCATGAAAATGGCAAACGCTGTCCAGTTGACACTGAACGCCGCGTCGGGGCTGATGCGCAGATTGCCGACAAAGTACAGCGCGCCAGCCAGCCCCGCGCCAAAGGCAGCCACCGCATAGACCGCCAACTTCATAGAACCGACGGCAATGCCTTGGGACTCCGCGGCCACGGGGTTGTCGCGAATCGCCAGTAGCGCCAGTCCGCGCTTGCTTCGCAAAAACAGGTACACCAACGTAATACTGGCCACCACGCACAGCAAGGCAATCCAATAGGTCCACGATTCGCGGCTTGCCTTGTCAATGCCGCGCAGCGCCGTGAGCGTGGTGCCCGCTCCTCCGCCCACCGCACTCAGGTTGGCAAAGCTCAATCGAAACACCTCGGCAATCACCCAGGTGCCAATGGCAAAGTAGCCGCCCTGCAAGCGAAATGCAATCCGCGAGACCGGTATTGCCACCAAGCCCGCCACAAGGCCGCCAATCGCAATCGCAACAAAGGGGTTGACGCCCCAAAAATTGCCCAAGACCAGCATGGTGTAGGCACCCAAGCCAAAAAAGGCTTGCTGACCGATCGACACCATGCCCCCATAGCCGGCCAACAAGTTCCACATCAGGGCAAAAATAAAGTGACAAGCAATCTCCACAAATTCATGCAACCAACTCGACTCTGCCCACAGCGGCAAGCTGGCCGCCGCGATGACGGCTACCAACGCAACTACCAACAAAACCCGTGTGTAAGCGTGGCCGCGTTCCACAGCAAACTGTTTTTCAATGATGGGGTTCATAAGCAGCCTTAACGCGTTTTAGGGAACAGACCTTGGGGCTTGACGAGCAGCACGAACAAGAACATCAAGTGCCCGGCCCAGACGCCCCATCCCGGATCGAGTCGAAAACCCACCTGCTGCGTCACACCCAGCAACATGCTGCCAGCCAGGGTGCCCCAAAAACTGCCCATTCCACCCATGATCACCGCCTCAAAGGCAAACAGCAGCAACATCGGGCCGTCCGAGGGTGCCACCGTCGTTCGCAAGCCCTGCAAGACACCCGCCATGGCGATCAGCACAAAGGCCAGTGCGGTCGCCAGAGCATAAACATTTTGGGAGCGCAGTCCCATGAGCTCAGCGATCTCAGGGTCATCCGACACCGCACGAAAGGCACGACCTAGACGGGTGTTGGCAAACAGCCACTGCAAGCCCACGGTTGCAATGAGCGCAATGCACAAAATCAGGGTTGGTAAAACGCCCACCGACAGCGAGTCGCTCAGGGCGAGACTTTGAATATTGAGGCCGTTGGATTCAATGGATCGGGGGTCGGCAGAAAACGTTTCCAGCAAAGCGTTTTGAATCACGATGGACAGGCCAAAGGTCACGACCAGCGAGGGCACCGGGTCTTTTCCCAGCGTTTGGTTCAGTACATAGCGCTGGATGGCATAACCAAGCAAGGCAGCAATCGGTAGCACCACAACATCCGCCACCCAAGGATTGAGACCCCAGCCGTTGAGGGCCAACGCGCCGAAGGCGCCCAAAATGATGAAGTCGCCGTGTGCCGTGTTGGTCAAGCGCATGACGCCAAACATCAAGGACAGGCCCAGCGCAAACAAGGTGTAGAGCCCACCGAGTAATACGCCTTGTAGTAGCAATTCAAACATACTGAGATCTAGGAGTTAGAGGCCAAAATAGGCTTGCCGAATTTGCTCGCGCGTCAGGTCTGATGAATTACCTTGCAAGGAAACACGGCCTTCTTGCAGGCAATATAGGCGCTGTGTCATGCGCTGCGCCAGGCTGACATCCTGCTCGACCAGCACCACGGCCATGCCCTCGGACGTAATTTCGGGCAGTGCGTTGTAAATTTCGCGAACCACAATAGGCGCCAAGCCAAGCGACAGCTCGTCACACAGCAGCAGCTCGGGGTTGCTCATCAAGGCGCGGCCGATGGCCACCATTTGCTGCTGGCCGCCCGACAAAGAGGTGCTGGGTTGGTTGCGCTTTTCTTGCAGGATGGGGAACAGCTTGAACAAGCGGTCCAGATTCCAAGGCCCAGTGCGACCGGACTCTTGGCCCATCAACAGGTTTTCTTGCACCGACAAAGAAGGGAATAAGCGCCTCCCTTCGGGCACCAACGCCAATCCCATCCGTACGATTTCACTGGGCGCGCGCCCACCCACCGGCTGGCCTTTCCACTGAATCTGAGCGGATGGAACCTTAACGAGTCCAGTCAAGGCCTTCAACAAGGTGGACTTGCCTGCACCATTGGCACCAATGATGGCAATAGCTTCGCCCTTGCCGATTTCAAGGTCAATGCCAAACAAGGCTTGCGCATCGCCATAAAACGCTTGCAGATTGCGGGTTTGGAGCAAGAGGTCCTTATTGGTGGATGCCATTCAAACCTCCAAGCCCATGTACACACGCTGAACTTCAGGGTCGTTCATCACCTGCTGTGGCAAGCCGTGGGCCAGTTGCTGCCCGAAATTGATGACCAGCAGTCGATCGGCCACCGACAACAAGGCGTGAACCACGTGCTCGATCCAGATCATGCTCACGCCACTGGCCTTGATGCGTTGCAACTCGGCCACCAGCTCTTGGGCTTCGTGCTCGGTCAGGCCTCCCGCGATTTCGTCAAGCAAGAGCACGCTGGGGCGCGTGGCCAATGCGCGCGCCAACTCCAGCCGCTTGCGGTTCAGCAAGGTGAGCGAGCCCGCGGCTTGGTTGGCAAATTTTTCCAGACCTGTTTGGCCCAGCACTTCTACGGCCGTGTTCCAGGCCTGCTTCTCAGTTTCTTGCGCGCCGAAGCAAGCGGCCGTCACCAAATTTTCAAATACCGACATGCCGCCAAACGGTTGCGGCACTTGGTAACTGCGACCAATGCCTAGACGACAGCGTTGGTGCGGTGCCAAGGCGGTGATATTTACGCCTTGGAACAGCACGCGACCTTGGTCTACGGCGACGTCGCCGGAGATCAGGTTGAACAAGGTGGTTTTGCCCGCTCCATTGGGCCCCAGGATTCCCAATGTTTCGCCTGCGTTGACGTAGAGCGAAATATTCTGGGTGACTTGCAAAGCCCCGTAGGACTTGCTTACCTGTTCCAAAGCCAGCAAGGGAGCGGACACTTTTCTTCCTTACATCAGCTTCAATGTGCCGCCAACGGGGATTGATTTGGCGGTTTCATTGTTGACGATGGTCAGCTCGTAGCGGTGTTTCTGGCCCTTGTTCCATTGACCGAGCACCAGCGGTGTTTTGCTGACATTTTTGAAGGGGCCTTGGCCGCCCCAGGCCACATCACCCACCACGGTTTTCATTTTGGTGCCGGCCACAGCGTCGCGAACGTCGGTTGCTTTCAGGGACTTGCTGCGCTTCAAAGCGTCAGTGGCGACTTCGAACAAGGCATGGGCAAAACCAATGGGCTGGGTCCACTGCTTCTTGGTGCTGCTCTCGTACTGTTCAGCCAGCGCTTTGGCGCTTTGCTTGGTCAGGCTCGAAGCAAAGGGGTGCGACGGGCTCCACCACACTTCGGTGGACAGGCCTTCTCCCAAATCGCCCAAGGCTTCGATCGCGCCTGGGAACAACAAGGCTTTGCCCAAGGTAATGACCTTGGGTTTGAAGCCCTGTTGCTTGGCTTGCGTGAGGAATGTTTTTGCATCCGGGGGAATCACCACACCGGTAACGATTTCCACGCCGTCTTTCTTGAACGCTGCAATTTGGGCCGAGAAATCTTGCGTACCGTTTTGGAAACGGCCTGGATCGGTCAGTGAGTAACCCATCGCAGACAGGGGTTTGGGGAAGCCAAGCTCCTTGTCGCCCCAGGCATTGCCGTCGCCGTCATTGGGGAACAGACCGCCCACTTTCTTGTTGGTTTTGACCGACTGCCACCCGTTGGTGAAGTTGGCGATCACGTCCTCCAGGCCCCAGAAGATGTGGTACGTGAAGTTAAAGCCGGTAGCTGGATTGCCCTTACGGCCAAAGAACCAGGGCTGCCATGGCACGACGCTGGAAATGCAGGGCACTTCATTGAGTTCGCACACATCGCTGACGGGATTGGCGGTCTCAGGCGTGCCTGCGGTCAACACGAGTGCGACTTTGTCTTTGAGCACCAGGTCACTGGCCACTTCGCCGGCGCGGTTGGGATTGGACTGGCTGTCTTTCAAAATGATCTGCACAGCGTGCTTTTTGCCACCGATGTCTATGCCGTCCTTGAAGGCGGCGGTCATTTGTTCAATGACCCATTTGTCCGCTTCACCGAAAGGTGCGAGTGGGCCGGTTTGGGGAGACACGTAGCCAATCTTGACCACGTCCGCAGCCCAAACCAAGGGGCTAACGCTGGACACGGCGGCAATCGCCATACCTTGGGTAAATGTTCTACGGGAAAAGTTCATAGCAGTCTCCTAGTGGTTGGTGTGTAAAACGCGAGAAAAAATCAATGCGGGCGACGCCCCTCAAATGCGTCTTGCAGCAAAGCCAGCAAGGGTTCACGCATCAAGGGTCGGGGATTGGGGTATTGGTTTTGCAGCGCAATTTCAAGCGCTTTGTGCAGATCCTGCTCTTGCAGACCCAGTTCCCTCAACGAAGTAGGTGCGCCGTTGCCATGCGCGAGGTCGTACACCGCCCGTGCGGCGGACACAGTGCTGTGCACACCCAGCGCAGATTGAATCCGCTGCATCGCCAGCGGCGCAGCGCTGGCGTTGTAGGCCAACGCATGGGGCAGCACGACAGTATGGGTTTGCGCATGGGGCAGATTGAAGCTGCCGCCCAGCGTATGGCAGAGCTTGTGGTGCAAGGCCATGCCGACGTGTCCCAGCACACTTCCGCACAACCACGCGCCATACAGCGCATCGTGTCGCGCCTCGGGGACATGCGTCTGCTGTTTCAATCGGGGAATGGCGCGGCCCAGTGCTGCAATCCCTTCGGCCGCCATCAGGTCAATGATGGGGTTGCCATCCACCGCGTAGAGGCCTTCGGCGGCATGGGCAATGGCGTTGATGGCGCTGGTGACACTCAAATCCACGGGCAGGCTGTAACTGAGCTCGGGGTCGTAAATGACGGTGCGCGGCAATACACGCGCATCACGTCCTGTCTTTTTCAAACCGTTATCGGTGATGCCGTAAATCGGCGTCATTTCCGAGCCTGCGTAGGTCGTGGGAATTGCCAAAATCGGCAGACCCGACTCCAAGGCAATGGCTTTACCCAAGCCGGTGGTACTGCCGCCACCCACTGCGACAGCGCAGTCTGCGCCCAAATCCTGCGCAAGTGCACGGGCTTGCTGCGCAGTCTCCAGGGGCACATGCATCACTGCGCGGTCAAAAATCCCCACTGATTTGTCGCCCAGCAGTTCACTCACCCGCTGGGCCAGCCCATATTGCTCCGGGGTGCACAGTACCAAGGCACGGTTGCAGCCCATGGCGACAATTTCAGCGCTCAATTGCTGAAGACTGCCCGCTCCAAAGACGACCCTGCCGGGCAATGGAGAATGAACAAACGCACGCATAAAAATATCAAGGCCGGGCGTAGTGCGGCGCGATCTGCGCGTCGACATTGACCCAAATGCTCTTGACCTGGGTGTACTCGCGCATGGCGTCAAAACCCATTTCGCGGCCGTAACCCGACATGCCCGAACCTCCGAAGGGCGAGCCCGGATTGACCCGCTTGTAGCAGTTGATCCACACCATGCCGCTCTTCATGTCGCGGGCAAACTTGTGTGCGCGCTGCAAATTGTTGGTCCACAGGCCGCCGCCCAATCCGTACTCGGTGCTGTTGGCTATTTGCAAGGCCTCCTGGTCGTCTTTGAAGGTGAGAACCGTCACAAAAGGACCAAACACTTCTTCCTGGGCAATGCGGTCACGCCAGCCGGATGCGCGAACAATGGTGGGCTCCACGTAGCAACCGTTGGCCAGATCACCTGTGGGTGCTTTACCGCCCGACAGTACCTCACCGCCCTGGCTGCGTGCGACCTCGACGTAGCTCAACACACGATCGCGGTGCTGCAGGCTGGTCAAAGGGCCCATCTCGGTATGGGGATCCAAGGGGTTGCCCAGCCGGATGCTGCGGGCCAGCGGTATGAACTTTTCCAAGAAGGCGTCGGCAATTTTTTCGTGCAGGACCAAGCGCGAACCCGCAATGCAGGCTTGGCCTTGGTTGTGAAAAATCGCCCATGCCGCGCCGTTGACGGCAGCAAGCAAATTGGCGTCCTCAAACACAATATTGGCGCCCTTGCCGCCTAGCTCCAATTGCACCTTTTTGAGATTGCCTGCACTGGCTTGGACAATGCGGCGTCCCGTGGCGGTGCTGCCGGTGAACGCGATTTTAGAAATGCGGTCGTGCTCTGCAATCGCCTGGCCGGCCACCGTTCCCAGGCCTGGCAGGATGTTCACCACGCCCTCGGGCATGCCCGCCTCCGCCATCAACTCCGCAATTTTGAGTGAGGACAGTGGCGTGATTTCAGCCGGCTTCAGGACGATGCAATTGCCCGCCGCCAGGGCGGGTGCCATCTTCCAGCTGGTAAACATCAGCGGGAAATTCCATGGCACCACCTGTCCTACGACGCCCACGGGTTCGCGCAAGGTGTAGTTCAGGAAGCCCACCTCCACCGGAATTTGCTCGCCCTGGAATTTGTCCGCCATGCCACCGAAGTAGCGGTAAGTAACTGCGGTGCGCGGCACGTCCAACATGCGCGAATCGCGAATCGGGTGCCCGGTGTCCAGGGACTCCAAGCGCGCCAATTCTTCGGCATTGCCTTCAATCAAATCCGCCAGCTTGAGCAAAATGCGGCCCCGGTCCATGGCCGCCATGCGGCTCCATTTGGGCAAGGCTGCTTCGGCAGCCTGCACTGCCAATTCGACATCGGCCGCGCCCGCCATGGCAACGTCCGCAATCCTGGAGTTGTCGTGCGGGTTCAAGGTGGGCATTGTTTCGCCCGATTGCGCATCAACAAACCGTCCGTTAATGAACAACTGGTGGCGAATCGGCGTGCGAAGCCCTGCCGCTTGCGCGATGTCAGCAAGATCCATGGAAACCCCTGGCGCCCATCACGGACGCATGAATTGAAAAAATGAAAGGCCCGTGGCCAAAGGCCGTGTGGTTAAAACCGAACCGGCACCTGGGGCGCGTCACCGTTTTGGATTTCGTACACCAGCTTGGGCGACCCGTTCTCCCACACCAGCAACATGGAGCGTTTGGGGCTGAATCCCTGGTGGCGGCAGTAAGCAGGCATGGCGGCCATATCGCCCGCCTTCATGACCACGCGTGCCAGCGGTTTTCCGGTATCGCGGTGGGCACAGTCCCAGCTGATTTCATCGCTCATCTGGAAGAACCATTCCACGCGATCGTTGGAGTGCATGATGGGCAAGATGTGCTCTTCGGTGGTGGGACACATAAAGCTGTACTTCACCACGCTGGTGAACGAAGGGTTCCAGGTCACCTGAGAGCGGCTTAGGAACGCAAACAAGTTGAAGGCATGGACTTCATTTTCAAAACCAGGCTCGGGATGCAACTCGGGTTGGTCCTGCGGAACATCGGCAAAAGCGCGGTTGACCGGAGCGCCACGGGCATCGGTGCGCATCGGCAAATCGCCTTGCAAGCCGACACAGCGTGTTGCCAATTCACGGGCACGGGTAATGGCGGCCTTGTTATTGCCCGTTTTGCGGCCGTAGGGGCTGCCGGTTTCTTGGGGTGCGGAGAAAGGATCGAAACTTGCGTTGGTCCAGTCGTCCAAAATTTCAAAGAAGGTGGCCGCGATTTGATCGGTAGGGAAGTTTTCCAACAGATCCACACCCGCTGCCTTCAAGGTTTCGTTGAACGCACCGGCCTGTAGATCGACCGATTGGTAATGGTTCACGGTGCCAATCACTTCGTCAAAATTGACGCCGCCATAAAAGAATCCCCAGGCCACATCGCGCATCAGCGCGCGCAAGAAGTTGCCGATGTCCATGCTGTGCGACATGGGGCGGCCATCGCGCGTGCTCCATTCAATGTGCGCAAAGTATTCGTCCCGGCGGAAGCCGAAGGAACCTAATTTGAAATCGCGATATCCCATCACGGCGTGGGGTGCGGAGGCAATGATCTTGGCCATTTCTACAGGTGCGTTCATAACGATCTCCAAATATTCAAAAAATTGTTGCGTCGCTCAAGGTCAGGCCATTTGGCAAATTTCTGACCACTTTTCCACCGACAGGTCGCCTTTGCAGGTTTGAAGCACAAGCACTGCTGGATGCGCGCTGCGGAATTGGTAGGCGGTGTTTTTGGGCAACATGCCCTGGTGCCCGCGCTTGAGCTTCATCCAACCCATTTTTTGACCCTGGGGCTCACCTTGCACCAAGACAGCACCGTTCTTTTCAGTGTCCGCCACGGTTTGGTGGGCATCAAGTTTGACGAGGTGAACTTCAACCTCGCCGTCCATGCTCAGCGCAAACTCGTCGTGCGCACAGGTGTACCAAGGCGATGCGCCTTCTGCACGCAGCACCTCGAGGACGTAAATTTGGTTCTGACCAAACACCACTTTTTCGTAGGGCTTGGACTTGCTCGCAGTCTCGAAACAATTGGAAAAAGCGTAATGCCGCACGTCGTCGTCGATCGGTTCGACACGGCCTTTTTCGAAATGCTTCAGGGAACCGAATTTGGTTTCGTAAGTCACGCTCATGGATCTCACTCCTGGGTTGAAAGTCCCGGCCGCTGCACTGTGATGGCAAGGAATGGACGCACTGTAGACGCGCTTTGAACCCGGCGCTAGGGGTTAAATTTGGACTGATCTGTTCTATTAAATCGAACAATAGTCAGGGTAAACCCTAAAAATCGCATGAATTCAACAGAAAAAGCCCTAAGCTCGGATGAGATTGGCAGGAAAAAGCGAACGCTCGATCAATACGCGATCCCACGGTGGCATGTCGGTAAATGCCTGGGTGATGTGCTCAATCAGCAGCCGCAATTTGTATTCTTGGCGGGAGGTGGCCGCAAACACCGCACAGAGTTGAAAGGACGTGAGTTGGTGCTCTGGCATCACCACCTCCAGGTCACCGCGCTGCAAGGCCTCAGACGCAACCAAGGTCGGCACACACACAATGCCAGCGTGCTCCAGAGCATATTCCCGCAACAGATGCACACTGTTGGTCAGCAGCGCAGCTCGCAAATACAAAGTGGCCTGCTCTCCTTTGTGGTGAAAGGTCCAGCGGTCGCGGGTGGGATAGCCGGAATACAAGCCCAACTTATGCCGGTGCAAATCGCGCGGGTCGTTCGGCCGGCCGTGCTTTTCAAGGTATTGGGGCGTTGCGCAAAAGACCCGTCGAACCGGAAAAAGTGGTTTGCTGACCACCTCGGTGGACTGCGCCGGGAAAATTTGCAAAGCGCAATCCACCCCGGCTTTAACCGGGTCCACCACGGAGTCACTGACGATCAAATCTAAACGGATGTCTGGGTAGAGCAGCTGAAACTGGTGCAGCATGGATGCAAAATGGCCTAGCACCAGCCCGGTAAGCGCATGTACTCGCAGCGTGCCCGACGGCTTGCCACGTACATCGCGCATTTGATCGACGATGTCACCCGCCCTGGCGACCAAATCGGTGCAGTCGCTCAAATAGGCCTGACCGACCTCGCTAAGGCGAACCACCCGCGTGCTGCGGTGGAACAGCGGCGCCCCGACGTGTTCTTCCAACTGCTTGATACGCATCGTGACAACGGACCTTGCGATGCGGAACTGCCGGGCAGCCTCAGCGAAACTCTGAGTCTGGGCGACGCGCACAAAGGTCTCGATGTTTTGCAGGAGGTCCATAAGGGCTTTTCTTGATGATTCATTGTAGGGTGCCCCTATGAAGTTTTTTCTCGGGGCTGAACCCCGGCGCAAGCCAACAGGCCTGCGCCGCGCGTAAAATCAATCACCGGGCCCAAGCATTTGGCACCCGGTATTTTTTTGCCGGTTCCAATCCAAGTGCCCCGAACTGATTCAACCTTTTGGAGCCTTGGGCCATGGAAATTTTTGACTACGACAACATTCTTCTTCTGCCACGCAAGTGCCGCGTGGAAAGCCGCTCCGAGTGCGACGCCGGTGTAGAACTCGGAGCGCGCCGCTTTCGCCTGCCGGTGGTACCGGCCAACATGAAAACCGTGGTGGACGAACCCATCTGCGTCTGGCTGGCGCAAAACGGCTACTTTTACGTCATGCACCGCTTTGACCTGGACAATGTGCGCTTCGCGCAGGACATGGTGGCCAAGGGCTTGTACGTCTCCATCTCGCTGGGCGTCAAAAAGGCAGACTACGACACAGTAGACCAATTTGTGGCCCTGGGGCTGACGCCCGACTACATCACCATCGACATCGCCCATGGGCACGCCGACAGTGTGAAAAACATGATCACCTGCCTGAAAGAAAAGCTGCCAGGCAGCTTCATCATCGCGGGCAACGTGGGCACGCCCGAGGCGGTGATTGACCTGGAAAACTGGGGCGCGGACGCCACCAAGGTCGGCATTGGCCCGGGCAAGGTGTGCATTACCAAGCTCAAAACCGGCTTTGGCACCGGCGGCTGGCAGCTCAGCGCGCTCAAGTGGTGCGCGCGCGTGGCCACCAAGCCCATCATCGCCGACGGCGGCATCCGCGACCACGGCGACATTGCCAAAAGCATCCGTTTTGGCGCGTCCATGGTCATGATCGGCTCGCTGTTTGCCGGCCACGAAGAGTCGCCCGGCCAAACCGTCGAAGTGGATGGCAAGCTCTACAAAGAGTATTACGGATCGGCCAGCGACTTCAACAAGGGCGAATACAAGCACGTTGAAGGCAAGCGCATTCTGGAAGCCATCAAGGGCAAGCTGGCCGACACGCTGGTCGAGATGGAGCAAGACGTGCAAAGTTCGATCAGCTACTCGGGCGGCAAAAAGCTGATGGACATCCGCAAGGTCAACTACGTCACCTTGGGTGGCGACAACGCCGGCGAACATTTGCTGATGTAAGGACGCACCATGAAAGTCGCTGTTCTCGGCCTGGGCCTGATGGGCCTGCCCATGGCACGCCGCCTTTGCGTGGCGGGCCTGGAAGTCCACGTTTGGAACCGCACCGCTGCCAAAGCCGCGCCGCTGCTGGACCTGGGCGCCATCGCCCACGCCAGTGCGGCGCAAGCTATGGCCCACGCCGACCTGAGCATCACCATGCTCGAACACGGCGATGCGGTTGAGGCCGTGCTGCTAGATCCGATCAACTTGGTGGCCCTGCGCCGGGGCAGCCTGGTGGTGGACATGTCGTCGATTGCGCCTGCGCAAGCCCGTGCCCATGCGCAGGCCTTGCAGGCGGTAGGCGTGCGCTACCTGGACGCGCCGGTGTCCGGCGGCACCCTGGGCGCAGAGCAAGGAACGCTGGCCATCATGGTCGGTGGCGCGCAAAGCGATTTGGATGAAGCGACGCAAGCGCTGGCCCATTTGGGCCGCGCCACGCTGGTCGGGCCCCACGGTTGCGGCCAACTGGCCAAACTGGCCAACCAGATGATTGTGGGCATCACCATAGGCGCAGTGGCCGAGGCCTTGCTGCTGTGCGACAAAGGCGGCGCCGACATGGCCAAGGTCAAAGAGGCAATCACCGGCGGCTTTGCCGACAGCCGCATTCTGCAAGTCCACGGCCAGCGCATGGTGGAGCGCGACTTTGCGCCACGCGGGCGCATGAGCGTGCAACTCAAAGACATGCGCAACGCCATGGCCACGGCGGGCGAACTCGGTTTTGACGCGCCGGTGACCGGCTTGCTGGAACAGCTTTACGCCGACGCAAACAAAAACGGCCTGTCCGGTTTGGATCAGGCCGCTTTGTTTGTAGAACTGGCCCGCCGCAACGGCATGGCCTGAACTAACAACCCACTTACGCTGACTTAGTCTGCGTTGCGCGTAGGACGCTTTTTAGCGTCACGGGGCACAAATACCTTGCCACCGTTGCCGGGTTTGGCAAAGCCGGTGGGCTTGCCAAAGGCAGGCTTGCGGGCCGCAAAGTCGCCACGCGGCGCACCGAAATCACCCCGGGGGGCAAAGTCTGCACGGGGTGCGTCGTTGCGAGGCGCAAAGTCACCACGGGGGGCGAAATCGCCACGCGGAGCAAAGTCACCACGGGGTGGGAAGTTGCCACGCGGAGCGGCGTTGCCGGGGTTGTGGCCCGAGTTGAAACGGTCGTTGAAACCGCCTTTGCGCTCGTAGCTAAAGCCTTCACGTGCAGCGCCGCTGAAATCGCGCGAATTGCCGCCGAAATCACGGTTACCGCCAGCCGGTGCGCGGTCGGCAAAGCCACCGCGGTTGCCGCCAAAGCCGCCTTCACGCGGGCCGCTGCTGAATTTGCGATCACGGTCGCCGCCGCCATTACGTCCACCAAAACCGGCGCTGGGGCGCGATTCAGGCATGCGTTGCTGCGGCTCCAGGCCGGGCACCACTTCAGCCTTGATGGGCTGGCGGGTATAGGCTTCGATGTCAAAAATCTTGCGGCGGTCGCGCATTTCGGCAAAGGTGATGGCCAAGCCGTCGCGTCCGGCGCGGCCCGTACGGCCAATGCGGTGGGTGTAATCCTCGGCCTTCATCGGCAAGCCGAAGTTAAACACGTGGGTGATAGTGGGCACGTCAATACCGCGTGCAGCCACGTCGGTGGCCACCAAAATTTGCACATGGCCTTGGCGCAGGGCCATGAGGCGGCGGTTGCGCAGGCCCTGGCTCAGGGCGCCGTGCAAGGCCACGGCGTCAAAGCCGTCTTGTTGCAAGTCGTTGGCCAAGCCGTCGCACTCGATTTGCGTACTGGCAAAAACGATGGCTTGGTTAATACCGGTGTCACGCAACCAGTGATCCAGCAGCTTGCGTTTGTGCTGGGCGTTGTCAGCCCAAAACAGCACTTGCTTGATGTTGGCATGCTTTTCTTGCGGGCTGTCGATGGTGATGCGCTGGGGCTCGCGCATTACGCGGGCAGCGAGCTGCTGAATGCGTGGCGCAAACGTGGCGCTGAACATCATGGTTTGCTTGCGGTCAATCGTGAGCTGGTTGATCTCGGCCAGATCGTCCGAGAATCCCAGGTCCAGCATGCGGTCGGCTTCGTCCACCACCAAAAACTGCACTTGGTCGAGCTTGATCTGCATCGAACGCTGCAAGTCCAGCAAACGGCCGGGCGTTGCAACCACCAGATTGGCGTTTTGCAGCTTGGCGATTTGCAGTTGGTAAGGCATGCCACCGACGATGTTGGCAACGCGCAGACCACGGCAATGCTGCACCAGGTCAATCGCGTCGTGTGCAACTTGCTGTGCGAGTTCGCGGGTGGGGCAAACGATCAGGGCGCCGGGCGTGGGTGCCTTGAAGTTGCGGGGGTTGGTCGGGTCTTTGCGCTTGGAGCGCTTGGGAGCGGCTTCGCCTTTGGCAGCGGCTTCGGCCACGGCTTGCTCGTATTCCAGGCGCTCGGCTTCTTCGGCGTCGGCGGCTTGCTTGAGCAAGGTGTGCAACACCGGCAGCAAGAAGGCGGCAGTCTTGCCGCTTCCGGTCTGGCTGGAAACCATCAAGTCGATGTAGGTGGCGGTTTTTGCGCTCGCAGCAGCGGTGGGCAATGCCAGCGGAATCACCTTCATTTGCACGGCGGTGGGTTGGGTGTAACCCAAGTCTTTACAAGCCTGCACCAGCTCAGGGGCCAGGGCGAGTTCGACAAAGCCGTTAGGCGCTTCGGGCTCTTGCACTGCGTCCACGAGGACTTCGGCAGACGCCATTTCCACGTCAGTGGATGCGATGGAAAGGTTTTCAACAGGCGCGAATTCGCCCGTTACTTCAAAAGTATCAGTCATTTTTTTCTCACACGCGAACGCCACCCGGTGGGTGGGCGTTCCGTCAATGGTTAAAAAACATCAACCATCAAACGGAACCTGCTCTGACTCTGAAAAGAGTTCAATCAGCGCTGGGGGCCCATGTCGTGGGGCCCGGTGAATGAAGGGAGATGTACAAAATCGCTGTACGTACCTGAACGTCGTTCCAGCGAAGCCTTCAATTATGGCACGTATTGGGGTAATTACCTAATTTTTGTGACAAATGTGAATTTCACAGCTTCAAAAAGTGGGTGCGGTAGTGCTCTAGCTCGTCAATCGACTCGTGTACGTCGGCCAGCGCCGTGTGGCGCTGCTGCTTCTTAAAAGACGCATACACCTCGGGCCGCCAACGCCGACTTAGCTCTTTGAGCGTGCTCACATCGAGATTGCGGTAGTGGAAAAACGCCTCAAGCTTGGGCATGTATTCCACAAGGAAGCGCCGGTCCTGGCCAATGGTGTTACCACACATGGGCGAGGCGCCCGCGGGCACAAAGCGCGCCAAAAACGCGAGCAACTCGGTTTGCGCCTGCGCTTCGGTGGTGGTCGAGGCGCGCACCTTGTCGATCAAGCCGCTTTTGCCGTGTGTGCCCTTGTTCCACGCGTCCATCTTGTCGAGCTGCGCATCGGACTGGTGAATCACGAACACCGGCCCTTCGGTGCGTGTTTCCAGGTTCGGGCCGGTGACGACTACAGCGATTTCTATGAGGCGGTCTTGTGTCGGGCTCAAACCGGTCATTTCGCAATCGAGCCAGACGAGGTTTTTATCGGATTTGGGTAAAGAGGGGGTGTTTTCAGACATGGGTGGATTGTCGCCGATGGCCTAAACTCGGAAGATGCCCGAAGCCCTTGCCAATCCATCCAACTTGTTTACCTTTGTCTTTGCTGCGGCGCTGATTTGCAGCATGGCCCTTAAATTTTGGCTGGCGACGCGCCAGGTTCGCCACGTGGTGCAACACCGCAGCATGGTACCAACGGCATTTGCCAGCCGCATACCACTGGTGGCCCACCAAAAGGCGGCAGATTACACGGTAGCCAAAACCCGTTTTGGCATGCTGGAACTGGCTTGGGGCGTCGCCGTGACCCTGGGTTGGACGCTCTTGGGCGGACTGAGCACTCTGAACGAATTTGTGGCGCAACACTGGGGCACGGGGCTGGTGTCGCAAGCCGCGCTGATGGGCCTTTTTATCGCCATCAACGCGGTGATCGACATGCCGTTTAGCCTCTACGGCACCTTTGTGATCGAAAAAGCCTTTGGCTTTAACAAAACCACGCCCGCGCTGTGGCTGCAAGACCTAGCCAAGTCCGTGGTGCTAGGGCTGCTGATTGGCGCACCGCTCTTGCTGCTGGTGCTGTGGCTCATGGGCGCGGCGGGCCCAGCTTGGTGGCTTTGGACCTGGGCCGTGTGGATGGGTTTTAACGTGCTGGCCATGCTGGTCTACCCGACCTGGATTGCGCCCTGGTTCAACAAATTCCAACCGCTCGAAGACGCCACACTGGCGGCGCGGGTACAGGCGCTGATGCAGCGCTGCGGCTTTCGGGCCCAGGGCTTTTACGTGATGGATGGCAGCAAACGCAGTGCCCACGCCAACGCCTATTTCACCGGCTTTGGTGCGTCCAAGCGCGTGGTGTTTTACGACACCCTGCTCGCGCGCCTGAATGCAGATGAGGTGGACGCAGTGCTGGCCCACGAGCTGGGGCATTTCGCACACCGCCACATCCTCAAGCGCGTGCTGTCGCTCTTTGCGCTGAGCCTGTTGGGATTTGCGCTCTTGGGCTGGCTGGGCACCCAAGTGTGGTTTTATACCGGGCTGGGCGTGCTGCCCAACCTGGGCGGCGCCAATGACGCGCTGGCCTTGCTCTTGTTCATGCTGGCTCTGCCGCCTTTCACCGCCTTTATCGGCCCGGTTTTTTCGTGGATTTCGCGCCGCCACGAGTTTGAGGCGGACGCCTATGCGGTGGAAAAATCCAGTGGTACGCATTTGTCGTCGGCGCTGCTCAAACTCTACGAGGACAACGCGGCCACGCTTACGCCCGACCCCTGGTACGTGCGTTTTTACTACTCGCATCCCCCAGCTATGCAACGCCTGAGCCGGATGGCAAGCCAAGGCGGTGCAGTATGACGGCGGGCTCAACCCGCCCCGTGCGCAGCGCGCTGACGGCGCCACAAATTGTGGCCAAACTGGCGCAACTTCAAGGCTGGCGCCTGAGTGGTGACGGCGCTGATGTGGCCATTGAAAAAACTTACGCGTTCAAGAGCTATTTGCAGACCATGGCCTTTGTGAACGCGGTTGCTTTTTTGTCAGAACAAAGCGATCACCATCCAGAGCTCTTGGTGGGCTACAAGACCTGCTGCGTGCGCTGGCGCACCCATGACGTGCGGGGTATCTCACACAGCGACTTTGAGTGCGCGCTCAAGGTGGATGCGCTCTTGGGTGGCGATTCCGCGACTGGGCCACACATTGGCTGACGCCGCAGCGCTGCTCCCCGGTCTGGTGATTGCGGGCCACGGCCGCCACGTCTGGGTGGAAACGCCCGATGGGCGCAAAGTCATCTGCCACCCGCGCGGCAAAAAAAGCCAAACCGTGGTGGGCGACCGCGTGCTGTGGCAAAGCACGCAAGACGAAGGAACGATTGAAAAGGTCTTGCCCCGCAAAAACCTGCTTTACCGGCAAGACGAAATTCGCACCAAATCCTTTGCGTCCAATCTGGACCAGGTGGTCATTTTGCTGGGCGCCGAGCCCGAGTTTTCCGAGAGCCAACTCGCACGGGCGCTGATTGCCGCAGAAGCCGAAAAAATCCGGCCGATCATCGTGCTCAACAAGCGCGACCTCACGCCCTTGTTTGACCGGTCGTGGCAACGACTGGCGCCCTACCGCGCCATGGGTTACACCGTGCTGGCCACCGCCTTCAAACCACGCGCGCCCTCAGACGCTGGCGATGCGAACCCCGAACCCACCGACAACGAGCAACTCGCATTGGCCTTGCAAGGCAAAACCAGCCTGATTCTGGGCCCCTCGGGCGCCGGCAAAAGCACGCTCATCAATCGCTGGGTGCCGCAAGCCCAGGTGCTGACGCAAGAAATCTCTACCGCGCTCAACTCTGGCAAACACACGACCACCAGCACCACCTTGTACTGGATGGACGCGGCCAAAACCACTGCGCTAATTGACTCTCCAGGATTTCAGGAATTTGGGCTGCACCACATCGCGCCCATGCAACTGGCGCAGCTCATGCCCGATATTGCCGCGCAAGCCACCGCCTGCAAGTTCTACAACTGCAGCCATTTGCACGAACCGGGTTGCGGGGTTTTGAATGCCGTCCAAGGCAAGACGGTGGATGTGGAAATCAGCCCCACGCGCTACAAGATCTACGGCGACTTGTTTGCCGAACTCTCGCAAACGCGCTACTAGGGGCGGGCTAAAGCGCCCGGGTAGGGACTAACCCAAAAGGCGCGCCAACGACAGCAACGCCAAAATCACCATCCACATCACCACGGTGCGCCACACCAGACCCACCACGGCGCGCAGATGGGCGGTTTGCGCCAAGGGCGCGCCGCCCTGGAGGTCGTCGGGGGCGAGTTGCACATTCAAGGCGCCAGCGGTCGCAGCCAGCACGATGCCGTCGTTGTCTCCGGGGCGTACCAACTCATATTTGCGCCAACGGTCAATCGCCTCCTCAAAGCTGCCCACAAAGGCAAAGCCAAGCGCGGTGATACGCGCCGGTATCCAGTCAATCAGGCTCCAGGCCTGCGTAACTGTGCGGCGCAAGGCCGAACTCAGCAGCAAACTGGAGGGTGACGGGGTGCGTTGAACCACCACCGAAAAATATTCCGCCAAGCGGTACATGACAGCGCCCGCAGGCCCGAGGCCAAAAGCCGACAACAAGGAATACCAGGCAAACACGCCAAACACATAGCGGTGGGCGCTGAGCACCGAGTGCGCAATTACCTGGCGAACGATCTCGCTGCGCGGCAAGTCGCTGGCGTCAATGCGCATCCACTGCGCCAACAACTTGCGCGCCGTGTCCTCGTCGCCGTCATCCAGCGCGTCGCGGATGCCGGTGAAATGGTGGCTGAACTGCCGAAAACCCAGCGTCCAATACAGTACCGCAACGTTCCAGGCCAGCACCGCCAGCCAGCCCAAGGAAAACCACAGCGCCCAGTGCACCGCCGCACTCAGGACCACGGGCAAGAGCACCACTACAGACCAGGTTAGCCAGCCATGGCGAATTTCGCCGGTGTCCACATGGCGAACTACCCAAATCACCCAACTGCGCACCCGCCCATGAACCATGTTGACGGGTTTGAGCGGACGCGCCTGCTCAATCAAAAGGGCAAAGAGAATAGAGAGAAAGCTCATGGCCCTGCATCATAGCGACCACACACCAGAGAGCGCCCCAAGGCCCGACCTTAAAGCGACAGGAACTGGTAGAGATTGCGCAGCATACCTGCGGTGGCGCCCCAGATATAGCGTTCGTGCGGGCCATCTTGGTAGGGCATGGACAGCCAGTGACGCGGGCCCTGTGGCGTGGACCAATGGTGGCGCCGGTGGTGGGCAGGATTCATCAAAAAGTCCAGCGGCACCTCAAAAATGGTTTCCACCTCAAAGGCGTTGGCCGCCAACACAAGGCCTGGGTCTAGCAGTGCAACCACCGGCGTCACTACAAATCGGCTGCCCGTGGTGTAGTCGGGCAAGCTGCCAATCACCTGTACGAATTCGGCAGACAAGGCAACTTCTTCTTGCGCTTCGCGCAGCGCCGTGGCCACCGGCCCTGCGTCGTCGGCGTCGGCTTTGCCGCCGGGAAATGCCACTTGGCCTGAGTGGCTGGACAAATGCGCGGTTCTTTGTGTCAGCAGCACGGTGGGGCGTTCGCGCATCACCAGCCCGATCAACACCGAAGCCGGGGTCAGGCTTCGGTCTGACATGCGCGGCTCGTGACGAAACTCGGGAACCCAGTCGGCGGCCTGCGCAAAGCGGTGCACCAGCGCCTGCGGCGTCAGCCGTTCTTGCGCAACTGGCGGCAAACCAGACGCGTCCGGCTCAAACGGCACCGTGCGGGGATCAAAATTTACCGGGAGTGTCATTCAGGGTGGGCTCGCACTGAAATGCAATGGGGTATTTTGTGTGCGAAAAAAAACCGCCACAGCTTGCGCCAGGGCGGTTTTTGATAGCGCAAACTAGGTTTAGGCCGCAGTCTTCTTGGCAGGCAGCTTTTCCTTGATACGTGCGGACTTGCCGCTGCGGTCGCGCAAGTAATACAGCTTGGCACGGCGGACATCACCACGGCGCTTGACTTCAATGCCAGCGATCAGCGGGCTGTAGGTCTGGAACGTACGCTCCACGCCTTCGCCACTTGAGATCTTGCGAACGATGAAGCCGCTGTTGAGGCCGCGGTTGCGCTTGGCAATCACAACGCCTTCGTAGGCCTGCACGCGTTTGCGCGTACCTTCAACGACGTTCACGCTGACGATGACAGTGTCACCAGGAGCGAAATCGGGAATGGTTTTACCCAAGCGTGCGATTTCTTCTTGTTCCAGAATTTGGATGAGGTTCATAGCTTCTTTCGTGATCTTGCGTGCGCCGGCGCCAACCATTGGCGCCATTTCTTCTGAGCAGAATCGCTTAGCGTCATTTGGCCAGGCAGAGGATCGGTTAGCCCGCCATTATAGCAATGCTGGCCAACAAGGCTTCATCCTGCGCCGTCAGCTTGCCCGCTGCGCGCGCCGCGGCTATTAAATCCGGACGGTGACGGGTGGTGAGCCGCAGCTGCTGATCCCGGCGCCAGCGCGCGATATGGGTGTGGTGCCCGGACAACAAAACTTCTGGCACGCCCTGCCCCGCCCACGCTTCGGGCCGGGTGTAATGCGGGCAGTCCAGCAGGCCATCGAGCGCCGGGTTGAAGCTGTCAAAGTGGTGGCTGTCGGCGTCTCCCAGCACGTCGGGCTGCAAGCGCGCCACGGCGTCGAGCAGCACCATGGCCGGTAGCTCGCCACCCGAGAGCACAAAGTCGCCGATGCTGATTTGCGCGTCTACATGGGTGTCAATAAAGCGCTGGTCCACGCCTTCGTAACGACCGCAGATCAAAACGGCTCCGTCGCTATTGGCCCACTCCTGCACCAAGCTGTGGTCAAGTCGCTGACCGATAGGCGAAAAAAGCACTACTTTGCCGCGGTGTCCGCGTTCGGTGGCAATGAGCTCGAGTGTCTTTTCCAGCGGCTCGGCCATCATCACCATGCCGGGACCGCCACCAAAAGGGCGGTCGTCCACGCGACGGTAGTTACCGCTGGCCACATCACGGGGGTTGAAAAGGTGCACATCCACCGCGCGCGAGCTGTAGGCGCGCCGGGTGATACCCGTAGTCAAAAACGGGGCGAAAAGTTCAGGAAACAGGGTAACCACGTCAAAGCGCATGGCTTGATCGGTCAGTAATCGAGTTGCCAATCGACGCGAATGCGCCGCGCCTTCAGGTCCACCTCGTCAACAAAGGCGGAGACGAAGGGAATCATGCGTTCCTGCAGCTTGCCGTCTTGCATATAGTCCATCACCAGCACGGTTTGGGGGCCGGTGGACAGCAGCTCGCGCACCGTACCCATGGACTCCTCGGCGCGATTGAACACTTCCAGGCCGATCAGGTCAACCCAGTAGTACTCATCAGTGCTGGCGGTCGGGAAACTGGAGCGGGCAACAAAAATGCGCGCACCGCGCAAGGCCTCGGCGGCCGTGCGGTCGAGCACGTCGTGGGCGCAGGCCACCACGGTGTCAGAATGTTCTTTGGCTTCTTTGATGGCTAAACGTGCCACACCTTCAAAGGTTTTCAAACCCCGTTCAGTTGGCAAAAGAAACCAGCGTTTGGATGAAAAAAGTGCCTCCGGCTCGGGACTGAAGGAGATCACCTTAAACCAGCCCTTGACGCCCCAGGCGTCTGCAATTCTTCCTACTTCGATGGCGTCTGCTGGAAGTTCAGCAGCTTCGAGTCCGGCGATCATGCGTTGGGGCAATAAAAAGGGCGCTCGGACGACGGTGTCGCCCTCACGCCCAATTTTGACTTAGGCTGCTGGAGCAGCTGCGCTGTGGGCGGCTTGGTTGATCAAACGTTCCACGGTAGGAGACGCTTGGGCGCCGACGCCCTTCCAGTAGCTCAGGCGGTCCTGGGCGATGCGGATGCGCTCTTCATTGGCAGTGGCAATCGGGTTGTAAAAACCAATGCGCTCAATGAAGCGGCCATCGCGGCGGGTACGCTTGTCTGCAACGACAATGCTGAAAAACGGGCGGGCTTTAGCACCACCACGAGCGAGTCGAATGACGACCATGATTGTTCCTTTGGGTGGCTGAAATTGATTTCAACCATAAAATTCAGAGTTGAGACACGCGACTGGCCACCCGGCCAGCGACACTCAGAATAGCCTTCCATTATATCTTTTTCTCAAACCATGCCCCTGATTCGCCCTAGCACCGACCTCGACCTGCCTGCAATCACGGCGATTTACCAACACCATGTGCTCACGGGCACCGGTACTTTTGAAATTACCCCCCCAACCTTGGACGAAATGCGCTCCCGCCGGGCCGATGTTTTGTCCAAAGGCCTGCCGTACCTTGTGCTAGAAAACGACGGAGATGTACTGGGTTTTAGCTATTGCAACTGGTTCAAACCGCGCCCCGCCTACCGTTTTTCGGCCGAAGACTCGATTTACCTCGATCCGCGGGCCGCGGGCATGGGCTGGGGACGGCTGCTGCTAGGGGAGTTGATGGCCAGCGCCCAACGCGCGGGCATTCGTAAACTGATTGCCGTCATTGGGGACTCGCAGAACCACGCTTCCATTGGCCTGCACGGCGCTGTTGGATTTCAGCACGTGGGTGTTCTGAGCGACTGCGGCTGGAAATTTGAGCGTTGGCTGGATGTTGTGCTAATGGAATGTGCGATTGGTGCTGGCAGCAGCCTGCCTGCGCCACAATCGGCATTATGAAAAACAAAACTATTGCCGTCTGGGCTACCTTAGTCACCGGCCCCTTGGGTTTGCAGCGCGTTTACCTAACAGGCCGCTACGACGCTTGGGGCGGGCTTGCACTGCTGCCCACGCTGCTTGGCCTTTATGGCGTGCAGCGCGCGCGCAGCCTGGGACTGGACGACACGCTGAGTTGGGTGCTGATTCCGCTGTTTGGCTTTGTATTTGCCGCCTGCGCCATCACAGCGCTACGCTACGGCCTGATGGATGCACCCACTTGGAACCGCCGCTTCAACCCGGGCTCAGACGAAGAGACTAGCGCCGGACAGACCGGATGGTTGACCGTCATCGGCTTGGCAAGTTCTTTGTTTATCGGCGCCACGGTATTGATTTCAACGCTGGCATTCTGCTTTCAGCGGTATTTTGAATTTACCGCCTGAACCTTGTTTTTAAGAACTCGGGGGCGAGAGCCAAGACAGATACAAAAAAGCCCTTGCGCGTATGCCAAGGGCTTTTTCTTGGAGGCTGCGCCCTTGTCGGGCGGGCCAGACCGGCAGCGCTTTAGGCCAGACGCGCGGCGCGCAGCTTGACCGAAAACTCACGCAGCGTGGCGATGCCACTGTCTTCTGCACGGTGGCACCAAGCAGCCAAGTCGGCAGTCAGCTGCTCGCGCGACACGGCGGTGTTGAGCCACAATTGGCGCAGCTCTTCACGCATGGTGACCAACTTGTCCAGCACCGGAGACGCCACGCGTGCCAGCGCCAGTTCGGGGATGACCGAAGCTGGTACCTTTTCCGCGTCCCGGTGCGCCCATTGTTTGGCGGCCTTGATGACGGCGGAGTCCGCGCTGCGCGCTTTCATGGCTGCGAGCTCGGTATTGACAGTCAGCTGCATTTGCTTGGCGTAACCGGCCATGATTTCATAGCGGTTGGCGATCAGGGCTTCCAGCGTTTTTTCATCGGCCACGGGGCGGATGTCGCCATAAGCGGCCTTGGGTGGCGTCTTTTTTACGCGGGCCAGACCGACCATTTGCATCAGGCTGATGTACATCCAGCCGATGTCAAACTCGTAGGGCTTTACCGACAACTTGGCCGAGGTGGGGTAGGTATGGTGGTTGTTGTGCAACTCTTCACCGGCAATCAGAATGCCCCAGGGCGAAATATTGGTGCTGGCGTCTGGCGCCTCAAAGTTGCGGTAACCCCAATAGTGCGCTGCGCCGTTGATGATGCCGGCCGCCATGATGGGGGTCCACGCCATTTGCACCGCCCAGACCGACAGGCCAGCTGCGCCAAACAGAAACAGGTTGACCACCAGCATCAGACCCACGCCTTGCCAAGAAAAGCGGGTGTACAGATTGCGCTCGATCCAGTCGTCGGGCGTGCCGTGGCCGTAGCGGGCCATGGTTTCCTTGTTTTTGGACTCGGCACGGTACAACTCGGCGCCTTGCAATAGCACTGTGCGGATGCCGTAAACGTGGGGGCTGTGCGGATCGTCAGGCTGCTCGCACTTGGCGTGGTGCTTGCGATGGATAGACGCCCCCTCTTTGGTCACCTGACCAGTGGTCAACCACAGCCAGAAGCGAAAGAAATGCGAGGCGATGGGGTGCAGATCCAAGGAGCGGTGCGCTTGGTGGCGATGCAAAAACACCGTGACGCTGATCATGGTGATGTGGGTCACACCCAGCGTGAACAAAACAATCTGCCACCAGCTCCACGCCAGGGCTCCATGGGCCAACCACTCCAGAACCGCGTTAAACACGACCGAATCAGGCAACAACATAGGTATTGAGTCTCTTTATAGTGAAAGTAATAAAACCGGTCTTATCGAAGCTTCTGTCCGCCAGCGCACCCTTTGATGCCCAACATTGTAAAAGTCAGACGGGGTTTTGGCTATCAAATTTTGCGTTTTTGAGGCAAAACGCCTCAACTTCGGGGAAGTTAGCTACTTCTTTTGCCAAACAGCAGCAAAAAAACCATCGGTTGCATGGCGCTGGGGCCACAGGCGCAAATACTGCTGGCCGCTTTCGCCGCCGGTGCACAGGCTCGCGGCGTCAGCCACCTTCAGGCCAGCAAGAACTTCGCCAGTCACCAAAGGTTCGAAGTCCGGGTTCGCCTCGGAAAACGCGGCGGCAATGGCTTCATTTTCTTGCGGCATGACGCTGCAGGTGGCGTACACCAAGCGCCCGCCAGACTTCAGCAAGCGCGAGGCGCTTTGCAATATCGCCGCCTGCTTGACGGACATTTCGTCCACCGCCTGCTGGCTTTGGCGCCACTTCAGGTCCGGGTTGCGCCGCAGCGTGCCCAGGCCGGTACAGGGAGCGTCCACCAGCACGCGGTCAATTTTTCCGGACAAGCGCTTGACGCGGTCGTCGCGCTCATGGGCAATGGCCGCCGGGTGCACATTGGACAGGCCGCTGCGCGCCATGCGGGGTTTGAAAGAATCGAGCCGGTGCGCTGAGGTGTCAAACGCGTACAGGCGCCCGGTGCTGCGCATGGCCGCACCAATGGCCAGCGTCTTGCCACCCGCGCCCGCGCAAAAATCCACCACCATTTCGCCACGCTTGGCGTCAAGCAGCAGTGCGAGCAACTGCGAGCCCTCGTCTTGCACTTCAAAGTCACCCCGCAAAAAGCCTTCGCTCTTGTTGAGCGCCGGTTTGCCGGCAATGCGCAAGCCCCAGGGCGAATAAGGCGTGGGAACGGCCTTGATACCGGCCCGGGCCAGCTCTTTTTGTACGTCAGCGCGCTTGGCCTTGAAGTCATTGACCCGCAAATCAAGCCCGGCGCCGCGGTTGAGTTGCTCCACCAGCGGCCAAAACTCATCGCCCAACTGGTCTTTGAGCGGCTGCACCAACCACTCAGGCAGGTTGTGGCGATGGCGTTCCATCAGGTCAGCCGGAGTGACTTTTTCGCAGGCGTCGAGCCAGTTGGTTTCTTGCTCGGTCAGGGCGCTGCGCAAAAAGTCGCCGGGGCCGTAAAAGCCCAGAATCGCCAATCGCCGTTCTTTGGGGCCACTGCCCGAGGGGGCGAGGTGGTCAAACAGCAATTTTTTGCGCAACACGGTGTAAACCGTCTCTGCCAGCGTTGCGCGCTCGCGGGGGCCGAGGCCCCGGTGCTCACGGAAAAAACGGGAAACAATCGCGTCTGCGGGATGGTCAAATTTAAGTGTGAGCCGGACCAACTCGGCGCAGGCTTCTAATAGAGCTTTTGGATGCATAGAAGAGCATTGTCCCATGAGCGAAGAAAACCTCCCCCCCTTGATCTGCACGCCACCCGGTTTGTACCGCCATTACAAGGGCGGGATGTACCGCGTTGAGGGCACGGTGCGCCACAGCGAGAGCCTAGAACCCATGACGCTGTACCGCGCACTCTATGGCGAACAAGGCCTGTGGGTGCGCCCGGCGGCCATGTTTGGCGAGACCGTTGACATTGACGGCAGGCTGCAACCCCGGTTCCAGAAAGTGGACGCCCTGCCCCAGGGCTGAGGCGTTACTGCCCCGGTTTAAACGCGCGCTTGCGCCGCCAGCCAATTGCGAATGGCCCGCGGGTAGATGGTGTGTTCGGTGGCCAATACCCGCGCGGCCAGCGTCTGTTCGGTGTCGCCGGGCAAAACGGGCACCACCGACTGCTCCAAAATCGCACCGGCATCGAGCTCAGCGCTGACCTGGTGCACCGTGGCACCGGCGTATTTACAGCCCGCGTCAATGGCGCGCTGGTGCGTGTGCAGACCGGTAAATGCGGGCAGCAGCGAGGGATGGATATTGAGCAATCGCCCTGTGTGCTGCGCCACAAAGCCCGGCGTCAGAATCCGCATGAAGCCAGCCAACACCACCAAGGCCGGGCGGTCTGGCTGGTCAAAACGGGCAACTGCGGCGGCAAGCGCCTGGTCAAAGTCCGTGCGACTGGCGTAGGCTTTGTGGTCCAGCACCTCGGTGGCAATACCCTGCTCGCGCGCAAAACGCAGGCCTCCGGCGTCTGCCTTGTTGCTGATGACGGCCGCCACCTGGGCGCCAAACTGCGTGGCCCAAGCCTCTTTTTGTGCAGCGCGCACGATGGCCGCCATATTGGAGCCGCCGCCCGAGATAAGAATGACGATGGGCTGGGACTGGGGCGTGTTTTGCATAGAGACCGCATTATCGCAAGCGCCCTCCCCGTCCCTAAAAACCGCGGGGCACGAAAAAATGTCGCACGTCGGACAAATAAAAAAGAACGATCGTGCTAAAAACGGTGCAGTTCACCTTGGACCTCAACCGTATTACTTGGAGCGCCCGCTATGGATTTGGCATTCACCCCTGAAGAACAAAAATTTCGCGAAGAAATTCGTGGCTGGGTTCACGAAAACCTGCCCGCCGACATCTCGCAAAAAGTGCACAACGCGATTCATTTGACGCGCGAAGACATGCAGCGTTGGGGCAAGATTCTGGGCAAAAAGGGCTGGCTGGGCCACGCTTGGCCTAAGGCCTTTGGTGGCCCGGGCTGGACCGCCATTGAAAAACACCTGTTTGAAGAAGAGTGCGCCTTAGCAGGCGCCCCGCGCGTCGTACCCTTTGGCCCGGTGATGGTGGCACCCGTGATCATGGCCTTTGGCAACGCCGAGCAACAGCAGCGCTTTTTGCCTGGCATTGCCAGCGGCGACGTGTGGTGGAGCCAGGGTTACAGCGAACCCGGCTCCGGCTCGGACCTGGCCTCAGTCAAAACCAAGGCCGAACGCGTGGGCGATAAATACATCGTCAACGGCCAAAAAACCTGGACCACGCTGGGACAGTACGGCGAATGGATTTTTTGCCTGGTGCGCACCAGCAACGAAGGCAAGCCCCAAACCGGCATCAGCTTTTTGCTGATCGACATGAAGTCGCCCGGCGTCACCGTACGCCCCATCGTCTTGCTCGACGGCACGGCCGAAGTGAACGAAGTCTTCTTTGACAATGTGGAAGTGCCAGCCAACAACCTGATTGGCGAAGAAAACAAGGGCTGGAACTACGCCAAATACCTGTTGGCCCACGAGCGCACCAATATTGCCGACGTGAACCGCGCCAAACGCGAGCTCGAGCGCCTCAAGCGCATTGCCAAGGCCGAAGGCGTGTTGGATGACAGCCGCTTCCGTGACGAAATCGCCAAACTCGAAGTGGACGTGATTGCCCTGGAAATGATGGTCTTGCGCGTGCTGGCTGGCGAAAAAGCGGGTAAGCAAACCATGGACATCGCCAGCTTGCTCAAAATTCGCGGCAGCGAGATTCAACAGCGCTACAGCGAACTGATGATGCTCGCCGCTGGCCCCTTTGCCCTGCCCCTGATCCGTGAGGCCATGGAGGCCGGCTGGCAAGGTGACTCGGTGGGCCACGCCCATTGCGCGCCCTTGGCGTCGACCTATTTCAATATGCGCAAGACCACGATTTACGGCGGCAGCAACGAAGTGCAGCGCAACATCGTTTCGCAATTCGTGCTCGGCTAAGCGCACCGCGCCTCCGACCGCAACCCCACATCAAGGACAAGACCATGGATTTCGATTTTTCTGACGACCAAGAACAACTGCGCGACGCCGTGCGCAAATGGGTGGACAAGGGCTACAGCTTTGACCGCCGCCGCGCCACTGAGAAAGCCGGTGGCTTTGACCGCGCCGCCTGGAACGAACTGGCCGAACTCGGCCTGTGCGGCCTCTACATCCCTGAAGATGACGGCGGCCTGGGTATGGGCCCGGTTGAAGGGATGGTGGTGATGGAAGAGCTCGGGCGCGGCATCGTGCTCGAACCACTCAGCCAGGCACTCATCGCAGGCGCAGTCGTCGCCAACTACGCCGAAGCCACCACCAAAGCCGCTTGGTTGCCCCGTATCAGCAGCGGTGAAGCGATGGTAGTGTTGGCCTACCAAGAGCGCGGTGCGCGCTATGCGCTCGACGTCTGCAAAACCACGGCCACTGCCGTGGGTGGCTCCTACCAGTTGCAAGGCCAAAAAAGTTTGGTGGCGGCGGGCGACTTGGCCGACGCCTTTTTGGTAAGCGCCCAACTCGGCGGCAAGATCGCCTTGTTTTTGGTGGAGCGTGCCAGCAGTGGTGTGCGCTGCCAGGGCTACGGCACGCAAGATGGCAGCCGCGCTGCCGAGGTGCATTTCGACCACGCCAGCGCAACGCTGGTCACGCTGGACGGCCTAAGCGCGCTGGAGCACGCCGTGGACATCGGCATTGCCGCCACCTGCGCCGAAGCCGTGGGTGTAATGGACAAAGCCATGACGGTGACCGCCGAATACCTGATGACGCGCAAGCAGTTTGGCGCTGTGATTGGCAGCTTCCAGGCCCTGCGCCACCGCGCCGCCGACATGAAAATGCAATTGGAGTTGGCCCGTTCCATGAGCTACTACGCCAGCCTCAAACTCAACGCACCCGCACCAGAGCGCCGCGCGGCACTGGCCCGCGCCAAGTACCAACTCGGCGCGTCCATGCGCTTTGTTGGCCAACAGGCGGTGCAATTGCACGGCGGCATTGGCGTGACCAACGAGTACATCGTGAGCCACTATTTCAAGAAACTCACCCAGATGGAAATGACCTTTGGTGACAGCTTGCACCACCTGGGTGAAGTGTCTGCGCGTATGGAGGAAAAGGCCGGCGTGTTTGCCTAAAAGGCAAGGGGCGGTCGTGACCGACCGCCTTTGACGCCACACATAAGCAAGTGACGGCGCCAGAAACCAAAAAACCTTTGCAAATCTTGCGATTTACAAAGGTTTTTTTGGCGGAAACGGAGGGATTCGAACCCTCGATGAGGCTCTACACCCCATACTCCCTTAGCAGGGGAGCACCTTCGGCCACTCGGTCACGTTTCCAATGCAGGGATTATGTCACGGTTTAGGCCGCGTTTTGCACAGCGGCCTGGTCCAAATCAAAGGCTTTGTGCAACGCGCGCACGGCGAGCTCCATGTACTTCTCGTCGATCACCACCGAAGTCTTGATCTCAGACGTTGAAATCATCTGGATGTTGATGCCCTCTTCGCTCAGCACGCCAAACATTTTGCTGGCAATGCCCACGTGGCTGCGCATGCCGATGCCCACGATGGACACCTTGCAGATCTTGGTATCGCCCACCACGTCATGCGCGCCCAGGCTGGGCAACACATTGGCACGCAGCAAGTCCATGGCCTTTGCAAAGTCGCCGCGGTTGACGGTAAAGCTGAAGTCGGTCTTGCCGTCTTTGCTCAGGTTCTGGATGATGACGTCCACGTCAATATTGGCCTGGGCAATGGCGCCCAAAATTTGAAAAGCAATACCGGGGCGGTCGGGCACGCCCAGAACCGAAATCTTGGCCTCGTCGCGGTTAAAAGCAATGCCTGATACGACGGCTTGTTCCATGTGTTCGTCTTCCTCAAAAGTAATCAATGTGCCCGATTGGGATTCAACAGCGATGTCAATGTCCCAAGGCGTAAAACTGCTCAACACGCGCAAGGGAACGCGGTATTTTCCGGCAAATTCGACCGAGCGGATCTGCAGCACTTTGGAGCCCATGGACGCCATTTCCAGCATCTCTTCAAAACTCACGGTCTGCAGGCGCCGCGCCTCGGGCACGACGCGCGGGTCGGTGGTGTAGACGCCGTCCACGTCGGTGTAAATCAGGCACTCTTGCGCCTTCATGGCAGCCGCCACGGCCACTGCAGAAGTGTCTGAGCCGCCGCGCCCCAGGGTCGTGATGTTGCCCAGGGCGTCAGCGCCCTGGAAACCGGTGACGATGACGACTTTGCCAGCTTCCAGATCGGCGCGCACCTTGGTGTCGTCAATCGACTCGATGCGGGCTTTGGTGTGGGCACTGTCGGTGCGAATGGGCACTTGCCAGCCCGCGTAGCTGACAGATTGCAGGCCTTCGGCTTGCAGCGCAATGGCCAGCAAAGCGCTGGACGCCTGCTCGCCGGTGGACGCCAGCATGTCGAGCTCGCGCTC
>CANCJD010000004.1 GCA_947378275.1 Comamonadaceae bacterium
TGCGCCAGCACATTGAGCAATTGCGCCCCCAACTCGACCACCGCATGCTCGACGACGTGCCCGGCCTGGGCCCGGCCACGCTGGAAAACCTGTGTGCATTTATCTGGCAGGCGCTCTTGCCCCACTTTGACGGTCTGTCACAGGTGCGCGTCTGGCGCGATTCGGTGGGCGACGGTTGCACCCTAGGGCGCTCCTGATGCAACAGGCTTACCGCGCCAGCCTGCTCTGGTTTGCCGACCCCGCGCAGGGCCCGGCCAGCGCCCGCTATGAAGAAGACGGTCTCTTGGTGGTCGGCCCCAACGCCCAGGGCCAGCAGGTGGTGCAAGCCATTGGCAGTTGGCGCGCGCTCTCAAGCCAGTATGGCCAGGTTCCGGTCGAACACTTGCCCGGGCGCATCATCGCGCCGGGCTTTGTGGACATGCATGTGCATTTTCCGCAAACCCATGTCATCGGCTCGCCCGCCTCGGGCCTCTTGCCTTGGCTAGAAAACTACACCTTTCCCGAAGAGCAGCGCTTTGCCGATGCGCATTACGCGGCCGAGTCCGCCACTTTTTTTGTGGATGAACTGCTGCGCAACGGCGTGACCACGGCGCTGGCCTTTGCTACCTCGCACAGCACGTCGGTAGACGCCTTGTTCGCCCAGGCCCAGGCGCGCCAGATGCGCCTGATCACCGGCCTGTGCCTGATGGACCGCCATGCGCCTGCCGCGCTGCTCAACCAGCCGGGCGTGGGCACCAGCGCTGCTGAACAAAGCCTGGTCGAGTCCGAGGCGCTGATCCAGCGCTGGCATGGCCAGGGCCGTCTGGGCTACGCCATCACGCCACGCTTTGCCCCCACGTCCACGGACGCGCAACTGCGCGGCGCGGGCGCGCTTGCGGCGCGCTATCCCGACGTCTGGATCCAAAGCCATGTGGCCGAAAACAAGGACGAAATCGCCTGGGCGCGCACGCTGTTTCCGCAGTCCACCAGCTACCTGGCCACCTACGCCGACTTTGGCTTGCTGCGCGAGCGTGCCGTCTACGCCCATTGCATCCACTTTGACGACGCCGACCGCGCCCTGATGCGCGAGAGCGGCGCCGTGGCCGCCATCAGCCCTACGAGCAACCTGTTTTTGGGCAGCGGTTTTTTTGACTACGCGGGCGCCGACCGTGTGGGCTTTGGCTACGGCCTGGCCAGCGACGTGGGCGGTGGCACCAGCTTTAGCCCCTTTCACACCATGCTGGCGGCCTATTACGTGGGCCGCGAAGGCCAGACCAAAACCGGCCTGTCGCTCACGCCCCAGCAACTCTGGTGGCAACACACCGCCGGCGCCGCCCAGGCCCTGGGCTTGGGCGGCGTGGTGGGCAACCTGCTGCCCGGCTGCGAAGCCGACTTCGTCGTCCTCAACCCCCGCGCCACGCCGCTGCTGGCACGCAAGACGGCGCTGGCCGGTTCGCTCGAAGAACTGCTGTTCTCGCTGATCGTGCTGGGCGATGACCGGGTGGTGGAGCGCACGGTGGTCGGTCAGGCGGTTTAGCGGCGCCTTTGCCCGCTGGCTTTATCCCCACTCTCCCCCAACCTCTCTCTCTCGATGGGCGAGATAGAGCCTGCCGGGGCGTGAGGCGGGGGAAAAACAAAAATATTAAAAAATAAACGCGCAAAATGAATACATCAAAAATATCAGTTGAAACGGTTTTCGATGTTTCGCCTTTTGCTGCTGTTGATCAGCTGCGCCCTAACGACTCAGGCCTTCGCCTGGGGCGCCCAAGGCCACACGGTGGTTGCCAGTTTGGCGTGGCAGGCTTTGCAGCCCAAGGCGCGCCAGGAAGTAAGCCGGCTGCTGGCCCTGGAGCCCGGCCAGACCCTGGAGTCAGTTGCCACCTGGGCCGATGAGCACCGCAGCGCGGCCACCGGTGTGTGGCATTACCTTAACTTTCCCAGGGGCACCTGCAGCTACGAGCCACTGCGCGACTGTCCCGATGGCCAATGTGTGGTGGCGGCCATTGCGCGCCAGCAAGCGGTTTTGGCTTCGCATGCCAGCGACGGCACGCGCCTCAAAGCCCTGAAATACCTGGTGCATCTGGTGGCGGATGTGCACCAGCCCCTGCATGCGGGCTACGCCGATGACCGGGGTGGCAACCAGTTTCAGTTGCGGGCTTTTATGCGCGCCAGCAATCTGCATGCGCTGTGGGACAGCGGCTTGCTGCACCAGATGGAGCTCGACAACACGGCGCTGGTGGCGCTGCTGCAAGGCCTTGCCCCTGTGGCAGATGGCAGCGATCTGAACGTGGTTCACATGGCGCAGGAGTCGTGTCGCGTCGTGGCACTGGCGGACTTTTATCCCCAGGGCGGCCTGAGCGACGCTTACGTGCAGCGCTTCACCCCCGTCGTGCAGCAGCGTCTGGCGCTGGCTGGCGCGCGGTTGGCGGCCATGCTCAACGCAACGCTCGCACCTGCCGAATAAGCAGCCACGTCTCAGTGCGGGTTTTAAAAATAAGACCGTTGGAAAGGGACGCTGCCAAAGCGCGCTAGCATCCGCGCTTGCGCCATGTCGGCGCCAATGGCCTCAAGGCCCGCAAGGAGCAGTCGCATGAAAGCAGTTTGGAAAGACACCGTCATCGCCGAGAGCGACGACACGGTGATGGTCGAAGGCAACCACTATTTCCCCGAGGCGTCCGTTAACCGGCAGTTCATCAGTTTTAGCAACCATAAAACCAGCTGCGCCTGGAAAGGGCAGGCGAGTTATTACTCGCTCATCGTCAACGGTGACGTGAACCCCGACGCTGCGTGGTACTACGCAGACCCCAAAGAGGCTGCGGTGAACATCAAAGGCCGTCTTGCATTTTGGAAGGGCGTGCAGGTTGGTTGATGCGCGCACCGCGGCCTGACGAAGCTCCAGGCAGCCAGCAGCACCGCAAAAACGTCACAAGCCTATCGCTGCGCCACGGTGTGCCCAAGCGCATTCAACGCCCCGCCCGTTTATTTTGAAAACAGCACGCCTTACCCCGCCGCAGTCCGACCGAAGCTTCTTCGAGTCTTTGGCCGCCATGCTGGGCATTGCCCTGGCCTTTATGTTGATTGCCCTGAACACCTCGGTGGTGGGCACCGCCATGCCGCGCATCGTCGCCGACTTAAGCGGTTACGACCTGTACCAATGGGCGGCGTCGGCCTTTTTGGTGGGAAACGCGGTGATGATCCCGATTACCGGGCGCCTGGGCGACTTGCACGGGCGCAAGCCCTTCGTGCTGGCGGCGGTGGTTTTGTTCGCCTTGGCGTCGATTGCCTGCGCGGCCTCGCAAACCATGCTGCAACTGGTGGTGGCGCGTGCTTTACAGGGCCTGGCAGGGGGCATGCTGCTGGGCGTGGCCTCGGCTTGCGTGCCGGATTTGTTTCCAGACGCGGTGCAGCGCGTGCGCTGGCAGGTGCTTTTGTCGGCGGGCTACGGCGTGGCGCTTGCGGTGGGTCCGTGGCTGGGCGGCTGGCTGACCGAACACGCGGGCTGGCGTTATGTGTTTTTGGTCAACTTGCCGCTGGCACTGGCCGCACTGCTGATGGTGTGGCGCTACTTTCCGCACATCGTCCACCACGCCGAGGGTGATCGGACGATTGACTGGCTGGGCGCACTGCTGCTGTTGGTGGCCATTTGCGGCCTGTTGGCAGCGGCTGAATACAGCCAGATGCACGGCTTTGGCAGCGCGCAGGCGCTGGGCCTGTGGGTGGGCACCTGCGCTTTGGTCTATGGCTTTTTTCGCCACCAGTACCACACCAGCGCACCCATCATTGCGCCTGCGCTCTTGGACAACCGGGGCGCGCGCAAACTCATGCTACTGGGCGTGCTGACCGGCCTGACGATGTTCACCCTGATTTTTTACACGCCCTTGCTCTTGCAAGGCAGCTTTGGCCAGTCACCGCACGAGGCCGGGGTGGTGATGACGCCGCTGCTGGTGCTCATCACCATTGGCAGCATCGTCAATTCCCGCCTTTTGCCGCGCCTGCAGCGCGCCGAGCGCCTGATCGCCTGGGGCCAGTTGGGCACCATGCTGAGTTGCCTTTTGCTGGCGCAGGTGGACGGCCATACGCCCACCAGCCTGCTGATGGTGATTTTTGGCCTGTGCGGCTTTAGCCTGGGCTTTCAGTTGCCCAATCTGTCTTTGCAAATCATGGCGGTGGCCGGGCGCAGGCACATGGGCGTGGCGTCGGCGCTGGCGCAGTCCACCCGCATGATCGGCAGCATGGTGGGTGTGGGCGTGGCCAGCGTGCTGGTCAACGCCTTTTACGCCCGCCACACGGCGGCGGCTCTCCTGCACTACCAAATTACCGATGCTGCGCTAGCCACACTTTTGTCGTCGCCCCAAATTCTGATCAGAACGCAAGACCAAGAAGCGCTGCGGGCGCTGGCCCAGGGCCTGGGTCTGGATGCAGCACCCTTGTTCGAGGCAGCGCGCCTGGGGCTGGTCAGCGGCACGCATGCGGCATTTTTGTTGTGTGCGGTGATTGCCGGCTTGAGCGTGCTGGTGAGCTGGCGCCTGCCGCATTACACGATTCGTCCCCAGGCCGCGCCTGCAGCCACGGACGACTAAGGTGCAAGCGCCGCAGAGCTGACAGTCCCAACCCCAAGTCCCTCCTTTTCCCCATGCCCAACGCCATTGCTTACCAATCCACCGCCCCCACCCGCGGTGAAATAGACGCCACGCCCGGCGCGCTGCTCTTACAGTTCGGCGTGGGCTGGTGCGGCCACTGCCAGGCGGCAGAGCCCGCCATTGCCCAGGCCTTGCAGGCCTATGCACAGCTTGCGCACCTGCGCATTGAAGACGGGCCGGGTAGGGCGCTGGGGCGCTCGTTCAAGGTCAAGCTCTGGCCCACGCTGGTGCTGATGCATGGCGGGCAGGAACTGGCCCGTCTGGTGCGCCCCACGCAGGTGGAACAGGTGCAAGAATTTTTATGCCATTTGCTGCAAGACCCTACAAGTCGGCGCCGGTCGGGTTTCACCTAGGATGCGCGCGCTCTTCCATCCCACCATGACCCTCCCTCCAAGCAATTTGACCCCCGAGCCGCCCGCCGCTCTGCGCATCCGCCCCTACCGGGCCACGCCCTTACCGGGGGATGCGGCGCCTAGCGCAGCGCCTCGCATCGTGCTGGTGTTGGGCAGCGCGGCGGACGCGGTGCGGGCCCGCAAATGGCCCCGTTCCCCATTTGCCACTGTGGTGGCGATCAACAACGCCTGGCAAATCCGCAGCGATTGGGATTACCTGATTCATCCGGAAGACTTTCCAAGCGAGCGCTGGCCCGCGTCCTTTGACCAACAAATCCAGACGGTGGTGACGGCAGCTGATTACGTGCCCGTGCAAAACCGCTTTGGCGGCTTTGTCTACGCCGGCGGCACCATGGCATTTACGGCGGCGTATTGGGCGCTGGGCGCCTTGCAGCCCGATGTGATTGCCTTTGTGGGCTGCGACATGGTCTACGACACGGGTCCGAAGACCCATTTTTACGGCAAGGGGGCTGCCGACCCTCTGCGCGACGACGTGACATTGCAAAGCCTGGAGGCCAAGTCGCTGCGCCTGCTGGCCCTGGCGGGCGAGGAAAACTGTGTGCTAGTCAACCTGTCCGAGCAGGCCCGCTCAAGACTGCTGTATCCGCGCAGCAGCGCACACGCCCTGGCGCAATGGTCTCGCTCAGACTGGCGCGTGCAACTGCAGGAGCAGCGTGCCAATCTGGATCCGCTGGCGCTGCGCGCAGCGCTGCGCCGCGAATCCGAGTTGGGCTATATGGTGCAGTCCGGCCGGTATTGGGAGGTGCGCTCTACGCTGGATGCGGCCAAGTTGGCCGCGCTTGACCAGCAATGGCTGGCTGTGGGCCAGACGCAAAGCGAACAGTCGGGCGCGATAGGAGGCTAAAGGCGCTGCGCGCCTAGCCGCTTAAGCCGCTGGATCAGCCGTCGGCGCGGGCACTGGCGCCACTGCGGGCTTTGGAGGCGAACAGTCGCCGCAGACGAACATGCTCTTGCCCGCCAGCTTTTTGAAAGAGCCCAAAGAACGGGGTTTGTGCAGGCCGCATTTAGCGCAGCTCATGCTGGCATTGCCAGACGATTGTGCAAACGGGGAACCGGAGGCGCGCGATCGATAGCGCAGGCCGTCGGCACTGATTTTTGTGGTGGTGTTGTCGCGCATAACCCCCATTTTGCCGCTTTTATGGAAAGTTAGCAAAAAGGGCCGCAGATTTCCTGCGGCTTGCAGCGCCTTCAGGCCGGGGCAGCGCCGCCTGCGCTTGCTTGCAAGTGCCGCTGCGCCATCTGCAAATACCAATCCAGGCAGCCCGGATTGGCCATGGCTTCCTTGTTCACCACTTTTTCCAGCGGGTGGCCGAGCATCAGCTTTTTGATCGGCAGCTCCTGTTTTTTGCCCGACAAGGTGCGCGGAATTTCTGCCACCTGGAGAATAGCGTTGGGCAAAAAGCGCGGGCTCAGTGCGTTGCGAATGGCTTGTTGGATGCGCGCAGTCAGCGCCGCATCGAGCGTCAGGCCTGGGCGCAGCACTACAAACAGGGGCATATAACTTTCGCGTCCCAGGTATTCCAGGTCCACCACCATGCTGTCCATTACCTCGGGCAGGGCTTCCACGGCGCTGTAGATTTCGCTGGTGCCCATGCGCAGGCCGTGGCGGTTGATGGTGGCGTCGCTGCGGCCAAAAATCACGCAGCCGTAACCCGCGCTTTGGGAGTTGTCCGTACTTTTGGCGTTTCCGATCCGCAGCCAGTCGCCGTGGCGCCAGACGCCGCCCGTCTCTGCGCCCAGGTCGCCACCGCCGGGCTTGCGGCCGTGGCCTGGCGGGTACATCTCAAAGTAACTCGCCAGGTAGCGCGCGTTGGCCGTGTCGCCCCAAAAATACAGGGGCATGGACGGAATAGGCTGGGTGCAGACCAGTTCGCCCACTTCGCCCAGCACCGGGTCGCCGGCCTCGTTCCAGGATTCGACTGCGCAACCCAATAGGCGGCATTGCATGACACCGGGCTCTTGCACCAATTCGCGGTTGCCGCCAATGAAGGCGCCGCAAAAGTCGGTGCCGCCCGAAATATTGCACCACCAGATGTCAAAGTCAGGCTGCGCCGAATCGGTCTGCTGGTGAATGCGGCGAAATTGTCCGGTGCCCCAGATTTGTGTCTCGGGCGCTAGTGGCGAGCCAGTGGTGCCCAGCGCGCGCACCTGACTCAGGTCGCCCAGTGTGGCCAGATCAAGCCCGGCTTTTTGGCAGTTGGCAAAAAACGCCGCGCCTGCGCCAAAAAAGGTGACGCCCGTCTCGGCCGCAAAGCGCCACAGCGTGCCCCAGTCCGGGCGGTCTTTGTCGCCTGCGGGGTTGCCGTCGTAAATGACGCAGGTGGTGCCATTGAGCAAGCCGCTGAGCTGCGCGTTCCACATCACCCAGCCGGTGGAGCTGTACCAGTGGTAGCGCTCGCCAAAGCTGTTGGGGTGGTAGCTGCAGCCGATGTCGTTGTGCAAAATCTTGAGCGCCAGCGCCACGATCACCGTGCCGCCATGGCCGTGCACGATGGGCTTGGGCAGGCCGGTGGTGCCGCTGGAATACACAATCCACAGCGGGTGGTCAAAGGGCAGCCACAAAGGCGTAAAGCCAGCCACTGCGTCGTCGTCGCGCGCAGTGGTGTGGGCCATGGGTGTGGCGTCATTCACGGCGCCCGCAGGGTTCAGATCGCCCAGGTTGTGGTGCACGATGAGGTGCTGCACGCTAGGGAGTGCGGCGCGCAGTTCTTGCACCACGGCGCGGCGGTCCAGGTCGCGCCCGGCGTAGCGTACGCCGTCCACGGCAATCAAAATCTTGGGCTCGATTTGCCTAAATCGGTCGAGCACCGCCGCCGTGCCCATGTCGGGGGCGCAAATGCTCCACACGCCGCCCAGCGACACCGTGGCCAAAAACGCCACCATGGCCTCGGGAATATTGGGCAAATAGGCGGCTACGCGGTCGCCTGGCTGCAGGCCGTGGGCTTGCAGGTGCAGCGCCAGGGACGCGACTTGGCGACGCAACTCGGGCCAGCAAATTTCCTGGTGGTCACCGCGCTCGTTGCGCGACACCAGCGCTGGCAAGCCCGCCGCATGTGCGGCGTCCACATGGCGCAGCACCTGGTGGGCGTAATTGGTCTGCGCACCGACAAACCACTGCGCCCCGGGCATCACATTGTGTTGCAGCACCGCGCTGTGGGTCGTAGGCGAGCGCAGGTCAAAGTAGTCCCAGATGCTTTGCCAAAACGCGTCGAGGTCGGTCACGGACCACTCCCACAGCGTCTGGTAATCGGCAAAGCGCAGGCCGCGCTGTGCTTGCAGCCAGTCTTGGTACAGCCTGACTTGTGGCACGTGGGGGGCAGGGGCGGGGCGGGCGGTGGCGTGCAAGGGGGATGTCATGGGCCCAAGCGTACCAGCGCTCGGCGCGGCGCGGCAGTGTGGAAATCCCTGCACCAGCATGGTGTGCAGAATCGCGGTTTTATGGCGCAGTAGTTGCTTAAAGGATGTACATGACTTTCCATATGGGTGCAAACGCCCTTGATGACTTGTTGAACTCACCCGCAATGGGCGTGCAAGGCCTGCATGCAGCCTACCAGCGGCGGCAATTGCGGCCCTCGCAAGTGGTGGAGCGTTCGCTGGCCCTGGCGCGCGCGAGCGAACCCGGCTTGTTTACCTGCCTGCTCGAAGCGCGCGCCCTGTCCGAGGCCCGCGCCAGCGACGCGCGCTGGGACGCCGGGCGCCCACTCGGCCCCCTGGACGGCGTGCCTGTGGTCTGGAAAGACCTGTTTGACGTGGAAGGCACGCCTACCACGGCGGGCTCGGAGACCCGTCGCCACGCCGCGGTGGCGACTGAGGACGCGTTTGCGGTGCAACGCCTGGCCGTGCGCGGCTGCGTCAGCCTGGGCAAAGTGGGGCTGAGCGAATTTGCCTATTCGGGTCTGGGCCTGAATCCGCACTTTGGCACGCCTGTGAACCGCGCCAGCGTGGATGGCCACCGCGCGCCGGGTGGCTCGTCCAGCGGCTCGGCCGTGGCGGTGGCCGCGCGCATGGCCTGGATTGGCATGGGCACCGACACCGGTGGCTCGGTGCGTGTGCCTGCGGCCTTTAACGGACTGGTGGGCTTTAAACCGTCCATTGGGCACTTTGACAAGCGCGGCGTTTTTCAACTGTCGCAGACCTTGGATGTGCCCGGACCCCTTGCCAACACCGTACAAGACTGCGCCTGGGTGGACGCTGCGCTGCGTGGCCACCCGCTGCAACCACTGCAAGCCAGTGCGGTGGCTGGAATGGCGTTTGTGGTGCCCACCAACCTGGTGTTTGAAGGCATAGAGCCGGAAGTGCGCGCCGCTTTTGAGCTGCTGCTGGAGCGCCTGCGCGCCGCGGGCGCCCACATTGCGCACCGGCACATCGCCGCGTTTGACGAACTGGCCGCGCTTACCGCGCGCCACGGCACTATCGCTGCGGCCGAAGCCTATTTCTTTCACCAGTCGCTGGTCGATGGCCCGCAGGCCGGCGCCATGGACCGGCGCGTGCTGGCGCGCTTGGCGCGCGGCAAAACCATGTCCGCCCTCGATTTGCTTACCGTGCAGGCAGCCCATGTGCGCCTGCGCCACGAATGCGCGGCGCTCTTGGGCGAGGCCTGGATGCTTTGCCCCACGGTGGTGCACGTGGCGCCTTTGGTGGCGCCCCTGGAGGCAGACGACGAACTGTTTCACAGCACCAACTTGCGCACCCTGCAAAACACCTTGCCGGGCAACTTTTTGGACCTGTGTGGCGTGAGCTTGCCCATGGGCACGGGTGCCGCAGGCATGCCGCTGGGCGCGCTGATTTCGGGTGCGGCCGGGCGTGATGCGGCACTCTTGGCCGCGGCGGCCGGCGTGGAGCAACTGCTCGTAGCCAAGGATTCATAGGTTTTTTTCAAGGAGATGGGTATGGCTAAGGAAATCTTGTGTGGTTTTGGGGTGGACGTGGACGCGGTGGCCGGTTGGCTGGGCTCTTATGGTGGCGAGGATTCGCCCGACGATATTTCGCGCGGCCTGTTTGCCGGCGAGGTAGGTTCGCCCCGCCTGCTCAAGCTCTTTGAGCGCATGGGCATCAAGACCACCTGGTTTATTCCCGGCCATTCGATTGAAACCTTTCCTGCGCAAATGCAGGCCGTGGCCGATGCGGGACACGAGGTTGGCATCCACGGCTATTCGCACGAAAACCCGATCGCCATGACCCCGGCGCAAGAAGAAGCGGTGCTTGACAAGTGCATTGCGCTGGTGGAGCAGCTCTCGGGCAAGCGGCCCACGGGCTATGTGGCGCCATGGTGGGAATTTTCCAAAGTGACCAACGAGCTGCTGGTGAAAAAAGGCATCAAGTACGACCATTCGCTGATGCACAACGACTTTTCGCCCTATTACGTGCGCGTGGGCGATAGCTGGACGCCGATTGATTACGGCAAAAAGCCCGGCGAGTGGATGGTCCCGCTGCAACGCGGTACCGAGACCGACCTGATCGAAATCCCGGCCAACTGGTATCTCGACGACCTGCCGCCCATGATGTTCATCAAAAAGTCGCCCAACAGCCACGGCTTTGTGAACCCGCGCGACATTGAACAAATGTGGCGCGACCAGTTTGACTGGGTCTACCGCGAAATGGACTACGCCGTGTTTCCCATCACCATCCATCCTGACGTGGCCGGCCGCCCCCAGGTGCTGCTGATGCTCGAGCGCCTGTTTGCCTATATCAAGTCGCACCCCGGCGTGCGCTTTGTGACCATGGACGAGATGGCCAACGACTTTGCGGCGCGCCAACCGCGCGCCAAGGCCTAAGTTCCGCGCTCCATGTGCGGCGTTTGCGGCTCGCTGGGCGGCGAGGAACACTGGACCAGCGGTGCGGGCCGCATCCTGGGTGATAGCGCCCCCACGCGCCGAGCCGAGCGGGCCCGGCGTATTCGGGTGATCAACCGCGCGCTCCTTCCCTTGCGCGTGACCGTGAGTGACTGGCAGGGGCGGCTTTATTGGGTGGCCGGCCCCACCGGCAAACAAATGGTGGTCGATAGCCTGCCCCATATTTGGCAGGCCGCGCAAGAAATCACCGGCCGCAGCTTGGACCCGCTGGCACCTTCCGTCCTTGTTGCATGACGGAGCGCATTCCTGTCAACGTGCTGACGGGCTTTTTGGGCTCGGGAAAAACCAGCTTGCTCAACCGCCTGCTGCGCGACCCGCTGTTTAACAACTGTGCGGTACTCATCAACGAATTTGGCGATATCGGCATTGACCACCACCTGGTGGACCGGGTGGACGGCGACATGGTGTTGCTGCAGTCGGGCTGCATTTGTTGCACCATCCGCGGCGACCTGGCCACCGCCATGCGCGACCTGTATGACCGGCGCGAGCGCGGCGAGATTCCTGCTTTCGTGCGTTTGGTGATCGAGACCACCGGCCTGGCCGACCCGGTACCCGTGCTGTCCACCGTGATGTACGACCGGGTGCTGCAGCACCACTTTCGCGTGGGCAATGTGGTGACCACGGTCGATGGGGTCAACGGCGCCGCCAATCTGGGTCAGTACCCCGAATGCCAAAAACAAGCGGCCGTGGCCGATCGCTTGGTGATTACCAAGCTCGACATTGCCGACGCGGCGCAGACCCCGGCGCTTTATGCCCAATTGGCTCGGGTCAACCCCGGCGCGCCTTGTCTGGCGCTGAACGCGGTGCAGCTCGACGCCCGCAGTCTGCTGGGCGTGGATGCGTTTGACCTGAGCAGCAAAAGCGACGAAGTGGCCCAATGGCTGCAATCCCCCCGCCAGCGCAACTACTTGTCGCTGGGCGCAAGCGCGGCAGCAGGCGCCAAGGCCAACGCCAATGTGCACCGCGATATCGTGGCATTTGCCTTGGACTTGCCTGAAACCGTGGATTGGACGGTGTTCAGCGTGTGGCTGTCTTTGCTGCTGCACGCCCATGGCGCGCAGATTTTGCGGGTCAAGGGCTTGCTGAACGTGGAAGGCGCGGACGCGCCTGTGGTGGTGCACGGCGTGCAGCAGCTGGTGCATCCGCCCAGCCACCTGGAGCGCTGGCCCACTGCGGACCGAAGTTCGCGCCTGGTGTTCATCGTGCGCGGTTTAGAGCCCAAGCCCATACAGGACTCGCTGACCCGCTATCTGCGCGACTGCAGCTGAAAGCTTGCGCATTGCGCTGGTGCAACTTGCACATATGCCTGCGCACTAGAAAAAAGCACCGCACCAAAACAAAGCAAATCTGAAGCGCAGCGCCCAGGCGAAGCTACTTTTGTACGCAAACATGCTGCAGATTGTGGACAAAAATTGGCACGCTGTTTGCGTATACAAGACGCATGAACGCACCGTCCTATCCTTCTTCAGCGGCCATCGAATTGGTCGGTCTGACCAAGCGCTATGCGCCCGGTGCCAAGCCGGCAGTCGACAGCATCAATCTGCGCATTGCCAGTGGCAGTTATTGCTGTTTGCTCGGGCCCTCCGGTTGCGGGAAAAGCACCACCTTGCGCATGGTGGCCGGACATGAATCGGTGACTGAGGGCGACATTCTTTTAGAGAATCGCAACATTACCGACCTGCCGGCTGCTGCACGTGGCACGGCCATGATGTTCCAGAGCTTTGCCTTGTTTCCGCACCTGAGCGCGCTGGACAACGTGGCCTTCAGCCTCAAGATGAAAGGTGTGGCCAAGGCTGCGCGCCTGGAGCAAGCCCGCAGCCTGCTCGACCGCGTGGCCATGGGCCATTTGGCCGAGCGCAAGCCCGGAGAACTCTCCGGCGGCCAGCAGCAGCGCGTGGCCTTGGCGCGCGCACTGATTACCCAGCCGCGCGTGTTGCTGCTCGACGAGCCCTTGTCCGCGCTGGATCCGTTTTTGCGCATCCAGATGCGCGCCGAATTGCGTCGCTGGCAAAAGGAATTGGGCCTGACCTTTATCCATGTGACCCACTCGCAAGAAGAGGCGATGGCCCTGGCCGACACGATGGTCGTGATGAACCACGGCGTGATCGTGCAAAGTGGCTCACCCCACGAGATTTACAACCGCCCAGCCAACGAATTTGTCGCTCGCTTCATGGGCGGTCACAACGTCATTGATACGCCAGCCGGCAAGATCGGTGTGCGCACCGACCACATCGCACTGTCACCCGCGCAAGCCGCAGACGAAGCAGGTGCACATGCGCAAATCGCGTTGGTGTCGGACGTGGAATACCAAGGCACCTACGTGCTGGTCGGACTCCAAAGCCCGGGCGCATCCCACACGGCGCACAGCACGGCGCAATGGTCGGTCATGTTGCTTGAGGCCGCTTTTTCCGCACGGCCGCTGAATGTCGGCGACACGGTGCGCATGTCCTGGGCGCCCGAAGTCGAGCACCGGCTAGCCGACTGATTCCTGTTTTGAAGTAAGCCTTTTTTCCCCTGTGTTCCACCCCCTCGCTTCGCAAGAAGTTTTTCATCCCCAAGGAGTTTTCCCCATGTCGAATGATTCGAAAGAAGTCCTCAGCACCGCTGCCCCGGTGCAGCGCCGCACCTTGCTCAAGGGCACGGCTGGTATCTTGGCCGCTGGCGTGTTCCCTGCCGTGCATTCCGCCGACCCCATCGTGTTGCGCTACCTGGGCACCGCAGTGAACCAGGACAAGGAAATCGCCGAAAAATTCAAGTCCGACACCGGCGGCAAAGTGGTCATCCAGTACGTGGCCGTGACGACCGACGACGTCTTGAAGCGCGCCATCACCTCGCCCAACAGCTTTGATTTGCTCGATTCCGAGTACTTCCAGTTGCGCAACCTGGTGCCCACCGGAAACCTCAAGGGCATTGATACCAAGCGCATCAAAAACGCGGACAAAATCACCTCGGTGTTTACCACCGGCAAGGTGGCCGGCAAGACCATTGGCGATCAAGGAACGGCCCCCAAGAAAGTGATCTTTCTGGAAGGCGAAAAGTCCAAGACGTTCGCCAGCAGCCCAACCCAGTACATGTCGCTCATCCCCACGACCTACAACGCTGACACGCTTGGAATCCGTCCTGACTTGATCAAGCGTCCCATCACGTCCTGGGCCGAGTTGTTGAACCCCGAGTTCAAGGGCAAGGCATCGATTTTGAACATTCCCTCCATCGGCATCATGGACGCGGCCATGGTGGTGGAAGCCATGGGCATCTACAAGTACCCCGACAAGGGCAATATGACCAAGAAGGAAATTGACCTGACCATCAAGACCCTGATTGAAGCCAAAAAACAAGGCCAGTTCCGCAGCCTGTGGAAAGACTTCAATGAGTCCGTCAACCTGATGGCCTCGGGCGAAGTGGTGATTCAGTCCATGTGGAGCCCCGCTGTTACTGCGGTGCGCACCAAGGGCATTGCCTGCACTTTCCAGCCACTCAAAGAGGGCTATCGCTCATGGGCATCGGGCTTTGGCATGCCTTCGACCCTGACCGGCAAAAAGCTCGATGGCGCTTACGAGTTCATCAACTGGTTCCTCGACGGCTGGGCAGGTGCCTATCTGAACCGCCAGGGCTACTACAGCGCCGTGCTGGAAACCGCCAAGTCCAAGATGGACGCCTACGAGTGGGCCTACTGGATGGAAGGCAAGCCTGCGACCCAAGACATCAAGAGCCCGCACGGCGACTTGCTGGCCAAGGCCGGTGAAACACGCGACGGCGGCAGCTACGAGCAGCGCATGGGCGCAGTAGCTTGCTGGAACGCCCTGATGGACGAAAACGTCTACATGGTGCAAAAGTGGAACGAGTTTGTCGCAGCCTAAGCGATAAAGCCTGAATCCCCAATGGAACAACGGATGATTTCACTATGAGCGCTGCTGTCACACAGTCATCCGTGGGTTCCGGTTTGCCATCAGGTCGCAGTCTTGCGGCCTGGTGGCAGGCATTGCCTTTGACCCTGGTTTTCTCCCTGTTTTTTCTGGTGCCGCTGGCACTGGTGCTGATGGTGAGTTTTTGGGACTACAACCAGTACGAGTTGATTCCCGGCTTTACTTTCAAAAGCTATATCGCGATTTTTGAGGGATGCGGCAGCGGTGACGAACTGTGCACCACCTTCAAGACCTATGTCTCGACCCTCAAGTTCAGCGCCCTGGTGTGGTTGATCACACTGCTGGTGGGCTTTGCGGTGTCTTATTTTTTGGCGTTTTGCGTGCGCTCCAGCGGTGCGCAAACGCTGCTCTTTGTGCTGTGCACGATTCCTTTTTGGACGTCCAACGTCATCCGCATGGTGTCCTGGGTGCCGCTGCTCGGGCGCAACGGGCTGGTGAACCAGGCCCTGGTGGGCATCGGCCTGGTGCAGCAACCGGTGGAATGGATGCTGTTCTCGGACTTTTCGGTGGTGCTGGCCTTTGTGCACCTCTACACCATGTTCATGATCGTTCCCATCTTCAACTCCATGATGCGCATTGACCGCAGCCTGATCGAGGCAGCCAGCGACGCGGGTGCCAGCGCCTGGCAGACGCTGTGGAACGTGATCGTGCCGCTGTGCCGCACCGGCATCATCATTGGTTCGATTTTTGTGATCACCATCGTGATGGGCGACTTTGTCACCATCGGCGTGATGGGCGGGCAGCAAATTGCCTCGGTGGGCAAGATCATCCAGGTACAGGCGTCCTACCTGCAGTTTCCGCTGGCGGCGGCCAACGCCATCATTTTGCTGGCCATCGTTTTGATGATCATCTGGGCGCTCACCCGCCTCGTGGACATCCGTAAGGAGTTGTAAATGGCTGCCGAAAAACGTTCTGCTGGCTACTGGCCTCTGGCCCTGTTTTTTGCCGCCTTTGTGCTGTTTTTGTACGGCCCCATGCTGGTGATCGTGGTGCTCAGTTTTCAGGGGCCTGAGGGCGGCCTGACCTTTCCGCTGCGCGGTGTCTCGCTGCACTGGTTTTACAAGCTGGCCGAGGGCCTGGGCGTGGTGGACATTGGTGCGGCGCTAAAACGCTCGCTCGGTCTGGGCTTGGTGGTAATGGCGATTACGGTGGTGTTTTCGGTGCTGGCAGGTCTGGCATTTCGCAAAAAGCTGCGCGGTGGGAATTTGCTGTTTTTTGTGGTGGTGGCCAGTTTGATCATGCCTTCCATCATTGTCTCGCTCGGTATCGGTCTGGAGTTTCGCTTGCTGGACACGGCCCTGAAGGCGGTTTTTACAGCCTTGGAAATGGAAGACACCTTGTCTGAATTTGGCACGTCCATGGGCTTGTTCACCTCCGCCCTGGGTGCGCACCTGACCTGGACGCTGCCTTTTGGCCTCTTGATCATGTTTGCGATTTTTAACCGCTTTAACCCGGCCTATGAAGAGGCAGCGCGCGACCTGGGCGCTACGCCCTGGCAGGGATTTCGCCATGTGGTTCTGCCATTGATTGCGCCTTCGATTGTGGGCATCGGCATGTTTGGATTCACCCTGAGTTGGGACGAAATCGCCCGCACCTCGCAGGCCATTGGCGACGTCAACACCTTGCCCCTCGAACTGCAGGGCTTGACCAGCACCGTCACCACGCCCTCGATTTATGCCCTGGGTACGGTGACCATGGTCGTGTCCTTTCTGGTGATGGGCCTCACGGTCGGCTTGGCCCGCTTGCTGGAAAAACGCCAGCGCGCCGCGCCATGAACGCCAAGGCGGAAGCCCTCAGCTGGACCGAAGAGGGTATTTACCAGCGCATGGTGCAAACCATCCGCGACCACCAGTTGCACCCCGGCACCAAGCTCGGCGAAGACCGCTTGGCCAGCGCCTTTGGCGTGTCGCGCACCCGCATTCGCCCGGTGCTCGCACGCCTGGCGGGCGAGCAGGTGGTCACACTGACGCCCAACCGGGGCGCCACTGTGGCCCGCCCCACCGAGCAAGAGGCGCGCGAGGTCTTTCAGGCGCGCCGCCTGATTGAGCCCACACTGGTCGCTGCCTTTATGGCGCGCGCCAGCAGCGCCGAACTGCGGACGCTGGGCCACTGCATCACCCAGGAAGAAGCCGCCCGCACCCAAGGCGAGCGCCATCGCGCCATTCGGCTCGCCGGTGAGTTTCATTTGCACATTGCGCGGTTTTCGCAACACCAGACCCTGGGCCGCATCATGGGCGAATTGGTGTCGCGCACCTCGCTCGTGCTTATGGCCTATGGGCAGCCAGCCGACCTGGGCCAGGGCCCGACATCCAGCGCTTGCGGCTGCCACGACCACCGCGCCTTGCTCGACGCGATGCGCTTGGGCGACCGCCCGCTGGCCGAGCAGTTGATGCAAGCGCATTTGCGCGGCCTGGAGTCGCAGTTGCGTTTTGCCCCAGCCCGCGCCCAGGTTCCGGACTTCAATGCTTTGTTTCAACCCGCTTATGCCACGGCTGCTACTGATTAATCCCAATACCTCGGCAGGTGTCAGCGCGCTGGTGCTACGCCACGCCCAGGACGCGGTCGGGCACCGGGCGCAGATTGAGGTGGTGACTGCGCGCTTTGGCGCACCCTATATTGCCTGCGAAGCCAGTTTTGCTGTGGCCGCGCATGCGGTGCTGGACGCCTGGGCTGCCGCCCAGCTTGCGGTGCAAACTGCGGGCCAGGCGCCGTATGACGCAGTGCTGATCGCCTGTTTTGGCGACCCCGGCCTGCTGGCGCTGCGCCAGATGTGCCCAGTACCCGTCACCGGGCTGGCCGAGGCGGCGTTTTTGCAGGCTTCGGGCCAGGGTCGATTTGCCATCGTGACCGGTGGCGCGGCCTGGGAGCCCATGCTCGCGCGCCTGGCGCACAGCCTGGGGTACGGGCAAAGTCTGGCCGCCATCCATACCGTGGCCGCAACCGGTGCGGAGCTCGCGCGTGACCCGGTGGCCGCGCACGCCTTGTTGTGCGACGCTTGCAGTACGGTGGCCGCAGCCAGTGGCGCGGCATCGGTGATTTTGGGTGGCGCCGGTTTGGCGGGCATGGCGCAGGCCGTGCAGCCAGGCGTGCCGGTGCCGGTGATTGACAGCGTGGTGGCTGGTGTGCAGCACGCGCTGGCGCTGTGCGGCACACCGGTGGCGCCGCATACATCCTTGGGCTTTGCCTGGCAAGCCGTGTCGTCGGAGCTGGCGGCTACCGGCGCCTGAGCACGAGCGAAGGTCTCAGGCCACTGAAGGGCATCCCATCGCGTAACCGTCGCTGCGCGGGTCGTGCGCGCCGCGCATGCCACCATCGGCGTCTAGCACGATGGCGCCTGGGTGGCCCATCAGCGGGCTGTGCGCGTCCACTGTGCTGATGGTGTGACCGCGCAGTGACAGTGCCTCGCGCACCTCGGTCCCCACGTCGGCTTCGAGTTTGAGCGAATCGCGCGCGTCCGAGAAAGTCTTGCCCAGCAAAAAGCGCGGCTGCGCCAGAGCGTCGAACGGGTCCATCTGGTAGTCAATCAGGCGGGTGAGCACGGCCGCCAGCGTTTGGGGCTGGCCGTCGGCGCCCTGCGTGCCGTAGACCATGCGGGTGCGCCCACCCTTGCGGTAGATGCCGGGGTTCAGGGTGTGAAACGGGCGTTTGCCTGGTGCCAGGCAGTTGGGGTGCCGCGGGTCCAGCGAAAACGAGGCGCCCCGGTTGTGCCAGACCAGCCCGGTGTCGCCGGCCATCACGCCGCTGCCCCAGTCGTAATACACAGTGGCCAAGAGCGAGACGGCGTTGCCCGCCGCGTCTGCCGCGCCCACGTACACCGTGTCGCCCGTCTGAAACGGCTGCGGCCAGGGCAGGGCGCTTTGCATGTCGATGCGTGCGGCCAACGCGTCCAGATGTGCTTTGGACAGCAGGCGCTCGGTGGGTACTGGCACAAAAGCCGGGTCGGCCACAAAGCGCTTGCGGTCCAAAAATGCCTGTTTGGTGGCTTCCACCAGCAGGTGGTAGTGGTCAGCGCTGCCCTGAGTTACCTTGGACAGGTCAAAGCGCTCGAGCACGCCCATGATTTGCAACGTGGTGATGCCTTGGGTGGGTGGTGGGTGCGCCAGCAGCGTGCCGCCGCGGTAGTCCACGGCCAATGGCGCCTCGACATGGGCGCGGGTGCGCGCCAGGTCTTCGCGCGTGAGTGGCGAGCCCGCCGCCGCCATTGCGTCGGCGATGCGCTGGGCCAACGGGCCTTCGTACATCGCGCGCGCGCCGCGCTCGGCGAGTGTTTCCAGGGTGCGCGCCAGCAGCGGCTGGCGGCGTACGGTGCCCGCTGGCGGCACGCGGCCTTGGTCGGAAAATACGGCAAACACATCGCCCAGCGCACCCGCCTCGGGCAGGCGAAAGTCCAGCCAAAAGCGCTCGGAGGCGCTGATCTCAAATCCCTCGCGCGCCAGCGCAATGGACGGCGCCAGCAGCGCGCTCCAACTGCGCTTGCCGCCCCAGGTGCTGCGGCTGATCTCAAAGGCCCGGCCCAGTGCGTCGGCGGCGCCTGCGGTGGTGAGCGCCGCGCGCGGCCCGCGTGTGGGAATGGCGCCGCTGTAACCGTCCACCTTGTGCGCCGCCTGGCCTATCCCTGAGATGCTTTGCACCACGCCCTGGGCGTTGGCCACCAGCATCAGCACGTCGCCACCCCAGCCGCAAAAATGCGGGTAGGTCACGTTCAGGGTGGCGACTGTGGCAATGGCGGCCTCAATCGCATTGCCGCCCTTAGAGAGCACATCCACCCCGGCTTGGGTGGCCAGCGCGTGCGGGCTGGTCACCATGCCGGTGCGGGAGTGCGCACTGCTGCGCGCCGGGCCATTAGGCGTTGTGCTCATGCTGAAACCGTCTGCATATGCTGGCAAATCTGGCCCGGCGTGGTGAACCACACGTCCCCCGCGTCACGGGCGCGCACCAGGTGCGTCAGCGCCCGGCGCAAATGCAGCAGCCGGTGCGGCTGGCCCACGATATAGGGGTGCAGCGCTATGCCCATCACCAAGGGCTGTTGCACGGCCTGGTGGCGCATTTCGTCAAAGTGGTCGGTGATGAGTTCGCCAAAGGTCTTGCCGTCCATCAGCCGCCCCATCACCATGGGGATGTCGTTGACCTCTTGCGGGTAGGGAATCGACCACAGGGGCTGGCCTGAGCGGGTGCGCATGCGCGTGGGCTGGTCGTCGTGGCACCAGTTCAGGGTGTAGCGGTAGCCCGTCTCGGCCAGCAGGTCCGGCGTGACCGAGCTCTCGGAAATCCAGGGCGAGAGCCAACCCGCAGGTGCTGAGCCGCTGTGCTGCAGCATGCGCTCGCGGCAGCCCGCGAGCAAAGCGCGCTCTTGGTCTTCTGGCAAATCAGACTGGCGCATGGCGTTGCTGTGGCCGTGGCCAATCAACTCGTCGCCGCGCTGCACCAGGGCCTGCACCAGTTCCGGGCAATGGTCGTAAAGCGCGGTGTTGATCAGCGCGCCCGTGGGCAGCGCGAGCTGGTCAAAGAGCTCCAAGCAGCGCCAGGCGCCCACGCGGTTGCCGTATTCGCGCCAGGCGTAGTTCAGCACGTCGGGTTGGGGTGATGCGGGGCCGATGTTGGCGCCTAGGCCGCCGCCAAAGGCGAAATGCTCCACGTTAAAGCCCAAGTACACAGCCAGGCGCGCGCCATTGGGCCAGCAGTAGTCGGGGCGCCGGGTGATGGGCGTGCAGTCAAAACGGCCGCTGTTGGCGATGGGTGCAAACGGGTCTTGGGGCGTCATGGCTGCGCTCCGGTGACCACGGGCCAGGGCGCGGCCAGACCGGCACGCACCAGCATCCATTCGGCGCTGTCGTTCCACACGTCCATTTGCACGATCAGGCCGCCTTGCACCACGTAGCGGTCCACATAGCGGTTGCCCTCAAACAGGGTGCCGTCGGGCCAGGCGCCGTAGAGCGTGCCGATGTTGTAGACGATGGCGTCAAGCGCGGTGGCACCGTCCACCACGTCGGTCTGCTCAAAGCGCTTTTTGACCCAGGCGTAGCGCGTGGCGTTGAAGGCGCTGCAGTCGCTGGGGTCACGCATTTCGCGCCCGCCGGTAAAGCGGATGCGCAGCGCAGGAGACACAAAGGCACGCGCACCGATCGGGTCTGGAACCATGATGGTGTGCAGAAATTTTTCGACCAAGTCTTTGGGGGAGAGAGCGGGAGAGCGATCCATGGTTGCTAAAGGTCTTCGTTAATGAGGGATGCCGGGTCCGATGTGGCGTTGTGCCGGTGGAATAGCCTTCGCAATTTCTAGGCCATGGCCTAGGTTTTTTAGCGCCATAGGTGCTTTCATCCTAGGGGGTCGCAGGCACAAGATCGGCACTTTGATCTATGTCATGCGCACAATTTTTTTGATTTTTATAATTGACAGTTCGTCCGTGCCCAATTAAGGTGCGCGACCAGATTTTTTTTAAGGTGTGCCCCGCATGCGTCGAATTTATTTTTTGTGGTTGCTGCTGCTGGCGGGCAGTGCGTTTGGCGCCGAAATGCAAGCCATATTGCTGTGGCCCACGATTCCGTTTATTCGCGGCCAAGATTTGTGCCAATACCAAGACGCATATGGCCGCAGTAAATCAGAAAATTCCCAGGCCCTGACGCAAAACATGATTGGTTTGCTGCGCGAAGGTGCGAGCTCCGGCAGCGCGTTTGCCATGGTATTGGCCATGGATGAATTAACCAACAAAAACCGTGCGCTGGCCAGCGCCGGTTTGGGGATGGACGTGGTGCTTGAGGGCAGTCTGAAGGCATCTTTGGACGCTATTTACCGCGACATTAACCCGCAACAAAAGAAAGTGGCCTTCTTCAATCCGATGCCGCTCATTCAGGTGGTTCACGAGCTGCATGACCAAAAGCGCCAAGGTTACCTGGATCAGCGTTATCTCTCGGGCCTGACAGGCGTGGTGTGGGGCATTTATTCATTCAGCCCGAGCTGCCGCGGCGACGTCACGGTGACGCTGCACATTGAAACCAAAGAGGGCGTGACCTACAACTTCCAGGGTCAAGGAACGCCAGAGTCGGTCATGCAGGGAATGGCGGGCCAGGTGTTTGAGTTCTTTCAGAGAACCCGGTTCCCTTCCAAAGTGAAATACGGCAACGGTTTTGTGGAACTCTTGGGCGCACCCGGATCACCCATCAGCCACGCCACTTTGCCCGAGAATGCTGAAAAATCCTGCGAAAAAATGCAGGGCCGCCTGCCCACTGCCGAAGAATATATTTTTCTGTCAAGTCTGGGCGACTGGAGCGGTGGCGTCACCCTGCGCCATGAGTTTTGGGCGATGGCCAATGGCATGGTGATGGCCCCCGACCTGCCCAACCCTAGCCCGGTGCGCAAGGCGGAAGAAATCCGGGTCAACGAATACCATTTTTACTGCGTGCGCTGAGCGCCGCGCGTTTATCCCGCCAGCGCCGTCTTCACCGCCGCCGACACGGAAGACATCTCCGCCTTTCCGGCCAGGCGCGTTTTCACTACGCCCATGACTTTGCCCATGTCGCCGGGGCCCGCGGCGCCCAGTTCCACTACGATCGCCTTGACCGCAGCCAGCACCTCGTCGGCCGCCATGCGCTGGGGCAGGTAGGCTTGCAACACAGTGATCTCGGCGGCTTCTTTGTCCGCCAGATCTTGGCGCGCGGCGGCTTCGAATGCGGCAATCGAGTCTTTGCGTTGTTTGATGAGCTTGTCTACCAGTCCCACCACGGCGGCGTCGTCCAGCACGATGCGTTCGTCTACCTCACGCTGCTTGCAGGCCGCCAGCAACAGGCGGATGGTGCCCAGGCGCTCGCTGTCTTTGGCGCGCATGGCGGTTTTCATATCTTCGGTAATCTGGTCTTTAAGCGACATGGCCGTAGGCTCCTGCGGATGGGGGTGGAGAAGTTAAAAAAGCCCGCCGGAGCGTCCCCAGGCGAGCTTTTTGGGCTTTAGAAGCCTTTGGGGCTTCTGTGGCAAAAGAAACTTAGAACAGTTTCTTGGGCAACTGCATGCTGCGAATGCGCTTGTAGTTGCGCTTCACGGCAGCAGCTTTTTTGCGCTTGCGAATGGCAGTGGGCTTTTCGTAGAACTCGCGGGCGCGCAAGTCAGTCAGCAAGCCGAGCTTCTCGATAGTGCGTTTAAAGCGGCGCAGTGCGACGTCAAAGGGTTCGTTCTCTTTTACACGGATCGTGGTCATTACGTAATGGTGTCCAAAATATGCCGACGAAGGTCATGGTGGAAGATCGGGCCACCCATGCCACGTACAGCGAAGTTCCCCGCTATTAAAGTTGATCAGGCAGCGGGGGTTTGCCAGCAAAGCCTCGGATTATAGCCCTGACGGATCAGGCTTTTGGCACTTTCAGGGCATCAGCCAGCGCAATTGCGCACGCATGGGCACTGGCCCAGGCCCATTGGAAGTTGTAACCGCCCAGCCAGCCGGTCACATCCACCACTTCGCCAATGAAATACAGGCCTTTTTGGCGCGACTCCAGGGTCTGGCTGGAAAGCACCGCGGTGCTCACGCCGCCAGCGGTAACTTCGGCCTTGCGGTAGCCCTCGGTGCCGTTGGGCGTGATTTCCCAGCGGCTCACGCGCTCGGCCAGGGCGGCAAGCGCCTTGTCGGGCGTGTCGGCTACCGAGCGGTCCCAAGGCTGGCCCAGGGCTTTTCCCTGTTCCACCCAGGTGTCGGCCAAGCGGGCGGGTAAGACGGCGGCGAGTTCATTGGCCAGCAGTTTGCGCGAATGGATTTTGGCCTGCACGAGCTGCTGCGCCACGTCGGTGTGGGGCGCCAGATTCAGGCGGATCGGCGTGTTGGGCTGCCAGTAGCTCGAAATCTGCAACACCCCCGGGCCGCTCAGGCCCCGGTGGGTGAACAACAAGTCTTCGTTGAACGCCATGGCCGTTTTTTTGCTGCCTGTGGCAATTTGCACCGGCAGCGACAGGCCGGCCAACTGCGCGAAAGGCGCCCAGTCGGCCTCGTCAAAGGTGAGCGGCACCAGCGCCGGGCGGGGCGCGACGAGTGGCAGTCCAAACTGGCTGGCAATGCGGTAGCCAAAGTCGGTGGCGCCGATTTTGGGAATGGACAGGCCGCCAGTGGCAATGACCACAGCGCTGCAGGCCACCGGGCCCTGGCTGGTGTCAAGCAAATAGCGGGGCGCGGGCGGGCTGGCTTGCACAGCATCACCGTTGGCGTGCGCAGGTGCGGCGCGCAGCGATTGGACGCTGCAGGGCTGCCAGCGGGTGACGCCGCCCGTGGCGCATTCGGCCAAAAGTACGTTGATGATGTCTTCGGCCGAGCGGTCGCAAAAGAGCTGGCCCTTGTGCTTTTCATGGAAGGCTACGCCGTGCTTTTGCAACAGGTCCAGAAAATCGCGCGGCGTGTAGCGCGACAGTGCCGAGCGGCAAAAGCGCGGGTTCTCGCTCAAAAAGTTGGCCGGTGTGGTGTCGAGGTTGGTGAAGTTGCAGCGTCCGCCGCCCGAGATGCGGATTTTTTCCGCCACTTTCTCAGCGTGGTCGATCACTAACACCTTCAGGCCACGCTGGCCCGCGGCTCCCGCACAAAACAAACCGGCAGCGCCTGCGCCCACCACCACCACGTCAAAAAATTGCATGGTGGCGAGTGTAGGCGCAGGGCTTGCGCGCTGGCGCAGGTTTGTGGGTCGGTTTAGGCCTGAGTCACCAGCGGCAGGCTGCGCAGGCGTTTGCCCGACAGCGCGAACAGCGCGTTGGACACGGCAGGCGCCAGTGGCGGCAGGCCCGGCTCGCCCACGCCGCTGGGTTTGCGGGTGCTGGCCATGATGTGCGTTTCCACAACGGGTGCGTGGGCCATTTGCACCATGGGGTAGTTGGTGAAGTTGTTTTGCTGCACCACGCCCGCCACGATGTCGATCTTGCCCCAGAGCGCGGCTGAGAGGCCAAACACCACGGCGCTTTCCATTTGCTGGGCCACGATGCCGGGGTTCACCACGGTACCGCAGTCAATGGCGCAGACCACGCGGTGTACGCGCGGCACGCCGTCTTGCACCGACACTTCGGCCACCTCGGCCACGATGGAGCCAAACGACTCGTGCAGCGCAATGCCACGCGCGTGGCCTGCGGGCAGGGCACTGCCCCATTTCGCTTGTTCGGCCGCGAGGTTGAGCACCGCCAGATAGCGCGGCGCTGCCTGCAGCAGGCTGCGGCGAAACTCGAGCGGGTCTTTTTGGCTTGCAGCGGCCAGCTCGTCGATAAAGCTTTCCGAGAAAAACGCGTTGTGCGAATGCCCCACCGAACGCCAAAAGCCTACGGGAACACCCATGTTGGTGGCCACGTGCGCCATGTGCTGGTGTTTGAAGCCATAAGGCAGGTCAAACAGGCCTTCGGACGTCGTTTTGTCAGGCAGGTCCACGGGGCCGGCCAACAGGGGTACGGCGCGCTCCATCCAGCGCGGCGAAATAGCGTCACCCGCCGACTTGATGCGCAGGCTTTGCACTTGGCCTTGCGCGTCGAGCGTGGCTTTCAGGCGGGCAGCGTGCATGGGGCGGTAGAAGTCGTGGCCCATGTCTTCTTCGCGCGACCACGAAAGTTGCACCGGTTTGCCACCCGTGGCCAAGGCCACTTTGACGGCCTGGGCGATAAAGTCCACTTCCAGCCGGCGGCCAAAGCCACCGCCCAGAAGCGTGACGTGCACCACCACGTCGCCTGCGCCCGCGCCGGCGGCTTTGGCGGCGGCAGCACGTGCGGACGAGGGGATTTGCGTGGGCGCCCAGATTTCTACCTTGCCGTCTTTGACTTGCGCGGTGCAATTCATGGGTTCCATGGTGGCGTGGGCCAGGTAGGGCGCGGTGTAGCTGGACTCAATCACTTGGCCGCCCGATTTTTCGGCGCTGGCGATGTCGCCTTGCTCAAAAAAGGTGAAGCCGCTTTCTTTATCGAGCTGGATTTGCAAGGCCGCGGCAATTTGCTGCGTGTCCAGGGCGCCTTGGGCGCGCTGCTGCCATTGGGCGGTGACGGCTTGGGCGCCCTGGCGGGCGTGCCAGGTGGTTTTTGCCACCACGGCAAAACCGGCGCTCGCGCCATGCAGTGCGTCGAGCGCCACGACCTGTTGCACGCCGGGCAAGGCCAGGGCGGTTCGGGTGTCGAGCGAGGCGGCGCTGCCGCCGATCATGGGAGACAGGCGCACGGTGGCAAACAGCATTTCGGGCAGGCGCACATCCAGCCCAAAGGTGGCGCTGCCATTGGTTTTTCCGACCAAATCGGTGCGCGGGGCGGCGGTGCCGATCAGCTTCCAGTCCTTGCGCGCTTTGGGCGCCACGGTACCCGGCGCCGTGCCTACTGCGGCCTGGGCAAATTCGCCGTAGTGGCCGGACTTGCCAGAGGCGTGTTGCAGCTTGCCTTGTTGCACGGTGATCTCAGTGGCTGGCACTTTCCATTGGGCGGCAGCGGCGCCCAGCAGACTGGCGCGTGCCGTGGCCGCAGCCATGCGCAGCGGCTCCCAGCCGTCGGACACGCTCGACGAGCCGCCCGTGGCGATGATGCCCAGTTCGCGGCCCAACTTGCCCACGATCCATTCGCCCACTTTGACGGACGTGGGCTTGGCGCCGCCTTCAGAGGCCAGTGGATGGAAAGGCAGGCTGCCCAAAAGCATGGCCACGTTGCCGTAAATGGCGTCGGGCCCGGCTTGTTCCAGCCGCACCTGCGCCAAGGGCACGTCGAGTTCCTCGGCCACCAGCATGGACAAGGCGGTGTGCACGCCCTGGCCCATTTCGCTGCGCGGCATGGCCAGTACCACGGTGCCGTCCTGGGCGATCTTGATCCAGCCGTTCAGGGCCACGTCGTTTTGGGTGGCCAGCATGTTCGCCGGGGTGCCTAGGCGCGAGCGCGCGGGCATTACGCCCCAGCCCACGACCAAGGCGCCAGTAGCGCCCAGGGCGCTCAGTATCCAGGTGCGGCGCTTCATACGGTCACCTCCGCTGCTTTGGATGCAATGGATGCGCCTTGCGCGTTGGCAACTTGGGGTGCGCCCGCAGCGCGGTGGATGGCAGCGCGCACCCGCTGGTAGGTGCCGCAGCGGCAGATGTTGTTCATGGCGACGTCAATGTCGGCGTCGGTGGGGTGGGGGTTGGCAGCTAGCAGGGCAGCAGCAGCCATGAGCATGCCGCTTTGGCAATAGCCACATTGCGGCACTTGTTCTGCAATCCAAGCGAGTTGCAGCGCGTGGGGCTTCTCGGCGCTGCCGAGCGACTCAATGGTGCGGATGTCTTTGCCCACAAGGGCCGATGCGGGAGTGACGCAAGAACGCACCGCTTGGCCGTCCACGTGCACGGTGCAGGCACCGCACGCCGCCACGCCACAGCCAAACTTGGTGCCGGTGAGGTGAAGTTGGTCGCGCAACACCCACAACAGGGGCATGTCGGCTTCGGCATCGGCTTGTACGGCCTTGCCATTGATCTTGAGGTCCATGGGCGTTTTCCTGGTTGAAGCAGGCGCGCATGGTAATGCAGGCGAGGGCGCTTGTGCCAACAGAGTTGAATAACCCCCCGCCGCCGCACCGTGTCCGATGTACGGCTATTTGACCAATACCACCGGTTGTTTGGCCAGCGCACATAAACGTTGCGCCACAGAACCCAGCACCAGATCGCTCAGGCCGGAGCGGCCCTTGCTGCCGAGCACCAATGTGTCAAATTTGCCAGCGTTGGCGGTTTTCATGATTTCTTCCACCACGTGGCCGATTTTGATCAACATATCGTGGGGCAGATCCGCTTTGTCGAGCAGTTTGCGGGCAGGCTTGAGGTCGCGTTCGCTGACGTCACGGAAATAGTCCTCCAAGCCGTCTTTGGGCAGGTACTTGCGCATGTGCCGCAGCCCGGTGTCGTCGTGCACGGTTATCAGGGTGATGTGGGGCTTTTTAACCAGTTGCTTGGCCAGCGCTGTGGCGTATTTCACCGCGCGCAGGGCGGAACTGGAGCCGTCAACTGCAATCAAAATTTTCATAGGAATCTCCAAAAAATAGCCGGAGTTGGCGAGAGCGCCACTAAGAAATGCAGTGGCAAAAGTGCCGCTAACTGGCGAGCGTGTGCGCTGGGTCTATGGTCGCCCCAGGGCGCGCGGCGTATATTGATACGCATCAACCATTGCCCCCAAGCGCACACCCACCACCTATGCTGGCTCCAAGCGATATTTCTACCTGGTTCAATCTGAGCGTCGCCCTGGGCATTGGCCTGCTGGTGGGGGCCGAGCGCGAGCGGCGCAACGCCCCTGACAAGCAGCGCAGCGCAGCAGGCATACGTACTTTTGCCCTGAGCGCGCTCGTTGGCGGCGTGGCCACAGCACTCGACCAGCCCTATGTGTTTTTGGTGGTTTTGCTAGTCGTAGGTGGGCTGTCTCTGGCCTCCTACCAGCGCAAGGTGGAGCGCGAACCCGGCCTCACCTCGGAGGTGGCGCTGCTGATGACCTGCCTGCTCGGTGCCTTGTGCGTGACCCGCCCGGCCATGGCCGCTGGTATTGGCGTGGTGCTGGTGGCGTTGTTGGCCGGGCGCGACCAGATGCACCGCTTTGTGCGCATGGCGCTGACTGAAGAGGAACTGCACGACGTCATCCTCTTTTTGGGTATGGCGCTGATCGCGCTGCCGCTGGCGCCCGACCGTTACCTGGGGCCATTTGGCGCCATTAATCCGCATGCGCTGGTGCGCTTTGTGGTGATGATCATGGCCGTGGGCGCCATGGGTCATGTGGGGAGGCGTCTGCTGGGCGCCCAGTATGGGCTGGCGGTGAGCGGTTTGGCCGGTGGATTTGTGTCCAGCACCGCCACCATTTATTCCATGGCCCAGTTGGCCGCGCGCGACACCTTGCAACTGCGAGGTGCTGCCGCCGGTGCAGTGTTGTCTACGGTGGCAACCATGGTGCAACTCTCTTTGGTGTTGTGGCTGCTGCTGCCGCAGTTGTTTTTGATGCTGGTTTGGCCACTGGCTTTGGGCGGGGCAGCGGCAGCCCTGTACGCGCTGGCGCTGTTGCTGAGCAGCCCGATGCAAGCCAATGCGGCGCCTGGCGACTTGGTCCACGGCCATGCGTTTGAACTCAAAACCACCTTCACCCTGGCGGCGTTTGTACTGTTGGTAACCCTGGTGGCCGCAGCGCTCAATGCCTGGATAGGCGCGGGCAGCTTGGTTTACAGCGCAGCGGCTACGGGCTTGGTGGACGCGCATTCCATCGTTGCGTCGGTGAGCGCGCTGGTGGGCAGCGGCAAGTTGCTGCTGGCCGACACGCCCTGGGCGGTGTTTGCGGCGCTGACCTCGAACACCGCAACCAAGGCGGTCATCGTTTGCTCCAGCGGCACGCCCGCTTTTCGCTGGCGCGTGCTGCCGGGCTTGGCTCTGCTGATGTCAGCGGTGTGGCTGTCGGCGCTGGCGACCTTGCCTTGAGCGCGCGTTTTTAGCGCTGGGCGCTGCGCAGCGCCAGCGTCGCGTCTGCGGCATGCGCCGCTTGCAAGCCTTGCAGCACATTGCCCACCACGATCACACTGGGGCTGCCCAGGTGCTCGCTTTGCAAGGTGGCGTGCAGCGTAGCCAAGGTGGCGGTGGCGTGGCGCTGGTTAGGCAGGCTGGCGTTTTGGATGATGGCTACCGGCGTGTCGCCGCTGAGGCCTTGCAGCAGCGCACTTTGGATGGTGGCCGCGCCGCTCACGCCCATGTAAATTACCAGCGTGAGTTTGGCTTGGTGCGCGGTGTGGGCCAGGGCCACCCAGTCGGTGCCGCTGTCGCCGGGTTTGGCGTGGCCGGTGACAAACACTACGCCGTGCGCGTGCTCGCGGTGGGTGAGCGGTACGTTCAGGCGGGTCAGCGCCGCCAGGCCTGCGGTAAGGCCGTTGACCACGCTGACCGCAATGCCTGCGGCCTGCAAGGCTTCGACCTCTTCGCCGCCACGGCCAAACACAAAGGGGTCGCCGCCCTTGAGCCGCACCACCTGTTCGCCGCGCTGGGCTTCGCTGACCATGAGTTTTTCAATAAAGGCCTGCGGCGTGGATGCGCAGCCGCCGCGCTTGCCCACATAAACAATGCGCGCGTTGGGCGCGGCGTGGGCCAGTACCGCGTCGTTCACCAAGTCGTCCACCAGCAGCACGGTGGCGCTGGCAATGGCCTTGACGGCCTTGAGGGTGAGCAGCTCCGGGTCGCCGGGGCCGGCGCCCACCAAAGTGACGCTGCCTGCGGGGGTATTGAAATGGGAGGACATGAAAAAGTCGTTTTAAAGGCGGGATGCCAGTTGCACGATGTGGACCACTTGCTGGGCAATGGGCGCGGGCAGGGGCTGGCTGCCGCTCAGAACCGCTTGTATGTAGCGCGCGGTAGACGCTGCATCAATAGCCGTGGGCAGCGCGGGCAGCTCACTCAAGGTGCCAGACTGGGGCGCTTGCAGCAGCACGCTTTGGCCGTGGATAAAGGCCTGCATCTTGGGCGCGCGCCGGGGGTCGGCCACGGCTTCGCCTTCGGTGCCGCGCAGCAGCAATGCGTTGGCCTGCGTTAGCGCCAGTGTGGCGGCCATGGATTCGGCGTATTCCGGGTGGGTGTAGCTGCTCACCAGCAGGCTGGGGCCCGCGCAGGGGTTCATCAGCTTGACCAGGCTGTGGGCGGAGTTGCGCAAATTAACGACCCGACGCACATCCAAGAGGCGCTGCAAGCCAGGGTGCAGCAGCACTGTGGGAATAAAAGCCACGCTGCCCGGCGCAATTTGCCTCACTGCGGTTTCCGGCGCAACGCCCAACTCGGCCAGCACTTCGGCGGTAAACACGCGCGTGTTTTCGGTAGCCACACCGTGGATCAGCACCGGCAAACCTTCGCGCGCCAGCAGCAGCGCCAGCAGCGGCGTGAGCACCGGCAGCTTGCGCGCGCCGTTGTAGCTGGGAATGACGACGAGCGGAGCGGCGCCCGCAGGCACGCGCTGCATGCGCGCGGTGGTGGCGTCCAAAAAGCCAGCCATCTCGTCTGGTGTCTCGCCCTTGATGCGCATGGCCAGGCAAAAAGCGCCCACTTCCAGGTCGGTAACGCTGCCGTCCAGCAGCTGCCCCCACAAATCGCAGGCCTGCGCACGCGTGAGTGAGCGCGCGCCTTCTTTGCCGCGCCCGATTTCCTTGAGGTAAATGCCGATTCCCATGGGGTGATTGTCGGGGATGGTTGAAAACTCGGGGGTATGAGCTTATGCAGGGGGCCGACGCCAGTAGTGGTACCGCCAAGCCGTCACAAACCCCGCCTTGCCGTACAAGCCCTGCGCCACCAGGTTGTCGTCTTCCACCTGCAAAAACACGCGGTGCACACCTTGCGCTGCCGCATGCGCGGCCAGGCCGGCCAAGATGCGCGAGGCCAAACCGCGCCCCTGGGCGCCGGGCGCGGTGCGCATGCCGTGGATGCTGAGCCAGCCTTGGCTGATAGAGCCGGTGCCCGCCGCCAGCGCCTGGCCGTTTTCGCCTTCGCCTGCACACGCGTACACCACATGTCGGCTGCGGCTGAGCAATTGCACGCGGTTGGCGCCGTCTACCGGGTCAAAGCCATCGGCGGTGTAAACCGAGGCCCAGGGCGCGCTGGGCGATGCGCTTAGTGTGGCTGCGTCGGGCGGGGCCAAGCGTAGCAAGCCAGCCAGTTCGGCCACTTGCACCAGCACGCCGTGGTGTCCAGAGTAGCCCATGGCCTGCAGCGCGTCGCCTATCTCGGGGCGGATCAGGCCCTCCGGCAAACGAAACACCGTGGGCCGCTGGCGCTCCTGGTAGTGCGCCTCGATGTGTAGCAACTCGGGCAGCGCAAGCGGCGTGTGCGCCAACGGCACCGCGCTTTGCGCGCGGCCAATGGGCAGGGGGTCATAGGGCAGCAGCCAGCCAGGAAACTCGTGGACTTCGGCGGGGCACACCGCGTCCAACGTGGCGCGTTCGATGGACGCAATGTCGTTGGGGCTCATCATGCTTGAGATTGTTACCCAGTCGCTGCCCTAAACTTGGCGCCCTGTATGACATTTGCCGCACCCTCTTTCCCCGCCAACGCCCCGCCTGACACCGCCCCCACCACGCTGGTGCTGGGCTTTGAGTCGTCCTGCGACGAAACCGGCGTGGCGCTGGTGGCCCTGCGCGGGGGCGAGGTGCCGGTTTTGCTGGCCCACGCCTTGTACAGCCAGGTAGAAATGCACCAGGCGTTTGGCGGCGTGGTGCCCGAGCTGGCCAGCCGTGACCATATTCGCCGCGTGCTGCCGCTCACCGAACAGGTGCTGGCCCAGGCGCAGCGCAGCCTGGGCGACGTGGACGTGGTGGCTTACACCCGGGGCCCCGGTCTGGCCGGGGCTTTGCTGGTGGGTGCGGGCGTGGCCTGCGCGCTAGCCGCCGCCCTGGACAAACCCGTGCTGGGCGTGCACCACCTGGAAGGCCATTTGCTCTCGCCTTTTTTAAGTGCAGACCCGCCGCAGTTTCCGTTTGTGGCGCTGCTGGTCTCAGGCGGCCATACCCAGCTGATGCGGGTGGACGGCGTGGGCCGCTATGAGCTGCTGGGCGAAACCATTGACGACGCCGCAGGCGAAGCCTTTGACAAATCCGCCAAGCTCATGGGCCTGGGTTACCCCGGCGGCCCGGCGCTGGCCGCGCTGGCCGCCAATGGCAACCCGCAGGCCTTTGCGCTGCCGCGCCCGCTGCTGCACAGCGGTAACTTGGATTTTTCGTTTGCCGGCCTGAAAACCGCCGTGCTGGTGCAATCGCAAAAAATGGTGGCGGCGCAGGGCGACGTGGCCTGGAACGGTTCGGCCTCGGGCGTCAAGCTGGCATCGGGCGCCACGCCGGGCTTTGAAGATTTACCCCTGCAAGCGCGCGCCGATCTGGCGGCGTCTACCCAGGCGGCCATTGCCGATGTGCTGGTCAAAAAATCGATCACCGCGCTCAAAAACACCGGCCTCAAACGCCTGGTGGTAGCCGGTGGCGTGGGCGCCAACACGAGTTTGCGCGCCCAGCTCAATGCCGAATGCGCCAAGCGCGGCGTGCGCGTGCATTACCCCGAACTGCATTTGTGCACCGACAACGGCGCCATGATCGCCATGGCCGCAGCCATGCGCCTGCAAAGCGGCTTGCAGGCCGCGCGGTGTGACTACGCGTTTGACGTCAAACCGCGCTGGCCGCTGCACGCGCTTTAGGCGACCTGGCGCCCCAGCACGCGCAAGCTCAGACACACGCAAGCTTAGGCAATCGCCAGTTCGGCCACTTTGCTCACAGGCACGACTTTGGCCAAGGTCAGCGTCAGCACGCCGTTTTCCAGGCTGGCGCTGCTACTGGCGCTGTCAATGTCCTGGCCAAACTCGTAGGCCGCGCGGTAACGCCGGGGCGCGTCTTCTTTGGACTCAATGCGCACCACCGCGCCTTCGATGCTGATGCGCAACTGGTCCTTGCTGATGCCGGGCACGTCGAGCGTGAGCGTGAACTGCTTTTCGTCCTGGGTAAGAGCGGCGTCTTGTGCCGCAGGATTGCGCGATGCGGCCACGGCGTTTTCCAAAAACTGGGCGGCTGAACGGCCAGCCTGGGCGTAAACCCGGCGGCGTAGCGGGTGGTCAAAAGCCGTGCCAAAACCAGCGGTCAAAGGGGAGGGGGCGGTAGCAAAAAACATAAACACTCCAAGTACACTGCGCGGCCCCCACAGTGGGCGCCGCATGGACCAGAGGTGCGCGCATTCCCTCGCAATTCAAGCTTTTTTCTGCATGTTTATTCTTCTCCCCCGACCCTTGAAATCTCTTTTGGTGGCGCAATGTGCGCTGTTTTTTTTCGCCCTAGGTAGTGCGTGTTTTGCACAAACGCCGAACTCCACGCCGCTCAAATTGGCCTTGATCGAAGGCCTGAGCGGCGCCAACGCCAACGGCGGCGAGGCCGTGTTTCGCAACCTGGCCTGGGCGGTAGAACGGGTCAACGCGCGCGGCGGCGTGGCGACAGCGGGCGGCACTGCGCCCAAGCAGCTTCTGGCGCTAGAGCGCATGGACAGCAAAGGCCAGACCGAAGAGGCGCTGTCCAACCTGCGCCTGGCCATTGACGGCGGCGCGCGCTTTGTGCTGCAAGGCAACTCGTCCGCTACGGCAGCGGCGCTGATCGACGCCATCAACAAACACAATGAGCGCGAGCCCACTCGCCGCGTGCTGTTTTTGAACTATTCGGCCGTAGACCCGTCGCTCACCAACGAGAAGTGCAGCTTCTGGCACTTTCGCTTTGACGCCCATGCCGACATGCGCATGGCCGCGCTCATGCAGGTGATTCGCGACGACCAGGCGCTCAAGAGCGTGTACCTGATCGGCCAGGACTACAGCTTTGGCCAAAGCGTGCTGCGCGAGGCCAAACACCAGCTCGGGCTGCAGCGCCCCGACATCCGCATTGCCGGTGAAGAGCTGCACCCCATGCTGCGCATCAAAGACTTCGCGCCCTACATGGCCAAGATCAAGGCCAGCGGCGCGCAGGCGGTGATTACTGGCAACTTCAGCGCCGACCTGACCCTGCTGGTCAAGGCCGCCAAAGAGGCGGGGTTTGACGGCAAGTTCTACACCTTTTACGGCAACGCCCTGGGCGCGCCCGCGGCCATTGGCGAGGCTGGCTTGGGCCGCGTGCTGGCCGTGGCCGACTGGCTGCCCAATGTGCAAACCAAAGCGAGTGAGGCCTTTTACAAATCCTTTCGCACGCGCTTTCCCCAGCCCGAAGACGACTACGTGCATCTGCGCATGCAACTCATGGTCGAGGCCCTGGCCCAGGCGCTGGACGCAGCAGGCCGCAGCGCCAAGCCCGGTGCCGCGCTGGACCTCGTGGCCGTGGCCAAGGCGCTGGAAGCGGCCCAAGTGACGCTGGCCGGCCAGACCGGCACCATGCGCGCTGCCGACCACCAGTTTCAGCAGCCACTGGTGGTGGGCATGATGGAGCGCCAGGGCACCCCCGGCGTGCCCTTTGATGTGGAAGGTTCCGGCTACGGCTTCAAGGTCGTCAAGACCTTGTCCGCCCAAGCGGCCGAACAAGCCAGTAGCTGCAAAATGCAGCGTTACTAAAACCTATTTCAATCAAAGCCCCCCATGGAAATCATCACCCCCTTGCTCGACTTTGTGCTGCACGTGGACAAGTACCTGGAAGTCTTTGTTGCGCAGTACGGCCTGTGGGTGTACGCCTTGCTGTTTGTGGTGATTTTTGTGGAAACCGGCGTGGTGGTCATGCCGTTTTTGCCAGGCGACTCGCTCTTGTTTGTGGTGGGCGCGATGTGCGGTGTCGGGCTGATGAGCTACCCGCTGGCCGTGGGCTTGCTGTTTGCGGCGGCGGTGCTGGGCAACCAGAGCAACTACACGGTGGGCCGTGCCATTGGCCCCAAAGTGTTCCAGTGGGACAACTCGCGCTGGTTCAACAAGGCCGCGTTTGACCAGGCGCACGCCTTTTACGAACGCTATGGTGGCATCACCATCGTGGCCGCGCGCTTCATGCCTTTCCTGCGCACCTTCGCGCCTTTCGTGGCTGGCGTTGCGCACATGACGCGCGCGAAGTTCACCTTCTTTGACGTGATCGGCGGCGCCCTGTGGGTCGGCGGCATCGTCACCATCGGCTACTTCTTTGGCAACATCCCCTGGGTCAAACTGCACCTGGACAAAATCATCTGGGCGATGATTTTTGTGCCGGGCTTGTTGGTGGGGGTGGGGGCTTGGCGGGCGAGGCGGGCGGCCGGGGCGTTGTAATCAAACGCCTGCGCTATGCTGCCGGCCCATGAATCCAAGTACCCGACGCGTTTTTCAGGCAGTTCTTTACGAGGCGATCGCTGTTGCCGTGGTGGGGCCGGCGATTGGTTTTTTGTTTTCGGAGCCGGTGGGTTCGACGATGGGGCTTGCGGTGTGCATGTCCACGGTGGCGCTGGCGTGGAACTACCTGTTTAACGGCTGGTTCGAGAAATGGGAGGCCAAGCAGGCGGTGCGTGGCCGGTCCTTGTGGCGGCGGCTAGCGCATGGCGTGGGCTTTGAGGGCGGCCTGCTGCTCATGCTGGTGCCGATCATGGCGTGGTGGCTGGATGTGACGCTGCTCACGGCGTTTGTGGCCGACCTGGGAGTTTTGGCCTTCTTCTTTGTCTATGCCGTGGTTTTTACCTGGACTTTTGACCGCATCTTTGGCCTGCCGCAGTCGGCCTCCGTGGTGCCCGCAGCGGACGCCTAACCCACGGTTCTGCAGCGCGAGAGCGGCGGGTTTCTCGCAAAATAAGCCAGCAGGCCGCGCATCAGCGCGTCGGCAAACTGGTTCTGGAATTCTTCGCTGTTGAGCTTGCGTTCTTCGGCCGGGTTGCTGATGAACGCGGCTTCGACCAGCACGCTGGGAATATCGGGCGCCTTGAGCACTGCAAAAGAGGCCTGCTCCACCTGCCCCTTGTGCAGCTTGCCAACGCGCCCGACTTCGCCCAAGAGCGTGCCGCCGAGCTTCAAGCTGTCCACAATTTGCGCGGTGGTGCTCATGTCCAAGAGCGCGCTTTGCACTTCCAGGCCCTTGGCTTTGACGTTGAGGCCGCCAATCAGGTCGGCCTTGTTTTCTTTGGCCGCCATCCAGCGCGCGGCGCTGCTGGACGCGCCACCCTGGCTGAGCGCAAATACACTCGCACCCTGGGGCTCGGGCGTGAAAAAAGCGTCGGCGTGCAGGCTCACAAATAAATCGGCCTGCACCCGGCGCGCCTTTTGCACCCGCACATGCAGGGGCACAAAGTAGTCGGCGTCGCGCGTCAAAAAAGCGCGCATGGGTGTGCCCTTGATGCTGCTGGCGTTGATGCGCTCGCGCAGCAGGTGGGCGAGTTTGAGCACCACGTCTTTTTCCAGCGTGCCGCCGGGGCCAATGGCGCCGGGGTCTTCGCCACCGTGGCCGGCGTCCAGCGCAATGATGATGAGCCGGTCCGTGCCCAAGTACGAAGGCCCTTGCGTCATATTGGCGCCGGGGCTGGACGGTGCCGGTGGTGGGGAAGGTGCCGGAGCGGGCGCGGCGGCGGACTCGGTGGCTTTGCCCAGGCGCTGCGCCATCAACTCGCCCAGCGGGTCGTGGGCGGCGCGCGCAGGGGCACCGCTGGCTGGGGCGGATGCTTTGGGTTGGGCGTATTGCGCCACCAGCGCGTCCAGCGGGTCCACGCTGCGCACCGGGTACAAGTCCAGCACCAGGCGGTGCTGGTAGGCCGCCACGGGCGCGAGCGTGAACATCTGCGGGCGCACGCCTTGCTTGAGGTCGATCACCAGGCGCACCACGTCGGCCGAATACTGGCCCACACGAATGCCCTCGATATTGGGGTCGTCCGCCTTGACCTTGGCCACCAGTTCCTTGAGCGCCGGGTTAAGTGTTACCCCGGCAATGTCCACGGCCAGGCGCGGCGGGTTGGTGATCACCGTCTGGCTGGCGCTCAAGGGCGAGTCCGATTCAATGGTGACGCGCGAATACTCGGGCGCGGGCCATACCCGCACCGTCAGGATGGTGGGGTTTTGCGCACCCAGCGCGTGGCGTTGCAGCAGGCCCAAGGTCAGCACCAGGGCGCCTTGCTGCACCAGGCTGCGCCGCCTCATGCGCCGCGTTCCTCGTCGCCCAGGCCTTGCAGCAAGGCCGCGCCTGCGGGCGTGTTCGCCGCCAGCGTGACTTGGCGCGCGCCATCGGCCCGGGTGGTCAGCGTGATGTCCAGGTCAATCACCGGCAAGACCTGTGCGGCTTTTTCGGGCCACTCGGCGAGTTTGAGGCCGGGGCTGGCAAAGATGTCGCGAAAACCGGCGTCTTCCCACTCGCGGGCATCGCCAAAACGGTAAAAGTCGAAGTGCCAGATGTTCAGGTGCGGCAATTCATAAGGCTCCACCACGGCGTAGGTCGGGCTTTTTACCCGGCCTTGCACGCCCAGGGCGCGCAGCAGGTGGCGCACCAGCGTGGTTTTGCCCGCGCCCAGGTCGCCGTGCAGCGCGATAAAGACGTCGCTAATGCCAGGCTGGCGCGCCAGACGCGCGGCAAAAGCCCCGGTAGCGGCCTCGTCGGTCCAGGCCAGTGCGGCGGTTTTTACAATCGCGGGGTGAACATCCATAACGCGCAGACTAGCACTCCAAAAATAAGCCCAACAACAGGCGCTGACTTGCGGGCGCAGTTGCAGCAGTGGGGGCAAGAGCTGGGATTCTCCCAAATTGGCGTGGCCGGTGTGGATCTGGCGTCCGCCGAGCCCGGTTTGCTGGCTTGGCTGGCCCAGGGTTTTCAGGGTGACATGGACTATATGCAGCGCCACGGCCTCAAGCGCGCCCGCCCCGCCGAGCTGGTGCCCGGCACCCTGAGCGTGATTACCGCCCGCATGGACTACCTGCCACGCAGCACGCCTGAGGGCTGGCAGGCGCTGGAATTGGACCGCCTAAACCACTCCGCCACCGGCACCGTGTCGCTCTACGCCCGGGGACGGGACTA
>CANCJD010000005.1 GCA_947378275.1 Comamonadaceae bacterium
GCACGCAGGCGCCGCCCAACTTGAGCCCTCATCATAGCCCGAGCCACCCTCTTAGAATGGTGGGTTACGTCCCGTGGGCCTGCGCGTTTGCAGCCCCGCCGACGCCCTTTGACCTCCGCTAAGAACCGTCCATGTCCGAAGTCCATTCCCACTCCCCCGCCCTGCCCGACGAAAACCAGCTCATCCACGAGCGCCGGGAAAAGCTCAAGGTGCTGCGCCAGCGCCAGGCCGACGGTTTGGGCGTGGCTTTTCCCAACGACTTCCAGCCCAGCCACAAGGCAGCCGAATTGTTTGCCAGCTACGACCAGCACGACACCGCAGCGCTGGCCGAGATCGGCGCCACCGCCCGCGTAGCCGGGCGCATGATGCTCAAGCGCGTGATGGGCAAGGCCAGCTTTTGCACCCTGCAAGACGCGTCCTTTGGCCCCACGGCCGGCCGCATCCAGATCTACGTCAAGGGCGAAGACGTGGGCGCGGAACTGTACGAAGACTTCAAACACTGGGACCTGGGCGACATCGTGGCCGCCGAAGGAACAGTGTTCAAGACCAAAACCGGCGAGCTGTCCATCCACGCCACCCGCGTGCGCCTGCTGACCAAGAGCCTGCGGCCCATGCCCGACAAGTTCCACGGCATTGCCGACCAAGAGGTCAAATACCGCCAGCGCTACATCGACTTGATGACCGACGAGGCTTCACGCAAGCGCTTTGTGGCGCGCAGCCGGGCGGTGAGCGGCATTCGCGAATTCATGGTGCAGCACGACTTTTTGGAAGTGGAAACGCCCATGCTCCACCCGATTCCGGGCGGCGCCAACGCCAAGCCGTTTACCACCCACCACAACGCCCTGGACCAGCAGATGTTCTTGCGCATTGCGCCAGAGCTGTATTTGAAGCGCCTGATCGTGGGTGGGTTCGATCGGGTGTTTGAGATCAACCGCAACTTCCGCAACGAAGGCATTTCGGTGCGCCACAACCCCGAGTTCACCATGATGGAGTTCTACGCGGCCTACTGGAACTACCAGGATTTGATGACGTTTACCGAAAACCTGGTGCGCGACGCCGCCATCAAGGCCACCGGCAGCCTGCAAATGAGCTACGGCGGCAAGCCCGTCGATCTGGCCCAGCCCTTTGAGCGCCTGACCATCATCGAAGCCATCCAAAAGTACACCGACGCGGGCGACAACGTGTTCAACGCCGAGTGGCTGACCAACGCCGTGCGCAAACTCGGCATGACCGAAGCCAAGCACCACCTGTCCACCCGCAGCATGGCCAGTCTACAGGTGCTGTACTTTGAAGAAACGGTAGAAGACAAGCTGTGGCAGCCCACCTTTATTTGCGAGCACCCGGTAGAAATTTCCCCGCTGGCGCGCGAAAGCGACACCAAGCCCGGCGTGACCGAGCGTTTTGAGCTTTACATCACCGGCCGCGAGTTTGGCAACGGCTTTAGCGAGTTGAACGACGCGCAAGACCAAGCCGCGCGCTTTCATGCCCAGGTGGCGGCCAAAGACAACGGCGACGACGAAGCGATGTACTACGACCACGACTTTGTGCGCGCCCTGGAATACGGCATGCCCCCCACCGGCGGCTGCGGCATCGGCATTGACCGCCTGATGATGCTGCTGACCGACAGCGCCAGCATCCGCGACATTATTCTGTTCCCCGCCCTGCGGCGCGAGGTGTGAAGCCCCTGCCCTACCTGCAGGCTTACCCGGAAACCACACGCACCCAGGTCCAAGCACTGCTCGACCAAGGGCGGGTGGCCAAGTGGCTGACCGACAAATACCCGCAAGGCCACGGCCTGCGCACCGACCGCGCTTTGTACGACTATGTGCAAGACGCCAAAAACAGCTATTTGCGCGGCGCCGAGCCCCTGAGCAAGGTGGCTTTTGACAGCAAGCTGCACGTGGTGCAAAACGCCTTGGGCACACACACCACCATCTCGCGGGTGCAGGGTTCGCGCCTGAAAACCAAGCACGAGATCCGCATCGCCAGCCTGTTCAAGGACGCCCCGCCCGAGTTTTTGCGCATGATCGTGGTGCACGAGCTGGCGCACCTGCGCGAGCGCGCGCACGACAAGCCCTTTTACAAGCTATGCGCCCACATGGAGCCCGACTACCACCAACTGGAGTTTGAAGTGCGTGTCTACCTGACGCACCTAGAAGCGACAGGCGAGCGCTTGTGGGCTAAGCCCTAGCCCACCATCGCCCGCAGGGCTTGGGCGATGTCGGCCTGCAGGTCGGCCACAGCCTCCAGCCCGACCGAAAAACGCACCATGGTGCCCTGGGCAATTTCTGCCGGCCACACGCTGCGCATGGAACGCAAATCGTAGGGCACCACCAAACTCACTGGGCCGGCCCAGCTATAACCCAGGCGGAAAAGCTGCAAAGCGTCACAAAACGCGTCCACCTGGTCTTGCGAAAAATGCGGCGCAAACACCACGCTGAACAGACAGGCCGCGCCGCCATCGGGTCGGTCGCACAGGGTTTTCCAAAAACCGTGGCCCGGAGACCTGGGCAACGCCGGGTGCAGCACCTGCACAAAAGCGCTTTGCGTCTGGCACCAAGCGGCCAAGGCGCGCGTGGCCTCGTCATGGGCGCGGTAGCGCAGCGTGATGCTGGGCAGCGAGCGCAGCACCATTTCGGCGTCGTTGGCTCCCACCGCCAGCCCGAGGCGCATATGGCAGAGCTTGATTTTGAGGTGCAGGGCTGTGTCTCGGGTGATGACGCTGCCCATGAGCACATCGCCACCACCGCTGGGGTATTTGGTCAGCGCATGGGCCGAAATATCCACCGCCAGCGGCTCGGGTGCGCCGGGTTCCAGATCAAAGGGCTTAAAGGCGATGCCCGCGCCCCAGGTGTTGTCCAGCGCCACCAGCGCACCGTGCTGCTTGCAAATGCGCACCAGCGCTGGCAGATCGGGAAACTCCAGCGTCACCGAGCCGGCCGCCTCCACCCAGACCATGCGGGTGGCGCTCGAGAGCTTGGCCGCCAGGTCTTGCGGGTCCATGGCGTTGTAGTAGCGGTGGGTAATGCCCCAGGCGCGCAGTTCGCCTTCGGCCAGGGTTTTGTTGGGGCCGTAGGCGTTGTCGGGAATCAGCAGCTCGTCGCCGGTTTTGAGCACGGCCAGCGCCACAAGTGCCACGGCCGCCAGCCCGCTGGGCACCAGCACGCACTGCGCGCCGCCTTCTAGCGTGCACAGGCGCTCTTCGAGCGCATAGGTGGTGGGCGTGCCGTGCAGGCCGTAGGTGTAAGCGGTTTTGTCTTTCCACTCGCGGCTGCGCATGGCTGCCACCGTGGGAAAGAACACGGTCGAGGCCTTGTGCACCGCGTGCGCCGGTCCGGCAAAGCCCTCGGGGGCTTCGTAGGGGTGGTGGATCAGCGTGGTGCTTAGAGCGCTCATGGTCCGGGCCGGCTTTTTAAACGCTCAGACGCTCCACTTTTCGATCAGTTGCTGCGGACGCAGCGCGTCGTAGCTCTCAAAAGGCTGGTGGATCCAAGGGTTGGTCGGCAAAAACTCCACCGCGTAGTCGGGGGTGAAGGTGGACAAGGCCTTGGTCCAGATCACGGCGCTGCGCAGTTCGGTGATGGGTTGGTAGTTGTTGCGCAACTGGTGGATCACGGCGTTGAGCGTGTGGCCGGAATCGGCCAGGTCGTCCACCAGCAGCACCTTGCCAGCAATCTCTCCCTTGGGCGTGGTGATGAAGCGGGCGATGTCCAGGTTGCCCTGCACCGTGCCAGCGTCGGACCGGTAGGAGCTGGTGGACATGATGGCCAGGGGCTTGTCAAACACCCGGGAGAGGATGTCGCCGGGGCGCATGCCGCCGCGGGCCAGGCACAAAATCGTGTCAAATTCCCAGCCGGACTGGAACACCTTGATGGCCAGTTTTTCGATCAGGTTGTGGTATTCGTCGTAGCTGACGTACAGGTGTTTACCGTCTTCAGTAAGCATAAAAGCTCCTTTATTTGGGGTCTGAATCAGGCCGCCAGGTAGGGGTGGCGCATCATGATGGTGTGGTCGCGGTCCGGGCTGGTGGAAACCATGTGGATCGGCACGCCGGTGACCTGGGCGATGCGCTCCAGGTAGCGGCGGGCCGCATCGGGCAATTGTTCGTAGACGGTCACGCCCACGGTGCTGTCGCTCCAGCCGGGCATGGACTCGTAAATAGGCTTGCAGCGGGCAATGTCGTCCGCGCCCATGGGCAGGATGTCGGTGACTTCGCCATCGAGCTCGTAGCCGGTGCACAGCAGCAGCTCGCTCAGGCCGTCGAGCACGTCGAGCTTGGTGATGCACAGACCGCTCAGGCCATTGACCTGGGCCGAGCGTTTGAGCAACGCGGCGTCAAACCAGCCGCAGCGCCGCGAGCGCCCGGTGGTCACGCCTTTTTCGGCACCCACGGTGCTCATGTGGTAGCCGGGCGTACCGGGCTTTTCCCAGTCCAGCTCGGTGGGAAAAGGGCCGCTGCCCACGCGGGTGCAATAGGCTTTGGTGATGCCCAGGATGTAGTGCAACATGCCCGGGCCCACGCCAGCACCGGCCGAGGCGTTGCCAGCCACGCAGTTGCTCGAAGTGACAAACGGGTAGGTGCCGTGGTCCACGTCCAGCAAAGTGCCTTGGGCGCCCTCAAACAGCAAGTTAGCACCTGCATGGTGGGCGTCGTTCAACTCACGCGAGACGTCAGCCATCATGGGCTTGAGCAACTCGGCGTGGCGCATAGCTTCGGCATACACCGGCTCAAACAGCACTTTGCCGTCGGCCATATAGGGCGCAAGCGTCGGGCCAAAGTCAAAAGAGGCCGAACCCAGGTAGCTGGTCAGCACATGGTTGTGCAGGTCCAGCAGTTCCCGCAACTTGGTGGCAAAGCGCTCGGGAAACTTCAGGTCTTGCACGCGCAGGGCGCGCCGGGCAATCTTGTCCTCGTAGGCCGGGCCAATGCCGCGCCCCGTGGTGCCGATTTTGATGTTGCCGCCCTTTTCACGGGCCGCTTCGCGCGCCACGTCCAGCGCAGCATGAAAGGGCAAGATCAGCGGGCAGGCTTCGCTGATGCGCAGACGCGAGCGCAGCTCCACGCCCACTTTTTCCAATCCTTCAATCTCTTCAAACAGTTTGGCCGCCGACAAGACAACGCCGTTGCCGATGTAGCACTTCACACCCGCGCGCATGATGCCGCTGGGGATCAGGTGCAAGGCGGTTTTCACGCCGTTGATGACCAGGGTATGGCCGGCGTTGTGGCCGCCCTGAAAGCGCACCACGCCCTGGGCGCTCTCGGTCAGCCAGTCCACCAATTTGCCCTTGCCTTCGTCGCCCCACTGGGTTCCGACCACAACGACGTTTCTACCGGTATTTGTATGCATTGAGTTACTTCTTCAAAGAGCGGTGACGCACCAGACAGCGTCACGCTGCACCAGTTCGCGGTCACATTGGAATTCATCGACTTCACTTTCGTGGCCAGGCAAAACACACACCACGGTTTCGCCTGCAGCGCGCAATTGCGCAATCACGTCGCGCAGCGAACGGTCTTCGCCCCAGGGCGCACGGATGGCCGCACGCAGCGCCGGCACGCCTGCCGCCACCACCAAAGCTTTGATGTCCAGGCTAAAACCCACCGCCGGACGCTTGCGCCCAAACACCGAGCCTACGGCGTCGTAGCGTCCGCCGCGCACCAAGGCGTCGGGCGCGCCGGCCGCGTAAACAGCAAAGCGCGCGCCGCTGTAGTAGGCATAGCCCCGCAAATCGGCCAGGTCGAAGGACACGCTGGCGCCCTCAATATGCCCGGCCAGCCACTGCAATTGATCAAGCGCCTCATGGATCTGGGGCAAGGCGGGCAACACACGGCGCGCTTCTTCCAGAATGGATGCGTCGCCATAAAGCTGCGTGAGATGCTGCAAGGCCGCAGCAATGTCGGCTGGCGCATGGGTGGTGAGCGCGCCCAGGGCGCTGGCGTCTTTGCTGGCCAGTGCGGCGTGCACGTCGGCGGTTTGCTGTGGCGACAGCGTGGTCTGCGATAGCAAGGCGTTGACGATGCGCACATCGGCCAAATCCACGGCCAACACATCCACTTTTGCAGCGCGCAGGCTGTCAAGGGCAAGCTCCAGTATTTCGAGATCGGCCTCTAGTCCGGCGTGGCCGTAAATTTCCGCGCCTAGCTGCAATGGTTCGCGCGTGGCGTGGGGCGCGGCCGGGCGGGTGTGCAGCACCGGACCGCAATAGCAGAGCCGGGTGACACCTGCGCGGTTGAGCAAATGGGCGTCAATGCGGGCGACTTGCGGCGTGCTGTCGGCGCGCAGACCCATCATGCGGCCTGATATCTGGTCCACCAGTTTGAAGGTTTGCAGGTCCAGCGCCTCGCCAGTGCCGGTAAGCAGCGACTCCAGGTGTTCAAGCAGTGGCGGCATGACCAATTCGTAGCCATAGCAGCGCGCCATGTCCAGCAAATTGCGTCGGATTTCTTCGATGTGGCGCGCCTCAGAGGGCAGCACATCGGCAATATGATCCGGGAGGACCCAAGCGGACATGAATTGGAGACACTTTGTTAAAAACGCGATTTTACCGGTCTGTAAACCAGTAAACGCAATGCGGCCCGAGAAATCGGGCCGGACAGTCAGCGCTTATTTCTTGGCGCCGCCCACGGCAGAGCCGCCGCCCCGGAAGATTTTGAAGAATTCGCTGGACGACGGATCGACCACCATCACGTCGCTCTTGTTGGCGAAGCTGTTTTTGTACGCCTCCAGGCTGCGGTAGAACTGGGCAAATTGCGGATCGCGGTTGAAGGCATCGGCATAAATGCGAGCAGCTTCGGCGTCGCCCTCACCCTTGATTTTTTGTGCGTCGCGGTAGGCATTGGCAATCGTCACTTCGCGCTGGCGGTCGGCATCTGCACGAATTTTTTCGCCTTCGGCTGCACCCGTGGAGCGCAGTTCATTGGCCACGCGCTTGCGCTCAGCTTCCATGCGGCGGTAGACCGATTCGGTGATCGCTTCCACATAGTCCACGCGGGTGATCCGCACGTCCACCACGTCCACGCCCCAGGGCTTGGCGCCACGCACCTTGGCCAGCACTTCAGCCTTCACATCGGCCATCAGCGCCTCGCGCTTCAGGGACAACAGTTCCTTGACGGTGCGTTTGTTGATTTCTTCCTGAAAAGCATTGCGCACCACGCGGTTGAGCTGGCTGGCGCCCGCGCCTTCGTTCAAACCGACATTGCGGATGTAGTCCGACGGCTCGGAGATGCGCCAGCGCACGTACCAGTCGATCACCACGCGCTGCTTTTCGGCGGTGAGCATGGGCTCGGCGTCGGTGCTGTCGAGCGTGAGCAAGCGCTTGTCGATGTAAGACACGTTTTGAAACGGCGGGGGCAGCTTCCAGTTCAGGCCGGGCTCGGTAATCACTTCCTTGATCTGGCCCAGGGCGTACACCACACCAAACTGGCGCTGGTCCACCACAAACAAAGTAGAACTTGCCAGCGCAAAGAGCACCAGCAGCGACGAGACAATCAATCCAATACGGTTCATGGGGTTCTCCTAGCGCACGTCGCGTTCGCGGGTGCGGGCCGCGTCGCGGCTGCGGGGGTCGGTGCTGGCGGCGGCCGGACTGGTGGGGGCAGCGGCGGGCGCTGCGGCTGCCGCAGGGGCTGCGACGGGTTCACCGACAGCGCCCATTTGCAAAATCTTCTCTAACGGCATATTGAGCAATGTGGCACCCTGGCGCGAGTCCACCAGCACCTTGGTTACGTTGGTATAGATTTGCTGCATGGTGTCCAAGTACATGCGGTCGCGGGTGACCTGGGGCGCTTTTTGGTATTCGTTGTACACCGAGCGAAAGCGCTGCGCGTCACCCTGGGCCTGGGCCACCACGCGGGATTTGTAGGCATCGGCCTCTTCCTTCAGGCGCGAGGCCGAACCGACCGCGCGCGGAACAACGTCATTGGCGTAGGCCTGGGCTTCGTTCTTGGCGCGTTCACGTTCCTGGCCGGCCTTGAGCACATCGTCAAATGAGGCCTGCACTTGCTCAGGGGGACGCACGCCGCCCTGCTGCAAGTTGATTCCCACCACTTCGATGCCGACCTTGTAGCGGTCCAATATCTCTTGCATCATGGCGCGGACTTTGGGGGCAATCTGGTCACGGTCTTCGGACAAAGCGGCATCCATGTTCATCTTGCCCAGCACTTCACGCACCGAGGTTTCGGCGGCCTGCACTACTGCGTCGGAGGGGTTTTTGCTCTCAAACAAAAAGGCCCGCGCGTCGTTCAGGCGGTATTGCACCGCAAACTTGATGTCCAGGATGTTCTCGTCCTGCGTCAGCATGGCCGACTCGCGCAGGCCCGTGGCCTTGAGCACGTTGTCGCGCCCCACGTCGACCGAGCGGATTTGCGTCACAAACACCAGCTCGTGGCGCTGTATGGGGTACGGCAGGCGCCAGTTAAAGCCGGCATTGACCGTGGTCTTGTAGCGGCCAAACTGGGTAATCACTGCTTGCTGGCCCTCTTGGACGATAAAGAAGCCCGTGCCTAGCCAGACCAAAAACACCACGGCCAGAATGACGCCGCCGCCAAGGCCTGCGCCCTTGAAATCAGGAATGAAGCCGCCCGGGCCACGCCCCGCGTCGCCTGGTGGCTTTTTGCCGCCACCCATCCAGCCATTGAGCTTGCGGTTGAAGTCGCGCCACAGTTCGTCCAAGTCGGGCGGGCCCGACTGCGCGCCGGGGCGTGGCGTGGGACGCGGCCGCTCTTCGGCTGCGGGCACCTCGTCTTTTGGCTCGGGCGCAGCTTGCGGTTTGGCGGGACCGCCCTCTTCCGGCTTGGCGTCGTCGGCACGGCCCCAGCGGCTGTCGTTCAGATTGAACATGCGGCCCAGGTTAAAAGTTGGAATTGAAAATTTCATGGTCATAGCCTTCGCACATCGAGTCCGATTGTCCACAATTAGGTTTCGGCCTCATGGGCCAAAGGGGGATCGCCGCCGTTGTCGGCGCGGTCGCGGGCGACAATACCGGCCAAGGTGCTGCGCAAAGTCGAAATGCCAGTGCCGGCGCGGGCGCTCACGAACAGGCGCGGCGTTTGCACACCGTCGATCTCAATGAAGTCTTGTTCTTGCAGCGGCAGATTCTCAGCCTCCATAGCGTCAATTTTGTTAAACACCAGCAACTGCGGAATGTCCTGCGCCCCGATTTCCTTGAGCACCTGTTGCACCTGGCGGATCTGCAACACATGGTCTGGGTTGGACGCGTCCACCACGTGCACCAGCAAATCGGCGTCGATGGCTTCCTGCAAGGTCGCTTGAAATGCATCAATCAGCCCGTGCGGCAGGTCTCGGATAAAGCCCACGGTGTCCGACAAAGACACCGAGCGCTGCGCTTCGCCCAGGTACAACTGGCGCGTGGTGGTGTCCAGCGTGGCAAACAATTGATCGGCCGCGTAGGCACGCGCCTTGACCAAGGCATTGAACAAGGTCGATTTGCCCGCATTGGTATAGCCAATGAGCGAGATATTGAAGGCGCCACGGCGGTCGCGCTGCTTGCGCTGGGTCTGGTGCTGGCGCTTGACTTTTTGCAGCTGCTCTTTGGTGCGCTTGATGGTGGTGGCGATCATGCGCCGGTCCAACTCAATTTGCGTCTCGCCCGGGCCGCCGCGCGTGCCGATGCCGCCGCGCTGGCGCTCCAGGTGCGACCAGCGACGCACCAGACGCGTGCTCAGGTACTGCAAGCGAGCGAGTTCAACTTGCAACTTGCCTTCGTGGCTGCGGGCCCGCTGGGCAAATATTTCCAAAATCAGAAAAGTGCGGTCATTGACCGGCAGCTCCAGGCGCCGCTCCAAGTTGCGTTGTTGGCCGGGGCTCAGACTTTGGTCAAACAGGATCTCTTCGGCGCCGTGCTGGGCGGCCAGCAGCTTGATTTCATCGGCTTTGCCGGTGCCCACAAACAGCGCAGCGTCGGGCGCGCGGCGCTTACAAGTGATGGACGCGACCGGCTCAAGCCCGGCAGTTCGGGCCAGCAAACCCAGTTCTTCGAGCTCGCCGTCAAAATGGGGCAATCCCAAATCCACACCAACCAAAATGGTTCGTGCGGACGTGGGTCGGTCGGTGGGATTCAAACGGGGAACGGTCTAGATCGCGGATGCGCGCGGCAGCCTCGCATCAACAAAGTGTTAAGCAGCCGGTGATTCGTCAGCGTCGGATGCCGCCGCCAAATTGACCGCGCGTCCTGGGACGATGGTGGAAATGGCGTGTTTGTAGACCATTTGCGTCACGGTGTTGCGCAGCAAAACTACGTACTGGTCAAAAGATTCGATCTGGCCCTGCAACTTGATGCCATTGACCAAGTAAACCGACACCGGGATGTGCTCGCGGCGCAATGCGTTGAGAAACGGGTCTTGGAGGAGTTGGCTTTTGTTGTTCACGATATTCTCCGTGTTGGAAAGTTAGGTCTTTGAAGATACCACATCAAAAATGGATTTTCTGTGGCCCAGCGCCCGCAAGGGCATTGGAAAACTGACGCTGTCAGCGACTCAATCTTTGTCCGAATAGGGATTGGACGCCGACTTCATCTGGATCAGCAACGGCGTTCCTACCAGGTCGAATTCCTTGCGGAAGCGGCCCTCCAAAAAGCGCTTGTAGGAGTCAGTGACATGCTCCAGCGAATTGCCATGGATGATGATGATGGGCGGGTTCATGCCGCCTTGGTGCGCGTAGCGCAGCTTGGGGCGGTACATGCCGGTTTTCTTGGGCGTCTGGAACTGCACGGCCTCCATCAGCAGGCGCGTAAGCACCGGCGTAGGCATCTTGCGATTGGCCGAACGGTGCGCCTGCGCAATCGAATCCCAGACCGGACCGAGGCCTTGGCGCTTGGTGGCTGATATCAGGTGCAAGGCGGCAAATTTCAGGAAGCCCAGGCGGGTTTCCAGCGAACGCTTGACGAGTTCGCGCTGGTATTCGTCCACCGCGTCCCATTTGTTGACGGCTACCACCACCGCGCGACCGGATTCCAGGATGTAGCCTGCAATGTGCGCGTCCTGGTCGGTAACGCCCTGGATAGCGTCAATCAAGAGCAGCACTACGTTGGCCGACTCGATCGCCTGCAGGGTTTTGACGACCGAGAACTTCTCGATCGCCTCAAACACCTTGCCCTTGCGGCGCAGGCCTGCGGTGTCAATCAGCTCAAACTTTTGCCCGCCGCGCTCAAAGGGCACGGCAATCGCGTCGCGGGTGGTACCGGGCATATCAAACGCCACCAGGCGCTCTTCGCCCAGCCAGGTGTTGATCAGTGTGGACTTGCCCACGTTGGGGCGTCCTGCAACCGCCAGCTTGATGACGGTGGGGTCGCTCTCTTCCTCGGCCTGCGCCATGGCCAGCGCCAGGGGCTCGAGCACCTGGTCAATCAGCGGGCGAATGCCTTGGCCGTGGGCCGCGCTGATCGGAATCACGGCGCCCAGGCCCAGCTCGAAAAACTCGGTGAACTGCACGCCGTCGGTCATGCCTTCGGCCTTGTTGGCAACCACGATGGCCGACTTGCCCAGGCGGCGCAGGTATTTGGCGATTTCGTGGTCTTGGGCCGATACGCCGCCACGCGCGTCCACCACAAACAGCACCACATCGGCCTCGGCCACGGCCTGTCGGGTCTGCTTGGCCATCTCTTTGTAGATGCCCGAGGCAGCGTCCGGCTCGAAGCCGCCGGTATCGACCACGATGTATTCGTGTTTGCCATGTTTGGCGTTGCCGTAGTGGCGGTCGCGCGTCAGACCGGCGTAGTCGGCGACGATGGCATCGCGCGTCTTGGTCAGGCGGTTGAACAGGGTTGATTTGCCCACATTGGGTCTACCGACCAGGGCGATTACAGGTTTCATGAAGCGCGTAGCCTAATTATTCAGGCCGAAACCCAATCACTGTGCCGCGCTGCGTGACCGCGACCAAGGTTCCATCCACCCACACAGGCGCCAAGGCAATGGGCGAACCATCGCTTGCGACGCGGGCCAGCACGGCCCCATCTTTGGGAGACAAAAAGTGTACAAATCCTTCGAAATCGCCGACCGCTACCGCGTTACCGGCGAAAACGGGTGCCGACAGTGCACGAAAACGCAGCTTCTCGCTGGTCCAGAGTTTTTCGCCGTCGCTGCGGCGCCAGGCCACCACTTTGCCGTCGCTCTCTGCGCCGAACACGGTGCTGGCGTCGCCCGCAATGCCGCTAGCGCCTGAAGCCGGCTTGGTCCAAAGGGTACGGCCAGCTTGCGCGTCCACACAAGCCACCGTAGATTGGAAAGCCCGCAGGCACAGGTTGTTGCCCACGCGGCTGGTGCCGGACACCAGGTCAACTAGGCGTTCAACTTCGTTCACGCCGCGCCCCACCGCCACTGCTGCGTCCCAGCGGATGGCACCGTTTTGTGGATTCAAGCCCAGCAATCGGCCGCTTTGGGTGCTCAGCAAGGTGTCGCCAACGGCCGTCAAAATGCCGGGCTGGCCGAGTACCAAAGCGTCGCCAGTGCGCTGCTGCATCCAGAGCTTGCGTCCGTTGGCGGCGTCAAAGGCGGTCACCGTGCGGTCTGCTGAGAGCAAAAACACTCGGGCACCTGCCACCAAAGGCGAGGTCAATGTCAGGGATGGCATTTTTTGACGCCACACTTCTTTGCCCTCGCGCAGGGCGACGAGTTGGTTTTCGCGTGTGACGACGGCCACCGTTTCACCGTCGCTGCCCACGCCAGCACTCAAAGGCGCGCCCACGCTGGCGCGCCACATTTGCTTGCCGCTGCGCCCGTCCAATGCGCTGATATCACCCTGGGTGGAAGCCACCAGCACCTGCGCGCCCACGGTGCGCACTTCCAGCGGCAGCGCCGTAGCGCCCACCGATGCGCGCCACAGCTCTTTCACGCCGAGTTGTGCCGGATTGGCTTCCAGCACAGTGGGCTTGGGCTTGTCGCTGCTGGCGCAGGCCTGCAAGACCAGCACCAAGGCCAGCGCTAAAAAACCTTGGGCAAAGGACAAAACCCGTGGGGCTTGGCGCATCAGTTGGCTCCGCTCGTTGCGTTTGGCACGGCCGCTTTGGGTGCCTCGGGCTCCACGCCCAAGGCATTGAGTTTGACGCGCACCAAGCGGCGGTATTCGGAGCGCTCGTCAAACGCCTTGAAAGCCGTCAGATAAGCCGCCTTAGCCGCATCACGCTGGCCTTGCAACAACAGCACATCTCCGCGCCGATCGGCCACCAGGGCGGCAAAGGCATCGCCCTTGGCAGCGTCCAGCGCCTTGAGGGCTTCGGGGTATTGTTTGGCGTCCAGATGGACATTGGCCAGGCGCAGGCTCGCAATAGCGGCGTAACCGTCGTCGCCCGACTTGTCGGCCACCCATTGCAGCGCCGCCTTGGCGACGTCGGGCTTGCCGGCGTCTGCGGCCATTTTGGCCAAGGCCAGACCGGCTTGCTGGGTGTAGCTGGCGCGGGCGTAGCGGTCCTTCATATCATTGAAAGTGCGTTCGGCCTTGGCAACGTCGCCGCCCGCCACGGACTTGCCCATTTCGTCAAACATGGCGGCCGCCTGCGCCGCCTGGCTGCGCTGCCAGTAGTTGTAGCCATTCCAACCAGCCAGACAGAGCATGACCACAATCAGCACGCCGCTGATGAGGTTGCCGTATTTGCTCCAGAAATGCTTGAGTTCGTCGAGCTGTTCTTGTTCTTCGAGGTCGAGTTGGTTTGCCATGGGGGTATTTGTTTAAGGGGCGGATTGTAGGCTGTTGGCCCATTCGGACCAAAGGTCCAGCGCCAGTGTGCGTTGGGCTACGGTCGGGTCGCGCAAGGCCTTGACGGTCACAGAGCCCTGCGCCAACTCGTCGGGTCCAAACACCAGCGCGTAGCGCGCGCCCGAGGCGTCGGCCTTCTTGAACTGGCTTTTCATGCTGGCCATGCCGGCCTCGCCGCTGGCGTGCATCAGCACCGACACGCCGACGCTGCGCAAGCGTTGCAGGCAAGCCGCCACTTGGGGCAAGGCAGCAGCGTCAGGCACCACGGCGTAGGCATCAAGCAGCGGCAGGGCCAGGCTGTCTTCTTGCGCCTTGAGCAACTCCAGCACGCGCTCCATGCCCATGGCCCAGCCGACCGCCGGAGTGGGTTTGCCGCCGATTTGTTCGACCAGGTAGTCGTAGCGCCCACCGCCGCAAATCGTGCCCTGCGAGCCCAGTTGCGTGGTGACGAACTCAAACACTGTCAGGTTGTAGTAGTCCATGCCGCGCACCAGGCGCGGGTTCATGGAATACGACACGCCGTTGGCGTCCAGAATGGCCAGCACAGCGGCCAGATGCGCTTTGGACGCGTCGCCCAAAAAGTCAAGCAGCTTGGGTGCGGCCTCCACCACCGGCTGCATGTCGGGGTTTTTGCTGTCGAGCAGGCGCAAAGGGTTCAGGTGCAAGCGGCGGCGCGACTCCGGGTCCAGTGCGTCGGCGTGCGCCTCAAAGTGGGCGATCAGTGCGGCACGGTGCAAATTGCGCTCTTCGGGCTGGCCCAGGCTGTTGATTTGCAGCTCCACGCTGCCAATGCCCAGCTCTTTCCACAGCGCGTCGGCCATGAGGATAAGTTCGGCGTCCAGCTCGGGGCCGCCAAAGCCCAGCGCCTCGGCGCCCACCTGGTGGAACTGGCGGTAGCGCCCGCGCTGGGGCCGCTCGTGGCGAAACATGGGGCCGAAGTAATACAGGCGCTTTCCGCCGTTGTACAAGAGCGTGTGCTCCACCACGGCGCGTACCACGCCGGCGGTGTTTTCCGGGCGCAGGGTGAGCTGCTCGCCGTTGAGCCGGTCTTCGAACGAATACATCTCTTTTTCAACAATGTCAGTCACCTCGCCCAAGCCACGCACAAACAGCGCGGTGGGTTCGACGATGGGCGTGCGGATGTTTTCATAGGCATAGCGGCGCATCAGCGCGCGCACCCGTTCTTCGAGCGCCTCCCAGCGGGCGGAGTCGGGCGGCAATATATCGTTCATGCCTTTGACGGCCATGAGTTTTTCCGCCTTGCGTGGCGCTTGAGGTTCGGTCATAAAAAGAGTCAGGTGGACGACTGCGTTGCCGCTGCGCCAAAACGTTGTTGGATGTAGTTCTCAACCACCGCCTGGAAGTCGGTGGCAATGGCGTCGCCGCGCAGGGTCATGCGCTTCTCGCCATCAATGAATACCGGCGCCGCTGGCGCCTCGCCTGTGCCGGGCAGGCTAATGCCGATGTCGGCGTGCTTGCTCTCGCCCGGGCCGTTGACGATGCAGCCCATCACCGCCACCTTGAGGTTTTCCACCCCAGGGTAGCGCTTGCGCCACACCGGCATCTGGTCACGCAGGAAGTTGTCAATTTGCTGGGTCAACTCTTGGAAGGTGGTGCTGGTGGTGCGGCCGCAGCCGGGGCAGGCGGTCACGCTGGGCACAAAGGCGCGCAGGCCCAAGGCCTGCAAAATCTCGGCGGCCACCACGACTTCTTGGTTGCGCGACTCGCCCGGCGCCGGGGTGAGCGACACGCGGATGGTGTCGCCAATGCCTTCTTGCAGCAAGACCGACAGCGCCGCAGCGGATGCCACCGTGCCCTTGGTGCCCATGCCCGCTTCGGTCAGGCCCAGATGCAGGGGGTAGCGGGTGTTGCGACCCAAATCGCGGTACACCGCAATCAAATCCTGCACACCGCTGACCTTGCACGAAATAATGATCTGGTTGGCCTGCATGCCCATGGACTCGGCCAACTCAGCCGAACCCACGGCCGAACTGATGAGCGCCTGGTACATCACCTGCTTCACGCTCAGGGGCTCCGCCAACTGGGCGTTGCTGTCCATCAGGTGGGCGAGCAGTTCCTGGTCTAGGCTGCCCCAGTTCACGCCGATGCGCACCGGCTTGTCCCAGCGCAGCGCGGCTTCGATCATCTGGCCGAACTGGCGGTCTTTTTTGTCGCCCTTGCCCACGTTGCCCGGGTTGATGCGGTACTTGGACAGCGCCTGCGCGCAGTCAGGAAAATCGGTCAGCAAGCGATGGCCGTTGAAATGGAAGTCGCCAATCAAGGGGACTGCAATGCCCATGCGGTCGAGCTGCTCGCGAATATAGGGCACGGCTTGCGCGGCCTCTGGCGTATTGACGGTAATGCGCACCATCTCCGAGCCCGCCAGCGCCAGCTCTTTGACCTGGATGGCGGTGCCCACGGCGTCCACCGTGTCGGTATTGGTCATTGACTGGATGCGCACCGGCGCGCCGCCGCCAATGGTCACAATGTTGCTACCCCAAGCCACCCGGGCCTGCAAACCGTTGCGGGCGGCGACACCGTTGGAATTGAAGCGTGTTTCGTTTGGCATCACTGCACCTTGAATTTGACGACGTTGTCTGGTGCCGACGGCTCCAGCGTCAGGCGCTGTCCGCGCACTTCCACGTCGATATGGTCGGCTCGCCCTACAACCACCCACAAAGGCAGTGCACCGCTGGCAGCGTTTGTAGTCACCGTTTGGCCCGCAGTTAAGGTTTTGCGCAATAGCGAGATGCCCTTTGCATCCGTTACGGCAACCCAGGTCAAGCCATGTGCTTTGAACACCAGCAAGGGGCTGGGGGCGGCAGGCGGGGTAGCGACCGTACCCACCACGGCCGAACCGGCTGAGCTTTGGAAAGGAACCGCCTTGGGCGAAGCCACATTGGCGCTTGAGCTCGCCGCCGCTGTGCTGGCGCCAAGCGACACTGACTGGCTAGAGGGCGTTTCAGGGGCCGTGGCGCCCACCCGTGTGTCGGTGGGTTCGGCGTCTGGCGGCAGCACCGGCTCTGGCGCTGCAGCGGGGGCAGGTGCCATGGAACTCAGCGACTGACGCGCCCAGACCCGGTCAAGCCAGACTTGCAAGGTCGGCGCAAGGTACACACCGACAGCAGCAAACGCCAATACCATTGCCAGCAGCGCCAGCGGCAGACGCGCCGAGCCCCTGGGACGGCGCAATTTGAAACCGCCGCGATCGCTAAACCCCACAGGCGCATCCGACACGCCCTTGGACAAGGCCTTTTTCTCGGCCTTAGGCAAACGCGCCAAGATGATGGCCGAGTCAATCCGCACCTGGCGGCAAACGCTGGCGGCCACCGCACGAACCAGGTTCGCGTCAGGCCAGTCCTCAAAGCGGTCTTCCTCCAGCGCGCTCAGGCGTTTAACCGGCACTTTGACACGCGCGGCCAGCTCTTCCAGCGACAAACCCGCGGCTCGGCGCGCGTTGTGCAGCATCTGGCCCGCCGTGGGCGAGGCAAAACCGGTGGCCGGAGCTGCTTCAGAGCCATCGGTCAATGGTGCATCGGTCAACGCAGAATCATTCATGGAAAGACTGCCGCTCTAGCCAGAGCGACTCTTTGGACGAGGGAAAACGCTGGACCAGGGTTTGCCCCAGCGCGCGCAAGGCCTGCGTGTCGCCCATGGCTTTGGCCGTCTTGGCCCCCAACCACAGGGACTCGGCATTGGCCAAGTCGGAATTGTTCAGGCGGCTCAGGTAGCGCTGGGCCTGGGGGTATTCGCCGCGCTGGTACATGCCAAGGCCCAGGTTGTAGGCCACCACCGGGTTGGCGGGGTCAAGCTGGTAGGCGTTAAGCAAGCTGGTTTCTGCGGCCTGCGCCTGACCAGCCTTGGCCTGGCACAGGCCCTGGATCATCCAGGTCTTGGCGCGCTCGGTGTACGTGGGGTTGGCCAGTGCCGCACTGAACATCTCGGCGGCAGCGGCCATGCGGCCCTGCTGGCACAAGAGCAAGCCGTAGTTGTGCTGCACCGTGGCGGCCTTGGGGTTCAAGATGAGCGCCTGGCGAAAGCTGTCGTCGGCCAGCGAAAACTCATTGAGCCGGAGGTAAATCAGACCGCGCAGGTTGTGGGCCTCGTACAGGCCAGGGTCTACGGCAATCGACTGCTTGATCTCATCAAGCGCGATAGTGGTCTTGCCTTCGCTGAAATAGTTGACCGCCAGCTCAAGCCGGATGCGGGCGCGTTTGCGCGCCTCGGTCTCATCGGACGCGGTCAACAAGTCGGCCTTGTCCGAGCGCTGGCTTGCGCTACCGCACGCAACCAGGCCAAGCACCGCCGCAGCCAGCAACCAGCGCACCAGCCACGCTGCCGAGCCAGTGACCCGCGCCCAGGCAGGTGCCTTTAGGGCCCAAGCTGCCATGTCAATACTCCTCGACCGTCGGCGCCCTTGCGGCACCGGTAGCGGCTGCTTTTTCAGCACGGCGCTGCTTGTGGATGCGCACCACCACACTGGTGCGGTCTTGCACATCGCCAGCCAGTTGGCCGCAGGCCGCCGCAATGTCGTCACCACGCGTCTTGCGCACCGTGGTGATTACACCCGCGCGACTCAAAACCTCAGAAAACGCCTGCACCCGCGCGTTGGACGAACGCGTCAGGCCGGAGGCGGCAAAGGGGTTGAAGGGAATCAGGTTGACCTTGCACCAGTGCAAATTGCCGCCCGATGTGCGCAGCAGTTCCACCAAATCGGCGGCCAACTCGGGCGTGTCGTTGACGCCGTCGAGCATGCAGTACTCGAAGGTTATGAAGTCGCGCGGCGCCACGGCCAGGTAGCGCACGCAGGCCTGCATCAGCTCAGCAATCGGGTATTTTTTGTTGAGCGGCACCAGGCTCTCGCGCAGGGCGTCATTGGGCGCGTGCAAGGACACGGCCAGCGCCACCGGGCAGTCTTGGCCCAGGCGGTCCATCATGGGGACCATGCCCGAGGTGGAGACGGTGACGCGCCGACGCGAAAGGCCGTAGGCGTGGTCGTCGAGCATGACCTTGAGGGCGGGCACGAGTTCAGTGTAGTTTTGCAGCGGCTCGCCCATGCCCATCATCACCACGTTGGAGATGATGCGCTCGTCGCGCGCCAGGTGCTTGCGCAAAAAATGCTCGGCAAACCAGAGCTGCGAGACGATTTCGCCCGCCGTCAGATTGCGGCTAAAGCCCTGGTGGCCGGTGGAACAAAAGCGGCATCCCACGGCGCAACCGGCCTGGGACGAAATACACAGCGTGCCACGGTCAGATTCAGGGATAAAAACGGCCTCTACGGCGTCTCCCGCCCCCACGTCAAACAGCCATTTGATGGTGCCATCGGTGGATTCGTGCTGGGACAGGACGCGCAGTGGCTGGACCTGGGCGCAGCCCTTGAGCTTTTCGCGCAAGGACTTGGCCAGGTCGGTCATTGCGTCAAACTCGGACGCGCCTTTTTGGTGGATCCAGCGAAAAAGCTGGACCGCCCGAAAGCGCTTCTCGCCTAGACGCTCGCAAAAAAGGGCCAAGCCCTCGAGGTCATAGTCGAGAAGATTGGCCGCCATAGTGCAAATTAACGCGAATAAACGTTCATGCCAGCGAAGAAGAAAGCGATCTCAACGGCAGCGGTTTCTGCGGCGTCAGAGCCGTGCACGGCGTTGGCGTCGATGCTGTCAGCGAAATCCGCACGGATGGTGCCGGGGGCTGCTTTCTTGGGGTCGGTTGCGCCCATCAGGTCGCGGTGGGTCAGGATGGCGTTTTCGCCTTCCAGGGCCTGGATCATCACGGGGCCAGAGATCATGAAATCAACCAGGTCCTTGAAGAAGGGACGTGCTTTGTGCACAGCGTAGAACGCTTCGGCTTCGCCGCGCGACAAATGGGCCATGCGCGCTGCAACCACTTTGAGGCCTGCTGCTTCGAAACGGGCGTAGATCTGACCGATCACGTTCTTGGCCACTGCGTCGGGCTTGATGATGGATAGTGTGCGTTCGATAGCCATAGTGTTACTTCAACCTTCGTATTAAATTTATTCGCCACCCTGCGTAGCAAAGCGCATCATTTTAGCATTTTGCCTAGCGACTGCGCCCGGTACGGCGCTGGCCACCAGGGCCGCTGCGCTGTTTGAGCGCCTCTTGTTTTCGCTGGCGCGACAAGCTGTCGGCACCGATGTAACCCACCGACGTTTTCAGCGGATCGGGCTGATTTGCCGCACCGGCGGATTTGGCCGCGGGACGCGGACCCGGGCCGCGCGCCGTGCTGCGGTCAGGTGCCACGCGCGGGCCACTGCGAGCGGCGGGCGGGCCGCCACGGCGGTTGGCGCCACCGTTGGGCGGCGGGCGGCGCGCAGGGGCGGCACCTTCGGCCGGGCGCTCACGCGCCACGCCGTCGTTGCCTTCGCCCGCGCTGCCTGCGGCGCGCACCAGTGATGCGATGTCAATCGCGTCAAGCTCCATCCAGGCGCCGCGCTTCAAGCCGCGTGGCAGCACCATGGCGCCGTAGCGGATGCGAATCAAGCGGCTCACGGCGTGGCCCACGGCCTCCAACATGCGGCGCACCTCACGGTTGCGCCCTTCCGAGATAGTGACGCGGTACCAGCAGTTGCTGCCCTCGCCGCCACCGGCCTCAATCGAACCAAACTGGGCCATGCCGTCGTCCAGGCGCACGCCGTCGAGCAGCATCTGCTTTTCTTCTTTGCTCAGCGACCCCAGCACGCGCACCGCGTATTCACGCACCAGGCCAAAGCGTGGGTGCATCAAATTGTTGGCCAGTTCGCCTGAGTTGGTGAACAGCAGCAGGCCTTCGGTATTCAAATCCAGCCGCCCCACCGACTGCCATTTGCCTTGGTGCAGGCGTGGCAAACGGCGAAACACCGTGGGCCGGTTTTGCGGATCGTCATGGGTGACCACTTCGCCCACAGGCTTGTGGTACGCGATCACGCGCGGCGGGGGCGGGTCCACCCGAAAGCGCACCGGCTTGCCGTTGAACTTGATCTGGTCGCCAAACTGGATGCGCTGGCCCACGTGGGCTGGCTCGTCATTGACCGAAATGCGGCCTTCCATAATGAGCTGCTCCATCTCCAGGCGCGAACCCATGCCGGCCTGGGCCAGGATTTTGTGCAGCTTGGGATTCTCGACCGCGGGCGTGAGGATGCGCTTGTGCGGCACGGCTTCAAGCACCTCGTCGAGCGCATCAAATTCACCGGAGACGACCTGGTCAAACAGGCTGGCCTCGGCGGCCTCGCCCACTTCGGTGGTGCCCGTAGCGTCGGCGGCAAGGGTTTCAGGCGCCTTGGACGTGGCGTCTTGCGGCGCCATGGAATCGGGCGCGGGGCCGGTGCTTGGGGTGTCGTTCATGGGTTGGTGGGTGCCGTGGGGCTATCAAAAATGTCGGAAGGGGCCGGTTCGGCTGCAAAGTCGTCGGGTGTTGGGGGCGGTGATTCAGCAGATGGCGCCGGCGGCGCCGCTGCATCTGGCGCGGGACCTGGATCTGATTCCTGCTCTTGCTCTTGCTCTTGCTCTTGCTCTTGGGCGGGTGGCGTGGGCGCGTCCCCAAAGGCGAGTTCGGCCTCAGGGGGTTGGGGCGCTTCCAGGGCCAGACTGTCGGGCGCGTCTTGCACCAGTTCGGCAAAGGCATCCGTCTCACCACTCAAGCGTTCGCCCACCGGATCCAGGGCGGGCAAATGCGCGAGCGACTGCAGGCCCAGGTCGTCCAGAAACTGCCGCGTGGTGGCAAACAGGGCGGGTCGGCCCGGCGCTTCGCGGTGGCCGATCACTTCGACCCAGCCCCGGTCTTCGAGCTGTTTGATCAGCAAAGAATTAATGGTCACACCCCGGATGTCTTCCATATCACCGCGCGTCACCGGCTGGCGGTAGGCGATGATGGCCAGGGTTTCCAGCGCGGCGCGGGTGTAGCGCGGGGGCTTTTCGGGGTGCAGGCGATCCAAAAAATCGCGCATTTCGGCCCGGCTCTGAAAACGCCAGCCACTGGCCACTTGCACCAGTTCCACGCCCCGGCCCGTCCACTGGGCGGCCAGATCGGCGAGCATGTCCTTGAGCGTGTCATTACCCACTTCTTCCTGGAACAGGACGCGCATATCCCGTAAGGACAAGGGCTGTTGCGCGCAAATCAGGGCAGTCTCCAAGACGCGCGTGGCTTCGGCGGTGTTGATCATGCAAAGGTTTTCCGGGCGAGGGGCTTGCCCACGGGGCGAGCGCTGACGAGAACTTACGAGACTGGGCGGGATGCAATAGCTCCCAATGGGGAGTGCGCCATCCACTGCGCCAGGGGCCGCGACCAGGTGCCCTCAGGCAGCCTTTGCGGTAGGTAGCGATTGTAGCCCTAGCCCCAACGCGCCCAGCAGATCCTGAAAATCCTGCGGCAGCGGGGCCTCAAAGGCCAGTGCCTCGCCGGTTACGGGATGGCTAAACGCCAGCCGAAACGCGTGCAAGGCCTGGCGCTGCAGCCCTAAGAGCGGGCTGCCGCCGTAAACCGCATCAGCCACCAGCGGGTGGCCGATGGACGCCATGTGCACCCGAATCTGGTGCGTGCGCCCGGTGTGCAGCACGCAACGCACAAAGCAGGCATCCACCGCGTTGCCAAGGTAGTGAATGTCGGTTTGGGCAGTTTTGCCGGGGGTTTTGAGCAAATCCACCACCGCCATGCGCAGGCGGTTGCGCGGGTCGCGGCCAATGGGCGCTTGCACGGCCACGGTGGCCGCTCCACTCCAGGGTTTGTGGCCGACCGCCAGGTACTGGCGGCTCACGGTGCGTGCGGCGATGGCTTGCACCAGCGCGTCCATGGTCAGGCGGGTGCGCGCCACCACCATCAGGCCGCTGGTGTCTTTGTCCAGCCGGTGCACGATGCCTGCGCGCGGCACTTCAGAAATTTGCGGATCCAGCGCCAACAAGCCGTTGAGCAGCGTGCCGCTCCAGTTGCCGGGCGCGGGGTGCACCACCAGGCCAGCGGGCTTGTGGATCACCATTAGGTGGGCGTCTTGGTAGACCACGTCAAGGTCCATGGCCTCGGGTTTGAAGGCCTGGCTTTGGGGCGTGGGGCGCAGTTCGAGCTGCAACACGTCGCCGGCCTTGACCTTGTGCGACTGCTTGGTCAGCACTTTGCCGTTGACCTGGGCGCCACCAGCGTCGACCAGTTGCTGCAGGTAGCTTCGCGAGAACTCGGGCGCCAGGTGGGTGAGTGCGCGGTCAAGCCGCTCGCCGTGCTGGGCGACGGCAACGCTGGCTTGGCGCAGCTCGGATTCCTGGGCCAGCGCTTCGGCTTCGTCCTGTTCGTCTTGGGGGCCTTGGATGTCAGACATTACGGGCGCAAAGGGGTCGGTCGATATAATGGTTTGGCCCTGGTTCAAGAAAGATTGCATGATATTGAGAGTCAAATTATCGGTCGTTTACGCGCTCGTCCTTCCTTTGGCGGCAGCGTTGATGGTTGGCTGCTCAACGGCCGCCCTGGACAAGACCGCTGGCATGACCCCCACGCAGCTTTATTCCGAGGCCAAAGACGAGATGAACTCCGGCCAGTGGGAAAAAGCCATTCCTCTGCTGGAGAAGCTTGAAGCACGCGCCGCTGGCACGCCCTTGGCCCAGCAAGCGCAGATGGACAAAGCCTACGCGCAAACCAAAGCAGGTGAACCCATCCAGGCGGTGGCCACGATTGACCGATTCATGCGCCTGCACCCGGCCAGCCCCGCGCTGGACTATGCGCTGTACCTCAAGGGCATGGCCAATTTCAATGAAAACCTGGGTATTTTTGGCAGCTACACCGGCCAGGATTTGGCCGAGCGTGACCAAAAGGCGTCCAAAGAATCGTTCGAGGCCTTTCGCGAGCTAAGCGTGCGCTTTCCAGATTCGCGCTACACGCCCGACGCGCTGCTGCGCATGGGCTACATCGTGCAGTCGCTGGCCAAATACGAGGTCCATGTCGCCAAGTACTACTACAAACGCGGCGCTTATGTGGCTGCCATCAACCGCGCACAAACTGCGGTGACCGACTACCGCAACGTGCCGGCGGTGGAAGAAGCGCTGTTTGTGATCTACAAGTCGTATGAGGCACTGGGCATGGAACGCCTGCGCGACGACGCCCTGCGCGTGCTTGAAGCCACCTACCCCGACTCCAAATTCTTGGTCAGCGGCGGCATGGGCGAGTCGGGCGGCTGGCTTAAGCTGTTCTAAACCGGCGGATTATTGGTGGCGGCCAAGTCCGCCAGGGCATCTAGCCAAGCATCGCCATCGGCCAGGCGGCGCATGGGCGGCAAGCCCTCCAGCAGCTTTTTGCCGTAGCCCATCTGCGCCAGGCGCACATCACACACCACCAGAATGCCCCGGTCCGTCTCGCTGCGGATCAGGCGCCCGGCGCCTTGCTTGAGCGCAATGGCTGCCTGCGGCAGGTGCAAACTTTTAAAAGCATTGCCGCCCCCGGCCACCTGCGCACTGGCTCGCGCCTGGACCAGCGGGTCGTCCGGCGGGGCAAAGGGCAGCTTGTCGATCACCAGCAACTGCAAAGCGTCTCCGGCAATGTCAATGCCTTCCCAAAACGAGGCGGTGGCCACCAACACGCAGCCGCTCTCCAAACCGGCTTGGGGGACACAAGCGCCCACAAAGCGGTCTACGAGTTCGCGCTTGGGCGCCTGGCCTTGCACCAGCACTTCGGTGTCCAGTCCGGCGGCGGCAAACTGCTGGCGCAGCGCGTCGGCTATGGCGCGCATGGCGCGGGTGGTGGTGGTCAGCACCATGGTGCGCCCGCCTAAAGCGCTGGCACCTTGGGCGGTCAGCGCCGCCACCGCCGCGCTGTGGGTGGCGTCCTGGGGGCGCGGAAACTCGCGCGGCACATACACGGCCGCCTGCGTGGCGTAGTCAAACGGGCTGGCTACGCGCAGCACCTGCGCGCCGTCCAGGCCGCAGGCGTCCACAAACCAGCTAAGTTGTGCGTCGGTGCCCAGGGTGGCCGAGGTAAATATCCACGACTTGGGCTGGGTGCCGGGCGCCGCGTCAGGCCGGGCCAGCGCGCGCATGGGTTCGGCAATCGTCAGGGGTGACTGCGACAACTGCACTTGCGCGCCCACTTCGAGCCAGCGCACCTGGCCTTCAGGGGGCGCGGTGGAAAAAAGCTGCAGGTTTTGCAAGAGCGTGTCGCAGCGCTCGGCCAGCACCGTGAACGCGGGGCCCAGTTCATCGACCGCGCGCACGGCGGCGCTGGCGGCAACCAGGGCGCCCTCGCAGCGGGCCACGGCGGCTTGCCAGGGAGCGGACGCAAGGCCTTCGGGCGTGGCGTCCAGCCAGGGGCGCATGGGCTGCGATCCTGTGGACGCGAACAGCGTTTTGAGCGCTTGGGCGGCGTCGATGGCGTCAGCTTGCAGGCCCAGCCAGTCCACCAGGCCGCGCGCCGGGCCTTGGGTTTGTTCGGCCAGGTCGCGGCCCAAAGACAGCATTTGGCCAGTGCTCCATTGGCGGGCAAAAAAGTGCACGCCGATGTCGTTGAGCTGGTGCGCCTCGTCAAACACCACGGTGGTGACGCTGGGCAGCAACTCGGCCACGCCCGAGGCACGCACGCCCAGGTCGGCAAAAAACAGGTGGTGGTTGACCACGACGATATCGGCCTTCATGGCCTCTTGGCGGGCGAGCTGGGTGTGGCAGTTGCGAATCTGGGGGCAGCCGCTGCCCAGGCAGTTGTCGCGGGTGGAGGTGACCAGCGGGATGACGGGCGAGCGCTCGTCCAACTCAGGCACTTCGGCAATGTCGCCCAGCACGGTGGACAGGGCCCAGTCTTCCACGCGGGCCAGCAGGCGCAGGTCTGCGGGGCCCAGGTTTTGCGTGGTCTGGCGCGCGCCCTGCAGGCGCTGGGTGCACAAGTAGCTGCTGCGCCCCTTGAGCAACGCCAGGCGCACCGGAAAGCCAAAGGCCTTTAAGAGGCGCGGAATGTCGCGCAAGAACAGCTGCTCTTGCAAAGCCTTGGTGGCGGTAGAAAACAGCACTTTTTCGCCGCCCAGCAGCGCGGGCACCACATAGGCCAGGATTTTGCCCACGCCCGTGCCGGCTTCCACCACCAGCACGCCGCCGTCTTCGATGGTGCGGGCCACAGCCACGGCCATTTCGGTCTGGCCGGGGCGGCTGCGAAAGCCGGGCAAGCTGCGCGCCAAAGTGCCCCCAGGTGCAAACGCGGCTTGCACCGCCGACTGCAGCGTCACTGCGCAGGCGGCGCTGGGGGCGGCAGCGGCAAAGTGGCCGGCGCAGACGCGCCAGACGCAGCGGCCTTGGCGCGCGCCGCCGCGCGCTCAGTGATGCGGCGCTGGGCCTCGCCCTGCTTCTTGTCAAACGCGGCTTGGTTAGCGGCGCGCTCTTGGGCGCTAGGGCCGGTGTCGGCTTTGGGCGCCTTGGCGGGATTGGCTTGCGGTTCGGGCGCGGCTTTGGCAGCGCTGGCGGGGGCAGATGCGGCGCTGGCGGCAGACGCTGGCACTGCGGCGGCCTTGGCTGCGTGGTCGCGCTGCTTGTCTTCTTGTGCGGCGCGCTTTTCGCGCTGGGCTTGTTCAATGGCCACCGGGTCTATTTCGCTCCGGTGGTTAGCTTGTTGTTTTAGCTTTTCTTCCAGGCGCAAACGCGCGTCTTGGGCGCGCTGCTGGCGGTCAGCGGTGTCTAGCGCGGCTTCTTTGCGTTTGAGGTCGGCTTGCAGGGCACGGCGGCTGCGGGCCACGTCCAACAGGCAGTTGGTGGTGAAAAAGCGCGCATAACAGGCGCGCTCGGCGGCGTCCAGCAGCTTGGTTTGCGCCTCGCGCTCGGCGATCAGGGCGCTGCGGGCGTCTTGGGTGGGGACGGCAACCGCTGGAGACGCGGCGGCGGTCGGCGTGGGCGCCTCGGTTTGGGCTGCAGTGGCGAACACGGCAAGGGCCAAAACGGTGCCGCCTAAAGCGCGGGGCAAAGCGGACAAGGCGCCGCTCATGTCAGGCGCGTGTCCACGTCGCGGCGTTCCAGCGCCAAAAACTCGGCGGACTGCATTTCGTTCAGGCGCGACACGGTGCGCGGAAACTCGTGCGCCAGCGGCCCGCTGGTGTAGAGCAGCTCGGGCGCCACCTGGGCTGAGACCATGAGCTTGACGCGCCGGTCATACAGCACGTCCACCAGCCAGGTAAAGCGGCGCGCCTCAGAACTGCCGTTGGCCTGCATCTGCGGCACGTCGCTCAGCAGCACGGTGTGGAACTGGCTGGCGATCTCGAGGTAATCGTTTTGCGAGCGCGGGCCGCCACACAGCTCTTTAAAGTCAAACCACACCACACCACCGGCCCGCCTGCGGGCGCGAATCTGGCGCGACTCGATCTGCAGCACCGGGCTGCCGTCGGCGCATTCGGCCAGGCTGTCAAAGGCTTGCGTCATAGACGCATCGGCCGCCGGACCGTTGGGCACCTGGTACAGGTCCAGGCGCTCCAGCGTGCGGCGGCGGTAGTCCACGCCGTTGTCCACGTTGAGCACGTCCATCTCTTGGTTGAGCAGCGCAATGGCCGGCAGCACCCGGTCGCGGTGCATGCCGCCGGGATACAGGCCGTCGGGCGGAAAATTGGAGGTGGTAACAAAGCCCACGCCATTGTCAAACAGCGCCTGCAGCAGGCGGTGCAGGATCATGGCATCCGTAATGTCGGCCACGTGAAATTCGTCAAAGCAAATGAGCTTGTAGCGCTCGGAAATGCGCTTGCCCAGCACGTCGAGCGGGTTGACCGTGCCCTGCAAATCATGCAGCTCGCGGTGCACTTCGCGCATGAATTCGTGGAAATGCAGGCGCGTCTTGCGCTTCAAGGGCACCGACTCAAAAAAGCAGTCCATCAGAAAGCTCTTGCCCCGCCCTACCCCGCCATACAGGTAGACCCCGCGCGGAATCGGCGGGCGGTTGATGAGTTTTTTGAGCGAGTTGGAACGCTTGCCTTTGTAAGCGGCCCACTCGGTGGCGCAGCGGTCGAGCGCAGCGACCGCGCGCAACTGGGCCGGATCGCTGTGAAAGCCGCGCGTTTGCAGCTCTTTTTGGTAGTTTTCGAGGACAGACATGGAGGGGCGTATTGTGCCCGGTGGGCGGAGAGCTCCAGGGCGTCGAAGACAAATGCCCCCTAGGCCAGACCGCGAAAAGTGCGCTTGATTTTTAATCAATCGGATTTTGAATTGCAAATGGCCAGACTGGGCTTGTTAAAAATCTTTAGGACTGACCGTCGGGCAGCTCCTCGTCTGGGAAACCGGGCGGGTAATCGATGGCTTGCAGGCAGGCCACAGCAAGCCTCGCCGCGCGACTTCATCTCGACGAGCAGTTTGCCGCCGTCTATGCGCCCTCGCCGGCCCTTGATCTTTTTAACGCGCTGCTCAAAACTAGCCGGGCGCTTATTGGAAAAGCGATGGGCGCGGTGGCGGATTTCGGCGGGGTGTAGCGTGACAGTCATTCGGGAAATTCATTTGATTTTCCTGGAATTTCCAGCCATTTGATAACTTAAAAGTAAGCGAAAAATGCGGCGTTACTTTGCCAATTTTCAGCCTAAACCAAGCGGTGAGGCGTGCGAATAAACCACTTACGCGCGCGTAAAAAACAGAATCAATTAAATCGTTTAGAAAAACTGAATATCATGGATACTTGCGCCGGTTTCGCGAATCCCTATTCACAAGATTTCTATGCTGGATCTCCATCCGAATCACGACTATTGCCGCGCGCTAAAACGCAGCGCACGCGCCGGAGCAACGCATGCTGTTTGACCATTGCGCGCAGTGCCAGCGCTGCTGCCATGTGGACCCCGGCTTTCCGCCGCTGGAAGTAACGCTGACCAAGCAAGAGAAAAAGGGCCTGGGCAGCGTGTGCATAGAAAACAGTTGCGAACACTTAGGTGCCACCGGCTGCACGCTGGGAGACGCCAAACCGTTTAGCTGCAAGCTGTACCCGCTGGCTTTCAACCCAAAGACCAAAGCGTTTTTCTTTGACACCGATTGCCCCTTGATGCCCGCCTACCAAAGCCAGTTGCAAGACCCGGCCAGCGAGGCATCGAACCACCTCCGGCACATGAGCGAAATCGTGCAAGGCCTGGCCACCAGCGACCCCCAGTTTCTGCGGGCGAACTACCGCATTGATTCTTACTACTTTGATCTTGCGCCGCTTGAGGGCGCCCAATCACCCAAAAAAGGCCGGGTATGAACAGCAGCGACTTTCATCCCCAAGACGCCGACGCCAACACCCACCACAGCGCGGGCTGGGCCCAAACCTTAAGCGCAACACCGGCGCAAACCCTGCCCTACCAAAGCTGGACGCCAGACAACCTGTGCGTGGAAAGCTTTCACGAAGAAACCCAGTACTACACCAGCCGCTGGGACGCGCTGTGCCCCTATATCGACGTGACGCCCGAGATGCTGGCCACCGCGCGCAAGCCCTTCATCGTTTATGCGCTGCCGCCCGAGGGCAATTACGGCGTGCCGATCAATGACAAATACGGGCTGGTGCACGCGGGCTCGGAGGCGTTTTGGCAAGACGAGCGGCGCGCGCGCAAGTTCAAGGAACTGGACAAGCTGAACAAAAACTTTACCGTGACCGAGCAGCTGATTGCTGGCAAAGACGTGACGGCAGACATGATTTTTGTGCTGGGAAGCGAGCACTTTGACGCCTACGAGATCCATGAAAAGGAAGTGGAAGGTTTTGTGGACTATGTGCGCAACCTCGATGTGCTGGTGCTGCAAGTGCACGCCGACAACGGCGACCTGGTGCTGACCGATGTGTCCATCATCCTGCCCGATCGCGACCAGGTGTATGGCAGCTTTTGCCAGTGGAACACCGACTATAAAAACCGCTCGCCCGGCATTTACGCCTGCCTGCTGGCTGCGCGCTGGACGGCCAAACACGGCTACAAGTATTACAACCTGGGCCCCGTGGGCGACTATGGCTACAAGTCGCTGTTTGTGACCGATTTCGAACCGATCTACGGCCTGGCCATGACCGACCCCGAGCACCCGCTGGCGCTAGACCCCACCTCGCCCCTGCACACCGATTTCAAACCATCGGAATGGAACCAGATTTACCGCACAGCGGCGGAATGAGGCGCGGGGGCTAAGGCCCTTAATCGAAAGTGTGGACGGCGCCGAAATTGATGTCGTAGTCCATCATCAACTCTTCACCGTTTTGGATGGCGCGCAGGGTGATGAGCTGGCCGTTTTTCTTGTAAACGACGTTGGGCGTTTTGGAATGGTTCAGGTAGACCGCCATATTCATGGAATTCAGCCCGATGCTAGGCACGAAGACATGGTCGTCGTCGTAATAGCAAAACATCTCGATTTCCTTGCGCACGCCGCGCGGCAGGGCTTTGATTTCTTTGTGTGTGTAGGCGATTTCATCAAACTTCAGGCGCGCGCGCATAGGGTTCACGCCTTTGGGAATGGCGCGCATGGCAAAAACACCAATACCGTGCACCGGCGACACGCCCAGGTGGCAATAAACCTCTTGACTGAGGTGTTCGAAGAGTTTTTTCTTGGAGAGGGGCATGGAGTGTGCGATAAAGAGATGTTCAGATCAGAAGTACCGCCCACCAAGGCGGCGCAAGAATAGTACACCGAGCCCCGACTTGAGGCGCCGGTGCCAGGTGGCCTAGTGCACTGTGTTGGAGAGCATGTATGAAAAATCTGTTTACCAATGATTACGTCCTTCTGGAAAACTACCTGAGCCCAGAGATATGCCAGCGCTGGGAAAAGAAAATCCTCAGCCACCTGGACATATTCGGCGCCGATGTAGAACCGGCCTATGGGCAAATGGCGGCCTATTACGGAATGATCGAGGCGGGGCTCAACGAGAGTTATTACCGCTTCGCCGAAAAGCACAACAAATACCTGCTCAAGGAATTCCCCGAAGTGGCCGGCGTCATTGCCGACGCCGGACGTCTGATTCTGAGCCACTCGGGCCTAAAGCCCGACGCCCTGCCGGTGGTGCCGCGCGACAAGAAGTATTTTCAAATCGGCGGATTTAACCTGCAGTTGCAGAGCTGGGATCTGTACAACATCCACACCGATACCGAGGGGCTGCTGCAATACCCCGCCAGTATTTTTGAGGAAAAAACCCGCGCTTATTCTTGCGTGGTATCCATCAAACGCACGGCGCAACACAGCAAAGACCGGGGCGGTGACCTCGACATCTGGCGCCAGCGGGTGCTGGCCGACGCGCTCGACGGCTTTTACAAGCGCGACGGATATTCAGCCCGGTCCAACAAACTGCGCGAGAAAGTGCCCTATAAAGTGGGCAATATGATGCTGTTCGACAGCTTTATGCCACACGTGGTGATTCCCTTCAAAATCAAAAAGAAGGACGACCGGCGCATTTCTTTTGTGGTGCACTTTAATTACCGCAAACACACCGAGCGCAATCCGTTTCCGCACCTGGAATATTGGTACTGAACGGACTTTGCAGGCCCGCCCTGCTCCAAGTCTTAAAACCCCAAGCGGCGCTGACCAGTGGAGCCTTGGGCGTCGAAGGTTTTTTCCAGTATCTCTGCGCCACCCGAGCGCACCAACACCACGCTGCTGGCGCGGGTGCCGTAGTCGGGTGTTTGAATAAATACGGGCGACAGCGCGCGTTCGCGCTCCAAGGGAATGCCGGTGGCGGGCAAATCAGTATCCGGCGCCAGCGTGCGGTGCTCCAGCAAATCCAGCAGTTGCTCGGGGTCGGGCGCTACGTTGGGATGGGGCACGCCGACGAGGGCGTGCAAGGCCTGGCTGAGCCGCCGTACCTTGGGCCACGGCGTGTTAAAGCCCGCATTGGACACCGCGCCAATACCGGGCGCCAGCGCCAGGGTACGGCCCGTGTGGCTCTCAAAGCCCAGCAGCGCATTGCCGTCGAATAGCAAGAGGTTGAACGGGTTGTAAGCACCAGCGCGAGTCTGCAGGCGCTCCACAAAGTCAGCGGCGCTGTGGTCAGACTGCAAAAAATCGGGCACCAGCGTGCCGCGCGTGGGAGCCTCGCTGCGGCCCAGTGTGGGTTCGCGAAAGTTGGTGATGGCGGCAAACCGGGCTTGGTGGCTCGGCCCTCGGCCCAGCCCCAGCCACGTGCCACCGGCTTGCGCGTCTTTGCCGGCGAGCACCTGGCCGCAAGTCCATGCGTGCAGCGCCAGCGCGGGGCGGGCATAAAACTCGTCGCGGTTGGCCAGCACCAACAGCGGCAAGGCGCCGCCGGGCTGCCAGTTCCAGGCAATCAGGCACATGACAACACGCGGGACGCGAGCGACATGGGGCCTGCCTGCAACAAGGCAGCAGCCGGTTTAGAAGTTGAGCGCGCGCTTGTCCACCGCCAACGCGGCTTCTTTGGTCGCCTCGGACAGTGATGGGTGCGCGTGGCAGATGCGGGCAATGTCTTCCGCGCTTGCGCGAAATTCCATGGCCACCACGGCCTCGGCAATCAGCTCGCTGGCTTGGGGGCCGACGATGTGCACGCCCAAGATTTCGTCGGTCGTGGCGTCGGCCAAGACTTTCACCATGCCGGTGGTGTCGCCCAAGGCGCGGGCGCGCCCGTTGGCCAAGAAGGGAAAAGTGCCGGCCTTGAAGGCCACGCCATCGGCTTTGAGCTGCTGCTCGGTGCGGCCCACCCAGGCGATTTCGGGGCTGGTGTAAATCACCCAAGGCACCGTGTTGAAGTTGACGTGCCCGTGTTGACCGGCAATGCGCTCGGCCACGGCTACGCCCTCTTCTTCTGCCTTGTGCGCCAGCATGGGGCCACGCACCACGTCGCCCACGGCCCAGATGCCGGGCACGTTGGTTTTGCAATCCGCGTCCACCACAATCGCGCCGCGCTCGTCCAGGGCCAGGCCCACGGCAGCGGCGTTCAAGCCGATGGTGTTGGGCACGCGGCCGATGCTGACGATGAGCTTGTCGGCGTCCAACACCAAGGCTTCGCCTTTGGCATTGGTATAGGCCACGGACACGCCTTTTTTGCCGACCTTGATGTCGCCGACTTTCACGCCGAGTTCGATTTTCAGGCCCTGCTTGTCAAAGGCTTTTTTGGCTTCTTTGGCGATTTGCTGGTCTACGGCGCCCAGGAATGTGGGCAGGCCCTCAAGAATCGTGACGTCCGCGCCCAGGCGGCGCCAAACCGAACCCATTTCCAGGCCAATCACGCCAGAGCCAATCAGCGCCAGCTTCTTGGGCACCGCGCCCACGCGCAGCGCGCCATCGTTAGACAGCACGTTGACCTCGTCAAACGGCGTGCCGGGCAAGGCGCGCGCATTGGAGCCAGTGGCCACAATCACGTGCTTGGCGGTCAGCGTTTCTTCGGCTGCGCCCGTCACCTGCACCGTGTGGCCAGCGTCGCTAGAGCCCACAAAGGCACCCCGACCGTGGAAGAAGGTGACCTTGTTCTTCTTGAACAGGTATTGGATGCCGTCGTTGTTTTGCTTGACCACCAGGTCTTTGCGCGCCAGCATCTGGCCCACGTCCATTTGCACCTTGCCCACCGAAATGCCGTGCTCGGCGAAATGGTGGTTGGCGTGGTCAAAGTGTTCGCTGGACTGCAGCAAGGCCTTGGACGGAATGCAGCCCACATTGGTGCAGGTGCCACCCAGGGCCGGGCCGCCAGTGGCGTTCTTCCACTCGTCCACACAGGCGACCTGGAAACCGAGTTGGGCTGCGCGGATGGCTGCGATGTAGCCGCCAGGGCCGCCGCCGATCACGACGACGTCAAATTGTTTGCTCATATTGGGCTTTCTGATCAGATGTCAAACAAGAGACGCGACGGGTCTTCCATCGCTTCTTTGATGGCCACCAGGCCCAGCACGGCTTCGCGGCCGTCGATGATGCGATGGTCGTACGACATGGCGAAGTAGTTCATGGGGCGCACCACGACCTGGCCGTTTTCAACCACGGCGCGGTCTTTGGTGGCGTGCACGCCCAGAATGGCTGACTGCGGCGGGTTGATGATGGGCGTGGACAGCATGGAGCCAAAGGTGCCACCGTTGCTGATCGAGAAAGTGCCGCCGGTCATGTCGTCCATGCCCAGCTTGCCGTCGCGCGCCTTGGCGCCGAATTCGGCAATCTTTTTCTCGATGTCGGCAAAGCTCATTTGGTCGGCGTTGCGCAAAATGGGCACCACCAGCCCGCGTGGCGAACCCACCGCGATGCCGATGTCAAAGTAGCCGTGGTAAACGATGTCGTTGCCGTCCACCGAGGCGTTGAGCACCGGGAATTTTTTCAGCGCATGCACTGCGGCCTTGACGAAGAAGCTCATGAAACCGAGCTTGATGCCATGCTCTTTCTCAAACTTGTCCTGGAACTTCTTACGCATCTCCATGACGGGCGCCATGTTGATCTCGTTGAAGGTGGTCAGGATGGCGTTGGTGGACTGCGACTGCAGCAGGCGCTCGGCCACGCGGGCGCGCAGGCGGCTCATGGGCACGCGCTGCTCAGGGCGGTCGCCCAGGGCGGGTGCAGGTGCAGCCACCTGGGGCAAGGCGCTCACCGGTGCGCCGGTGGGGATGGGGCTGCTCACGGCCACCTTGGGGGCAGCCACTGCGGCCAGCACGTCGCCCTTGGTGACGCGGCCATCTTTGCCCGAACCAGCCACCGAACCGGCGGCCAAGCTGTTGTCAGCCATCAGCTTGGCGGCGGCGGGCATGGCCACACCGGCTTTGCTGGTGGATGCGGCAGCGGGTGCTGATGCGGGAGCTGGGGCAGCCGTTGCAACCGGGGCCGCTGCGGCGGCCGCAGGAGCTGCAGCGCCAGCGGTGGCTTCGGTGTCGATGCGGGCAATCAGCTGCTCGGCGGCAACTGTGCCGCCGTCGGCGACCAAAATTTCCACGATCACGCCGCTCGACGGCGCGGGCACTTCGAGCACGACTTTGTCGGTTTCGATGTCAATCAGGATCTCGTCAGCGGTCACGCTGTCGCCGACCTTCTTTTTCCATTGCAGCATGGTGGCTTCTGCCACGGATTCGGATAACTGCGGTACTTTGACTTCTACGATGGCCATATCAGTTCTTTCGGTATGTGTTCAGTTGTATTGGTGCGCAAAAGGCGCGACTTATTTGGTCAGGACAAAGCCTTTGAGCTTGCCAAAAGCGCCTTCAACCAGCGCTTTTTGCTGCTCTTGGTGCAGGTGCGAGTAACCCACGGCTGGCGAAGCAGAAGCCGCGCGGCCCGAGTAACCCAGCTTTTGACCTGCGAGCATGTTCTCGTGGACGTAGTGCTGCACAAAGAACCAGGCGCCCTGGTTTTGCGGCTCGTCCTGCGTCCACACCAGCTCGGTGGCGTTGGGGTACTTTTTGAGCTCGGCACCAAAAGCCTTGTGCGGGAAGGGATAGAGCTGCTCCACGCGCAGGATGGCCACGTCGTCGGCACCGGTTTCTTCACGCTTTTTGACCAGGTCGTAATAGACCTTGCCCGAACACACCAGCACGCGCTTGACCTTGTCGGCCTTGAGCGCCTTATTCTCGGGAATCACGGTCTGGAAGCTGCCCTTGGTGAACTCGGACACCGGCGAGGTGGCGTCTTTGTTGCGCAACAGCGACTTCGGGGTAAAGATGATCAGCGGCTTGCGCAGGTCACGCACCATCTGGCGACGCAACACGTGGAAGATCTGGCTGGCCGTGGTCGGCTGCACGATCTGCATATTGGTGTCGGCGGCCAGTTGCATGAAGCGCTCCAGACGGGCCGAGCTGTGCTCGGGGCCCTGGCCTTCGTAGCCGTGCGGCAGCATGAGCGTCAGGCCGTTCACTCGGCCCCACTTCACTTCGCCCGAGGCAATGAATTGGTCGATCACCACTTGCGCGCCGTTGGCAAAGTCGCCGAACTGCGCTTCCCAGATCACCATGGTGTTGGGGTCGTTGGAGGCGTAGCCGTACTCAAAGCCCAGCACCGCTTCTTCCGACAAGATGGAGTCGATAACGACAAACGGTGCCTGGTTCTCAGACACGTTTTGCAGTGCCACGTAGGTGCCGGTGTCCCACTTCTCGCGCTTTTGGTCGTGAATGACGGCATGGCGGTGGGTAAAGGTGCCACGGCCCGAGTCTTCACCCGACAGGCGCACCGGGTAGCCACTGGCCAC
>CANCJD010000006.1 GCA_947378275.1 Comamonadaceae bacterium
TCCAGGCCGACGCGGCCATGGTTGGGCACTTCTTGCGCAATGGCGCGGAAGTAGTTGCCGCTTTGCCAGTCGGTGTAAATCACGGCGCGGTCGCACACGCCTTTGCGCCAGGGTTGGCCGCCGTCAATGTTGGCGGCAATGATGACCGCCTTGTCTTGTGTGACCACCAGACTGTAGAAACGGCCAAACGAGCAGTACAGAAAGTCGCTGTAGTAATTGATGTTGTGGTAGCTGGTGAAAATCACCGTGTCTACCGAACGTTGCGCCATCATGGCGCGCAGTTTGCGGATGCGGTTGGCGTATTCGGCGTCCGAAAAACTGTGGCGTACGCGCTCGCCGTTGTCGATGGTTATCAGGTTGGGCATGGTCATGGTGGTTCTCCGAGGGTTGCTTGCAATTGACCCCGAGTATTAAGGCAAAGCCCCGACCAAGCCTAGCGAATTACGACGCCAATCTTTCTTTAAATGCCAGTCCTTGCTGGCGATTTGCGCGGTCTTTTTGCGGTGGCGCCCCAAAGCGGGGCGTGTATCGCGCGGTCAAGTGCGAGGGCGACGCAAATCCGGTCTCCAGCGCAATGTCGCGGATACTTTTGTCGCTGCGCTGCACCAAAATGCGCGCATGCGAGAGCCGGATGTCCAAATAGATGCGTTCGGCCGACTTGGCAAACTGCTGGCGAAAAAGCCGCTGCAAGCTGCGCAAGGGCATGCCGGCGAACTGCGCAATCTCGGTAATCGTGAGCGGCTCGCCCACATTGGCCTCCATCAGGCGCAGCGCCTCCACCGCCGCCGGGTGGGTGACGCGCTCTTGGTGGATGATGGACACGGTTTGCACATCGGTCAGGCTGCGCCGCTCCACCACCAGCAGATTGGCCACCTCATTGGCCAATTGGCGGCTGCCCGGCGCCTGGGTCAGCAGGTAGGTCATCAGGTCCAACGGCGCCACGCCGCCGCTGCAGGTGTAGCGGTCGCGGTCCACTTCAAAAAAATGCTGGGTCACGATCACTTGCGGAAACTGTTCGGCCAGCGCCCCGTGGTCTTCCCAGTGGATGGTGCTGCGGTAGCCGTTGAGCAAACCGGCCTGCGCCATCAGGTAAGCGCCGGTGTCAATGCCGCCCAGTGGCAGGCCCTGGGCGGCCATTTTTTTCAGCCAGAGGGTGAGCGCGCGCAGTCCGCGGCTGGGAATCGGGTTGGGGCCAATCACAAACACCACGTCCAAGGGGGGCGCCTCGGCCAAGCTGTGTTGCGTCATGACCTGAATGCCGTCGCTTGACGCCACCAGCCCGCCGTCAACGGACAGCAGCACTGAGCGGTAGGTGGCGCGGCCCAGCACGCCGTTGGCAATGCGCAACGGGTCCACGCAGGCGCTCAGCGCAATGAGTGAAAAGTTCGGCACCACCACAAAGCCAAACACCAACGACTGCTTGGACGACACCACGCTGCGCGTCGCCTAGCCGTGCAGATTGTCGTTGCGGGCGATCTCCAGCAGGTGGTCCACTTCGTCGCCATGCTCGCGGCAGTTGCGCTCATGCCAACGCTTGATCAACCACATGCAGCCGGCCACCAGCACGCCAAAAACGCTGATGGCGCCAAAGGCCGACACGCCCATGCCCGCTGACAGGCTGTACAAGCCGCCCAGCACCAAAATACAAGTCTGCTCATTGAAGTTTTGGACCGCAATCGAGCGCCCGGCACCCATCAGGTTGTGGCCACGGTGCTGCAACAAGGCATTCATGGGCACCACCAAAAAGCCGCCCAGGCCGCCGAGCAAAACCAAAAACGGCGCCGCCACCCAGACGTTGGAGATGAAGTTGAGCAAAATCACCAGCACGCCCATGGCGATGCCCAGAGGCATCACGCGTGTGGCCACTTCCAGGCGCATGCGCAGGGACGCCACCACCGCGCCCACCGCCGTACCCACGGCCACCACACCCACCAAAGACGAGGCCTGGGTAACGCTGTATCCCAGCGCGGCTGATGCCCAGGCCAGCACGATGTAGCGCAAATTGCCGCTCACGCCCCAAAACAAGGTGGTGGTGGCCAGCGAAATCTGCCCCAGCCGGTCGCGCCAGAGCCGGGTATTGCAATTCCAGAAATCGGGCAGCAGGCTGACAATGCGCTGTGGCAAAGGCCGCATTTCCACGCCCGTGTGGGGAATGCGGGTGTTGAACCAGGCGGCTGCCAAGTACACAAATATCAACAGGCTAATCGCCGCCTCGGGCGGGGTGTCAATGCCGGTATCGATAAACGGCACGTCAAACGACAGCAAAAACGGCGCAATCTGCGGCCCCACCAATTGCCCGCCCAGCAGCACGCCCAAAATGATGGAGGCAATCGTCAGCCCCTCAATCCAGCCGTTGGCTTTGACCAGTTGCGAGGCCGGCAGCAGCTCGGTCAGGATCCCGTACTTGGCAGGTGAATAGGCTGCCGCCCCTAGGCCCACCACCGCGTAGGCCATGAGCGGATGGCTGCCAAACAGCATCAGCAGGCAGCCCACAATCTTGATGCCATTGCTCACCAGCATCACCCGGCCCTTGGGATAGGCGTCCGCATAGGCGCCCACAAAAGGCGCCAGCACCACGTAAAACAGCGCAAACATGGGCACTAGCGCCGCTTGCTGCCATTCGGGCGCATGGGCGCTGCGCAACAACTGCACCGCACCTACAAACAAGGCGTTGTCGGCCAGCGAGCTGAAAAACTGCGCCGCCATGATGGTAAAAAAACCGCGTTTCATCAAAAAGAATACGAGTCGCTAAATAGGAATGGCGGTAGGTTGAGGTCGGTCAGCGAGCAAAGTGCGTGGGTTATAGCACGCAGCCGTGCGCTGGCCCTGCCTATCCGGGCCCGGCGCGGCTACAGTTGCACCATGCCCCGTCCTATCCAAGCCACCATCCATACCGAGGCCTTGCGCCACAACCTGCAGAGTGCGCGTGCCCGCGCCCCGGACGCCCGCGCCTGGGCGGTGGTCAAGGCCAACGCCTATGGCCACGGCATCGAGCGCGCCTTTGAGGGCCTGCGCGGCGCCGACGGCTTCGCCCTGCTCGACCTGGACGAAGCCCAGCGCCTGCGCACCCTGGGCTGGCGCGGACCGATTTTGTTGCTCGAAGGCGTCTTTGAGCTGCGCGACCTGGAGTGGTGCTCGCGCCTGGACCTGTGGCACACGGTGCACCACGAGGCGCAAATCGACATGCTCGCCGCCCACAAAACCAATGTGCCGCAGCGCGTGTTCCTGAAAATGAACACCGGCATGAACCGCCTGGGCTTTCGCCCCGAACACTACCGCGCCGCCTGGACGCGCCTGAACGCCCTGCCCCAGGTGGACGAGATCTCGCTCATGACGCATTTCAGTGATGCCGACGGCCCGATTGGCGTGGCTAAGCAGCTCGCCGTGTTTGAGGCCGCCAGCCAAGACTTGCCCGGCGAGCGCTGCATCAGCAACAGCGCGGCCACCCTGCGCCACGCGCAATGCGCCAACGACTGGGTGCGCATTGGCATCGCCCTGTACGGCAGCGCGCCGGACCATCCCGAGCACCCGGCCGCCCACTGGGGCCTGCAGCCCAGCATGAGCTTGCGCGCCCAGATCATCGCCACCCAAGACCTGCAGCCGGGCGACACGGTGGGCTACGGGTCGGGTTTTGTGGCCGAGCGCGCCATGCGCATTGGCGTGGTGGCCTGCGGTTATGCCGACGGCTACCCTCGCATTTGCCCCACCGGCACGCCGGTGTTGGTCAATGGCGTGCGCAGCCGCACCGTGGGCCGAGTGAGTATGGACATGCTGGCGGTGGACCTGAGCGCGCTGCCAGGCGCTGACCTGGGCAGCGAAGTCACGCTCTGGGGCGCGGCATCCACAGGCCAGGTGCTGCCAATTGACGAAGTAGCCGCCTGCGCGCAAACCTTGGGTTACGAGCTGATGTGTGCGCTAGCCCAGCGGGTGCCGGTGCTGGTGGAGTAGTTGCCCACCAGCGCGGCGCTTACAGCGGCGCAGAGATCGAGACGCCGAGCATCCAGTTGCGGGGCAGACCGGATTCGATGTACTGCGAGCTGTTCACGATAACCGAGCCCACATAACGCTCATCGCTGGCGTTGTTCAGGCGCGCATAGAGGGTAAGGGTCGCTTTGTCCACCGCCCAGCGCTGGCTGGCGCTCAGGTTGAACACGGTGTGTCCATCCACTGAGGCAGTGTTCGTGTCGTTGGCGTAAATCCGGCCGGACTGCACCATTTCGATTGCCAGTCGGCTGCCGGAGCTTGCCGATTTGGCGCCCGGCGCGGTAGCCGCGCTGGTCCAGGCCAACTCGGAGAACAGCGAGGTTTGCGGAATGCCAGGAATCTTGTTTCCAGCGTCGATGTAATTGGCGCCTGACACGGTGGCCGATGAAAAACCCTGGGAATACTTCGCGTCAATCATGGATGCCGCCAGAGAGGCTGACACATGGGGCGTCAGCAGCATGCTGGCACCCAGTTCAAAACCGGTGCGCGAGGTGCCGGGTGCGCTCTTGTACGAGGTCTTGCCGCCCGAGGTCACGTCAACGACGATCTCGTCGGTCGAGTTGATCTGGAATAGCGCAAAGTCAAGCCGCGCGCTGCGGGTGGGAACCCACTTCGTGCCCACTTCGAAATGGCGACTGGTTGACGCGTTGAGGCGAGGGTTGAACGCGCCCACCGGGCTTCCTCCGACGTTTTGGTAGGCAAGCTCCGCCAAGGTAGGGGTTTCAAAGCCCTGGCCGTAGTTCGCGTACAGGTTGAGGTGGTCGGTGGCAAAGTAAGTAAGGCCCACGACAGGGCTGGTAGCGCTGTAGCTCACGTCGCCCGAGCCAGCGCCATTGGTGTAGTAGTCGGTGCTCGCAAAACGCACATTGCTCGCGCGCAAGCCACCGACCAAGGCGACTTGTTCCGATACATGCGCTGTGGCTTGGGCGAACAAATCGCTGTTTTCCGCCTGGTTCTCTTCGTTGCGATTGGTCAGCACTTTTTGCCCCTGCGACGCCGTGCCCGCTTGGCGTAATTCGCGTGAGCGGTCGAACTCGTAACCCGCGACCCAGTCCATCGGCGTCTCTGCTAGCTTGGAGCGTTCGTTGTATTGCAGGCCCAGACCGTAGTAGCTCCGGTTGAGTCCGGTCCAGGCGCCATTGGCGTTGATACCGGTAGTTCCTACCTGGAATTGCAGGTTGTCCCGCGTGCCGTAATAGGCGCGGCTTGTAATGGCACGGTCTTTGTCGATGGTGTATACCGCCGAACCACCGAGCTGGTTTTGCAAAATCGTTTTGCGTACCCCAAATTCGGCGGCGGTTTTGGTGGCTGTTGAATTTCTGCCCTGCTGCTGCGGATTCGCCGTCCACTGCGCATAGGTCAAACCCAGCGCATCCTGCGCCAGCGGCATATCAAACTGGTTGAACACCAGGTTCACATGCGTTTGGTCGTTGGTGTTGAAGTCGAGTTTTCCGTTGAACTGCTTGCGTTCGGTGCGGCTGTTATCGCGGTAGCCGTCGATGGTGAAAGTGCCGTAATCGGCCACGATGCCATAGTCACCCACGGTGTCAGAGAATTGGTAGTCCGCGCGGTGCAGTCCATAGTCGCCCACGTAGTACTGGTAATCCACCAGTGGCACCTTGGATGCGGGTTTGGTGAATGCCTGGATCACGCCGCCCGAGGCGTTGCCATAGAGCTGCGCCAGCGGCCCGCGCAAGACTTCGATACGGTCCATGGAAGTCAGGCTGATGGATGAGCCCTGCCCCTGGCCGTCGGGCGTGGTGGCGGGAATGCCGTCAATCAGCAGGCGGATGCCGCGAATGCCAAAAGCCGCGCGCGCGCCAAAGCCACGAATCGAGAGCTGCAAATCCTGCGCGTAGTTGCTGCGGTCCAAAATGGTCAGCCCCGGCACCCGCACCAGCGACTCCGACAGATTGACCTGCGGTCCGCCGTTTTGAATCGTGCTGCGGTCCACCGACTGGATGGCTGCGGGAGCGTCAAAGCTGCGTGCTTGCGCGCGGGACGCGCTGACTACCACCTCATCCAAGGTTTGCGCGCAGGCCGGCGCCAACAGGCCGGCGAAGAGTGCTATGGCGGCCGCCTGGGGAGTGTGCTTGAACAGGAGGGACATACGGGTCTAGCGAAGGGGGAATTGAATGCGCTGATTCAGGGCGCTTCTACGGTCACTTTGACTGCACTGAACCAGGCAGACAGGTGGGAAATATCCGAATCGGTCAGCGGCTTTGCGATCATGTTCATGACTTCATTCTGTCTTTTTCCGCTGCGGTAATTTCGCAACTGCTCGCTCAGGTAAATGGCCTGTTGCCCCGCCAGATTTGGAGCGTTGGGTAGCGCCGCCTGTCCGGTCGGTCCGTGGCACAGGGCACACGCGGCTTCTGCTTTTGCCCGACCCTCAGCAACATCGTCCGCACTGGCGCTGAACGCAGCAAAAGCCAGCACGGCAGTAAAAAAGATTTTCATGGTGGAACTGTATAAAAAAAGGGGCCCCCGAAAGGGCCCCGGTACCGTTGTAAGTACGGGCTCTTGGCCCGTACCGCCCAGCCCAATTACATGCCGGTGTAACTGATGCGATAGATCGCGCCAGCGTAATCGTCCGACACCAAGATGGAGCCGTCTGGCAGGTTGGCCACGTCCACAGGGCGAGCCAAGGCGCGTCCGGTTTTCTTGTCCAAGAAGCCGTCAGCAAACACTTCGGCGGGGCCTGCATTGCCATCGGCCTTGATTGGCACGAAGTTGATCAGGTAGCCGCTAGGTGTCGTACGGTTCCATGAGCCGTGCGACGCCACAAACATGCCGTTTTGGTACTTCGCGGGGAAGGCCTTGCCGGTGTAGTGGGTCAGGCCCAGTTGTGCTTGGTGCGCTGGGAACTCCACTTGCGGGAAGATTGCGCCTGCAGGTTCCTTCATGTCCTTCAGGTCTTCTGCCGCAGGAGAACCTGCCACCTTGAAGTGTCCGTTGTAGTAAGGGAAGCCGAAGTGTTCACCGGCCTTGGTGAGTTTGTTCAACTCGCCTGGTGGGATGTCGTCACCCAAACCGTCTACCTGGTTGTCCGTGGTCCAGACGTCGCCCTTTGGCCCGATGGTGATACCGGCAGGATTGCGCATGCCTTTGGAATACACGGTGCGGCCGGATCCGTCCAGACCGTTAAAACGCAGAACGCCGCCAATGCCCAAGCTCTCGAACAAGGCCACCTTGTCTGCGGGCTGCACGTTGTAGGGCTGGCCCATGGTGACAAAAATCTTGCCGTCTTTGTCGACTTTGCAAACGCGGCCAGTATGGTTGAAGGATTGCTCTTCGACAGGGATCAGCTTGCCTTCAGGAACGACCACGCCTACAGCAACGTCCGGACCTTCGTAGAAATACTCAGCTGCGGGGAAGTGCAGGATGCGGTTGGATTCGGCAACGACCAAGAAGCCGTCAGCGGTGAAACAAACGCCATTGGGGTTGCTGAATTTGATGGAAGGTGCAAAGGCCTTGACTTCGGTTGCAGCGTCGCCGTTGTTGCGATTGGTCACGGCATAGACGTTGGTCTTGCGCGTGCCGACAAACAGCATGTTGGTCGAGGGTGCGACTGCCATGTAGCGGGCGTCAGGCACCACGGCGTACAGGTCGATCTTGAAGCCTTCGGGCAATTTGACTTTTTTCAGGTTGGCGCGAATGGCATCCGCATTTTTTCCTTCTTGGGGAATAGAAGGAATATTCATGTTGGTGGCAGTGTTGCCCATGCGCTGCAGCGTCGACAAATTGGCGTCTTGCGCGAAAGCTGAAGCCGCGCTGAGCGCTACTACAGCAACAGCAAGTGTTGAGAGTTTGTTGATTTTCACGATGTTCCTCTTTGGTTGATTAAAAGCAGTCTTGGTATGCCTTCAGCAAGGGCAATAATTTGTCCTTGGCCTGCATCAATGTAGTGACCTGCAAACACCCAAAAAATGGGGTAAACCCCTAAATTCGAACGCAATTGCCAAAAATCACCGTCTATTTTTTCACTGCAAAATCAAAAAAAATTCACACCTGCTGATAGCGCTGCCGGGTCTTCTCGGTACCCCTCAATAACCAAGCCAAGCCTAGGCGCGACCGGGCAGCCACTGCCCCAGCGCAAATACAGAGTTGGGTGCGCTGGGGCGTGCCAGGCTCGCAGCCGGGTTTTTGAGTATTCCTTTTTTGCTGGACTTGCGCTCCTGCACCGCAAAGCCCTTGGCCCGCTGCTCCAGCGCCAGGCTGCGCAGACTGATAGTTTGCATGTGCGCCATCAGCGCCGTGTGCAATTGTTCCCACAGCGCCTGCGTCATGTCGGTCGGGCTGCCTGCCGCCGCGTCCTCCTGCGCTTCAGGGGTGCTGCCTTCAATCGCGGTAACGATATCGGCCACCGAAATGGTGTCGCCCCGAAAACCCAAGGTGTAGCCGCCACCGGGCCCGCGCGTGCTTTCCACCAGACCGTGCTGGCGCAGCTTGGCAAACACCTGCTCCAGGTAAGACAGCGAAATGCCGTGGCGCAGCGCCAACTCACTCAGCGGCACCGGGCAATGGCGTTGTCGCAAGGCCAGGTCAATCATGGCGTTGATCGCAAATCGGCCGCGTGTACTCAGTCGCATATTCATCTCCTTCAAAAAATCACCACACGAGCGCCAAGCTTGGATCGCCATGGCTCGCTCCGTTGAGAACTGCGAATGTAAAAGCGTTTATTCTTCGCGTAAATTCGTATTTTTAAGAATTTAACTTCGGATAAATCGAAGTGTTTGTTCGCCATCCCACTCTCAGCGCCACGAGCTTTCATGAACTTCAAGCATTTGCACTACTTTTGGGTCACCGCCAAGGCCGGTGGCGTCATGCGCGCGGGCGCGCAGTTGCACACCACGCCGCAAACCTTGTCCGGGCAAATCCGCCTGCTTGAAGAAGACTTAGGCCAAAAGCTGTTTCAAAAAAGCGGCCGCACCATGGAGCTGACCGAAGCCGGTCGGCTGGCACTAGGCTATGCCGACCAAATATTTACGCTCGGCGGCGAGATGGAAACCGCGGTGCGCCAAGCCCACGGCGGCCAGCCGGTGCTGGAGTTTCGGGTGGGCGTGGCGGACGCTGTGAACAAATCGGTGGCCTACCGGCTGCTCGAACCCGCCTTGGGTCTGGACGTGCCGGTGCGCATGGTGGCCAGCGAGGGCAAGTTCTCCGAGCTGCTATCGCAACTCGCGCTCAACCGCCTGGACCTGGTGATTGCCGACGAGCCCATGTCGCGGCGCATCAATGTGCGCGCCTTCAACCATCCGCTGGGGCGCAGCAGCATGGCCTTTTTTGCCACGCCGGCCTTGGCCGCGCAGTTGCAGGGGCCGTTTCCTGAATGCCTGACTGGCATGCCGATGCTGATCCCGGGCGCCCAAGCGTCGGTGCGCCAGCAGTTGGAGGCCTGGTTCACGCGCCACAGCATTGCGCCGCGCATCGTCGGCGAGTTTGACGATGGCGCCTTGATGACCGCCTTTGGCCGCCAAGGCCGGGGCGTGTTCATGGTGCCCAGTGTGATGGAAGCCGAGACGCTGGCGCAGTTTGGCGTGCAATGCGTGGGTCGCAGCGAAGAGCTGGTAGACGAGTTTTTTGCCGTGTCGGTGGAGCGGCGCATTACCCACCCCTGCGTGGTGGCCATTACCGACGCCGCGCGCGGCCAGCTTTTTGGATAAATGTCGCGAAAAACACAAAAAAACACCGCAATTTCGCCATATTCCACAAATTGCAAGCCTTCCCTGTGACAATGATTCGCAGTGCACGCGCGCCGTTTTCCTAAGGTTTTCCATGAAACTATTCCCGCTCCCTCAGCAGCTCGCCTTCGTGGCCGCGTTGACCATCGTGGTGTGCCCCGATGGCGCCAGCGCGCAGGCGCAGCCCACCGGTTTGCCCTTATGGGAAATGGGCGGCTTTGCTGGCTCACTTACGGCGCCCGCCTATCCCGCATCAACCGAGCGCTTTAACCGCAACCTGGTTTTGCCCTACTTTATTTACCGAGGCGAGCGCCTGAGCGTGGACCGCGACGGCATTGATGCGCGCCTGCGCCTGGCGTCCGACTATGAGCTCGACTTGGGCGTAAGCGGCTCGTTTCCCGCCACGTCCAATGACATCGCCGTGCGCCAAGGCATGCCCGACTTGGGAACGCTGCTGGAATTTGGACCACGCCTGAGGGTCAAACTGCCCAGCCCGGGGCCGGGTTGGCGCCTTGGGCTGGACCTGCCACTGCGCGAAGTGTTTGAAGTCAACGGTGGCACGCGCGGCCAAGGCCTGGTGTTCGAGCCCTCGCTGGCTTTGGACGTGGACAACGTGGGTGCTGGCTGGAGCCTGTCGGCCAAGGCCGGCCTGGCCTGGGGCGACCAGCAGGTCAACCAGTATTTTTACGGCGTGGCCCCGGCCTACGCTACGGCGCTGCGCCCTGCTTTTGAGGCGCAGTCCGGCTTGATGAGCGCGCGGGCCAGCCTGGGTGCCAGCAAGAGCCTGAACCCCGATGTGCGGGTGTTTGGCTATGCGCGCATGGACTACTACGGCCTGAGCGCCAACACGGCCAGCCCGCTGCACCTGCAAAACAGCAGTCCCTCACTCGGCCTGGGTCTGACTTGGACGCTGGGGCGCTCTGAAGCCCGCGTCGGCGAGTAAGGCCTGCGCCGCAACAGCGCTTGGCCCTGAGGGTCGCCAAGGCGCTGCGCCTTTCTTTTGCCTCTTTCCTCTCAGCGCGTGTCGGTTGGGGGACTGGTGTGGGACCGCTGGCGCCCGATACTTGGGCTGTGCCCCTCCTTTTTTTTGGTCCGCGCCCATGAGCGCCTTGCGCCCTTCAAACTCTGCGAGATCGCGCCGCCTTGCGCTATGGCTGCGCCACGCGCGCATGCAGGGCCACCTGATGCCCGAGGTGTGGCGCGGCATGTTCTGGGTGGCACTCAGCGGCGTGGCCTTTACCTTGCTCAACACCCTGGTACGCGCCATCACGCTGTCTATTGATCCATTTGAGGCGCAGTTTTTGCGCTACCTGTTTAGCGTGGTCATCATGCTGCCGCTGCTGTTGCGCCAGGGCTGGCGCAGTTACTGGCCGGTCAATCTATCGGGCCAGTTGTGGCGCGGCGCGGTGCACACGCTGGGCCTGATGTTCTGGTTTACCGCGCTGCCGCACCTGGGGCTGGCAGACACCACGGCCATTGGTTTTACCGGGCCGATCTTCATCATGCTGGGCGCGTCCTGGTTTTTGGGCGAAACCATGCGCACCGACCGCTGGGTGGCCGCACTCTTTGGCTTTGCCGGAGTGCTGGTGGTGATTGCACCCAAGCTCACCGGCCAAGGCGGCTGGTACCCGCTCATCATGCTGGCCTCGTCGCCCATCTTTGCTGCCTCGTTTCTGATGACCAAAAGCCTCACCCGCACCGAGTCGCCTGGCGTCATCGTGCTGTGGCAGGCGCTGTCGGTCACGGTGCTGAGCCTGCCCATGGGCCTGCTGCACTGGACCACGCCCACGCCCTGGCAATGGCTGGGCTTTGTCGCCGCCGGGTTGATGGGGGCGCTGGGCCACTATCTGCTCACGCGCGGCTTTCGGGCCGCCGACATTTCGGCCACCCAGTCCCTGCGCTTTTTGGATCTGGTGTGGGCAGCGCTGATGGGCTGGCTGGTGTTTGCCGATGTGCCCAGCCACACCACTTTGCTAGGCGCCTTGGTGATCTTGGCGTCCACCGTGTGGATCGCCCGGCGCGAACACCGGCGCGAGGCCACGCCCGCAATCCAGCCCTGAGCCGCCAGCGTCTTCAAGGTGTGCGCTGCTCTAGGCGCAGTCCCACCGCGCTGCGGGCGGGAAAGCCTTTCCAGTAGCTGTGGTCGGGCTTGGGGCTGCCGTCTTTCTCGAGCGACATCTTGCCGTCTTTGGCGTATTCCACCAGGTTCAGGTAGCCGTCCATGGCGGCGTCGCGCTTGAGGTATTTGCCGAGGAAGGCGGTGGCGAAGTGCTGCGCGATGTTGTTCATGCGCACGTTGTCCCACACCGCGTCGCTGTAATGCTCGGCGGGCACAAAGTTGAGCGTCGGCACGGGCGCCCAGGTTTCTTGGGGCGCGGGCATGGGTGCGCCAGCGTTGTGGTTGGCGTTCTCATAAGTCAACAGGTAGCGCGGGGCGTTGACCGCACCTTCAAATAGGTTGCGCACGCCGGGCGAATAGCCAGATACATCGTCTGCGCTACCCGCCACAAACAGCACCGGCGTCTTGATGCCGGCCAGGCCCGCAGCATCCCAAAAGCCGGCGTTCCATCCCCAGGGCGCAAAGGCAATGGCCGCCTTGATGCGCGCATCAAGGCTGGCCACGTGCGCCGGGTTGCCCGCCTGGCGCTGCGCCAGTGCCCCGTTGGGCGTGCCCCAGGAAAAGCCCACGCTGGCAGCGGTAAAGCCTGCGCCAATCGTGTTGAGCGCGCCAAAGCCGCCCATGGAATAACCAATCAAGCCGGTTTGGTCGGCGTTGACCAGGCCTTGGAACGTCGCGTCGCTGCGACCCAGCCGGGCCATTGCATTGAGCACAAACAACTGGTCCAGTGAGCGGTTAAGCAGCGTGCTGCCAAAGGGGCCCTGGCGCTCGTAGGTGCTGTCGGCATGGTCAATCGAGGCCACCACATAGCCCTTGCTGGCCAGGTTTTCTGCCAGGTGGCTGAGCAAAAAGCGGTTACCCGGATAGCCGTGTGAAACGATCAGCAGCGGGTAGGGGCCGCCTGCGGGCTGCGGCGCGGCGTCACGCACGGCGCGCCCGTGCAGGGTGACTTCGGTCTTACCGTCGCGGGTCAGGGCGCGGTAGCTCCCGCCGCTCGCTTGGCCAGCGGCCAGCAGCGCCGGATACCAGACCTCAAGCGTCAACGCGCGGTCGTAGACGGGCATGGGCGCGCCGGCCTTGAAGCTGGCGATGTCGAGTTGCCCAGGATTGGTGACGGTGCGCGTAGTGACGCCCACGGCTGCGCTGCCGTAGGGGGCGAGCTGCGGGGCATCGGACCGGATGGTGTCAATGCGGTTGGTTTGGGCCATGGCAGGTCCTGGAAAAGAAATCAGGCCCCAAACACAGGCCGAGGCGATAAAGGCGCGTTGCAGCATGGAACTCCTTGCGGTGAAGGACGCGGCCGGAGAAACACGCCGAACCTTATCCCGGCACCACCTTAATGCCCTTGCGCCCGGTCATGGGTTGCGCTGGCGACAGGCGCTGGGCGCCGCCCCAGTGGCACGATGCCTTGCGCAATCAGCACGCCCAGGCCCACCACGGCGGCCGCGGCAGCTTGCGTCCAATTCCAGGCGCCGCCCATCGCAAACAGAATGAGCATCACGTAAAACGGCGTGGCGTTGATGTGCAACGACGACATCGCAATACCCAAGCTGCCAATCGACGTGATCCACAGCACCTGGCTGATGGCCAGGCCGCCAATCGCGAATACCGCAAGCGCGCCGAGTTCTTTGAGGCCCAGCATGTTCCAGTCGGGCCCTGCGCCACCGAGCAGCGCATTGAGGGCGGCCGCCACACTGGTGGCCAGGGCCGCACCTGTGAGCGTGACCGTGGTGCGCCCCAGTGGCGTAAGCGTGGGGAAGGACGTCACCGTCATGCGCGAACCCAACGTGTAGAGCACGATGGAGGCAAAGCACAGCAGCGCGCCCAGCCCCATGCCCAGCCCGTCGCCGGTACCGCCCAGTGCCATCACGCCGCCGCCCAGGCTCAACAGCACGCCCAGCACCAGCGCCAGCGTCACCTTGCGGCCATCCAGGGCCACCTCAATAGCGATGCCCACAACCGGCATGGCGGCAGAAATTACCGCCACCGTCACCATGTTGGTGCGGCCTTGACCCAGCACCAGCATGAAGGCGCCAATGCCAATGCCCCCGCCACCAACCAGCACGCCCTTGCCCCAGTGCGCCGTGCGCAGCGCTTGCGTGCCCTCCATCCACCACCATAGTGGCAACAGACAGGCGGCAGCCATGACCATGCGCGCCGCCGTCAGCGGCAATGCGGGCACCGTGCCAATCAACGTGTCGGCGGCGGGTAGCCCTAGCGCCCACACCAGCATCGAAAGCATGCAAAGCACATTTGCAAGTGCGAGGCCTTGGCTTGGGCGCAAATCAGACCCCGCCTTGCGGATGCGTGGGATCGATCCAGAGCACGGTTTCGGGCTTTTCCACGGGCTCGATGTCCATGTTGACCGCAATGGCCTGGCCGTCGCTGCGGCACAGCACGCATTCCAGCGCCTCGTCCGCGCTGGCATTGATTTCCTGGTGGGGCACAAAGGGCGGGACATAAATAAAGTCGCCCGGTCCGGCCTCGGCGGTAAATTCCAGCGCGTTGCCCCAGCGCATGCGCGCCCGGCCTTTGACCACGTAGATCACGCTCTCCAACGGCCCGTGGTGGTGCGCGCCGGTCTTGGCGTTGGGGTGAATATGCACCGTCCCCGCCCACAGTTTTTGTGCACCCACGCGTGCAAAGTTGATGGCCGCCTTGCGGTCCATACCCGGTGTGGAAGGCACGTTGCCGTCGAGCTGGTCACCCGGCACCACGCGCACGCCGTCGTGCTTCCAGTCGGTGGTGGCGTGGTCATGCTCGTGGCTTGCCGGTACGGGGGTGTCCATGGTGTGTTCCTTAAAGGGAGAGCGGTGTTAACCGTGTCTGCTTGCGGGTGTGCAAGAAGGCGCGCTTAAAAGTGGTATTGAATATTGCTGAAATCGCTGACCGCAAACGCATAGAGGATCGTCAAGTCCTCCTCAAAAACGTTGTTGATCTGGTGCTGGGCGTTGCCAGGAATGAACAGCATTCTTCCGGGTTCGACGTTGTGAACTACGCCCTCAATGGTGACGGTTCCACGTCCTGACAGGGTGAAATAAGTTTCCGGCTGTGCATGGCGATGGGGCTCCAGCGACTCTCCCGTTCTGAGGCGAACGACGCCCATGGTCATGTCGTTCTGGCACCCGCTACCACTGCCTAGCAGCTCTTTCCATTGCGCCTTGCCGCGCGTGGCCACCTGGTCGAGGGGCCAGGAAGTCCATTCAAAATCATCGAGATGTTTAGAGGCAACTTGCATCACAAAGAGACTTTATTCAGTTGGATGGCGGCATTCTAGGGGCAGGGGTTTGACTGACAGAGACCCGAATTTGCGGTCGTTCAGTTAAAGTCCGGGCCCTCAGGGTGTGGGCCGCCCCTATCGAGCACTTCGCACCCCAAGGGGCATCGGCTCCCCAGTGGCTTGGCTTGAAAAATAGGAAAACAAAATGCTGCTAACTGATATCGCCGTCGAGCACACGCTGGTGTCCAAAAAGAATGGGCTTCGCCAGACTTTCTTGCTGCATCCGTTTACCAACACGCAGCGCGATACGCTGGGTAAATTCGAAATCGTGCGCGACATCAGCGAGCCCGGGTCCAAGGCAGTGAAGCGCTCAACCTTCGTGACGTTTCAACAGCTGGCAGAGCTGTATTCGAAAGGCGTACTCGAAGCATTCGGGTTTGGCGTTCGCATGTGCCCGGGGCAGGGCACGTACCCCGCGGTGAATCCTGTCAAGAAAGTGTTGCCGACCAGCATCAGGCCAGGTTCACCGTTCGACCTGGCGGTTCAAAAGGTAGATGTTTCACAAGCGGAAAATCGCGAATTAAGAACCGCTTTGCTGCGCGTCAACGTCAAGCTTTAAGGTCTATCACCCGAAACCCATCGCGCCAAAAAAGAACGCTATTTCAAAGGGAAGTTTCCGTGAATCCATCCGTTGCCCATGCTGAACTCATTGCCGCATTCAAGCGGGCGCAGGCAGATGCTGCGCATAAGTTGGGATTGATCAAAGCGGCTGCGCAAAAAGGTCCTAAGGCAGTCCAAGCCGCCACGCAGACTGCGGCAAAGGCATCAAAACGCAGCGACGCGTATGCAAAAAAGCTCGGTGCCTTGGGGGTGGGCCTGAAGAATTGAGCACGCCGTGGCGACCCGCCATCACCCCACCGTTTGGTAATACAAATTCTGCGGGTGCTTGGCCTGCGCAAAAAACACCCAGCGCTCGGCGATCAGTGACGGGGCTTGCAGGGCGCAGGCCAGCACCCAGGGCCACAGAACACCGTTCGATGACGCCCACAGCGCCAGCATCAGCGGCAGCACAAACAAGCCCAGGGAAAACGCCCAGCGCATATTGGCCAGCACAGCCACACTGGCGCCATGGAAAAACTCGCGGGTATTGAAAGACCCGGCCGACATGCCCATGGACTTTTGCACCAGCTTGTGGGCCTTAATGCCAGTGGCCGATTGCAGACTTGATTTCGCGCGCAAGTCCGCATTGCGGCGCAGACTGGCCCAGCGGCACAGACCTGCCATCAGGGTGACTTCGGTCGCCCAGGGCGCCAGCACTTGCAGCAGCGCGTCTTGCTGGTTCAGCGCGGCCAGCGCACAGGCCAGCACGCTGCCCGAGGACAAGCCAATCAGCGTGAAATTGGCTACCGTGAGCCAGTGCGCCCATTCCTGGATAAAGCGCAGGCAGGCGTAAATCATGGCGGTGCAGTACCACAGCAGCAGCGCACCGGCCACCACCAGCAGCGGCAACACCTGCGCCCACGGGCCGCTCACACCCGCCCACAAGCTCAGCCACCACGCGCCCACCACGCCGATAAAGACCGGAAGCACAATCACTTCGCGCGACATCCACGAGGTGCGCCACATCAGCACCGCGCGCCAGGCGCGCATCTTGTGGCCCAGGTGCAAAAACGAGGCGCCCAGGCCCGCGAGCAGCAGCACTTCGCCCACGGCCAGCGCCTGCAGCACAAAGGTGGCGTCCATGGCCACACCGGCCAGCAGCGCCAGCGCCAACGCCACCACCAGCCCCTGCGCTGCGCCGGCCAGGGTGGTAAAAAACAGAATCGAAAAAGCGGGATGCATGGTGGGTCAATCCTGGGGGCTGGAACGAAACGCGGGAGGCGTGGCTTTGGGCGCAATCGACGCGGCTGCATGCGCCATGGGCGTGATCTGGCGTGGCAAATACTGGTTGGCCGGGCTGGTTTCCCACTCGGGCATCAGCGAGTAGCCGCCGCGCTCGCGAATGGCGATGCTCACCTCCGAGTTCGGGTCTTTCACGTCGCCAAACAGGCGCGCGTTGGTGGGGCAGGCTTTCACACACGCGGGCTTGCGGTCTTCCACCGGCAGCTGTTCGTCATAAATGCGGTCCACGCACAGCGTGCACTTGGTCATCACCTGGCGCTCTTCGTCGATCTCGCGCGCGCCGTAGGGGCAGGCCCAGGCGCAGTATTTGCAGCCAATGCACTTGTCGTAGTCCACCAGCACGATGCCGTCTTCCGCGCGCTTGTAGCTCGCGCCCGTGGGGCAGACCGGCACGCAGGGCGGCTCTTCGCAGTGCAGGCAGCTCTTGGGGAAGTGGATGGTGTCGGTGCCCGGAAACTCGCCCGCCTCATAGGTTTGCACCCGGTTGAAAAACGTGCCGGTCGGGTTGGCACCGTAGGGCGCAAAGTCGGCCAAGGGACCTGCGCTGCCCGAGGTGTTCCATTGCTTGCAGGACGTGACGCAGGCGTGGCAACCCACGCACACGTTCAGGTCAATCACGAGCGCGAGCTGCTTGGCCAGGGTCTCGCCCTGTTCGGCGCGCACCCGCTTGGGAGGGGTCGGCGCGGCAGGCGTGTTGGCGCGTACGCCGGGGCTGCTCTCCATCAGGTTGGATTGCAGCAAATCCTTGAGCCACTGGATCATGGTTTTTTCTTTCCGGCAAAGTAAGTCAACACCTGCGCCGCTTTGCCCAGCACGCCGGGCACGGCGGGCATGCTGGCGATTTGCGGAAAGGTCTCTTGCGGCGCTTCAGGTTCGGCGGGTCGAATGCGCACACGCACGTCGTACCAGCCGGCCTGGCCGGTGATGGGGTCGGAGTTGCTGATGCGCCCGCTGGCCGTGCCCTGCATGGGCAGCTCTTCCGAGATCAGGTGGTTGAGCAAAAAGCCCTTGCGCGCTTCGTCCGCGCCGGGCGCAAGTTGCCAGGCGCCATCGGCCTTGCCAATCGCGTTCCAGGTCCAGACCGTGCCGGGTTCTACCGCCTCGCTGTAGCGCAGCATGCAGCGCACCTGGCCCCATTGGCTTTCCACCCAGGCCCAGCCGCCGTCGGCAATGCCTGCGGCCTGCGCGGTGCGCGGGTTCACATGCAGGTAGTTGTGGCTGTGGATCTGGCGCAGCCAGGCGTTTTGCGAATCCCATGAGTGGTACATCGCCATGGGCCGCTGGGTAATGGCGTTGAGCGGATAGGCTGCCAGATCAGTGGCGTCCTCTTCCAGCGGGGCGTACCAAAACGGCAGCGGGTCAAAGTAAGTGTCAATACGTTCGCGCAGATGCTCGGGCGGCTGGCGGCCCTCCGTTTTGCCCTGGGCGGCCAGGCGAAAGGCCTGCAGGGTGTCGGAGTAGATGGCGAGCTGCACCGGGTCGTTCTTCTGGCGCCAGCCTTTGTCTTTGGCAAAGTCCAAATATTCCCGATTCCAGTTGCGCATGTAGTGCATGGTCTCGGGCATGTGGTACTGGAACACGCAGTCGTTCTTCTCATAGGCTTCCCACTGCTTGGGGTTGGGCTCGCCGCGCAAATGCTCATCGCCATTTTTGCCGCGCCAGCCCATCAAAAAGCCGATGCCGGGTTGCGGCTGAAAGTTCACCACAAAGTCCGGGTAGCCGGTGAATTTGCGCGTGCCCTCGGCGGTGGTAAAGGCCGGAAACTTCAGGCGCCCCGCCAGCTCGATCAGCACTTCCTGAAACGGTCGGCATTCGCCCAGCGGCTTGACCACCGGAATGCGCACCGAATCCACCGGGCCGTCAAATTCCGAAATCGGGCGGTCCAGCATGCCCATCACGTCGTGGCGTTCCAGGTAGGTGGTGTCCGGCAGCACCAGATCGGCAAAGGCCACGGTCTCGCTCTGGAAGGCGTCGCACACCACCAGAAACGGAATGACGTGCTCGCCCTTCTCGTCCTTGCGGTTGAGCATTTCGCGCACACCCATGGTGTTCATGGAACTGTTCCAGGCCATATTGGCCATGAAGATCATCAGCGTGTCGATGCGGTAGGGGTCGCCCTTGGCCGCGTTGGTGATCACGTTGTGCATCATTCCGTGGGCCGAGAGCGGATGCTCCCACGAGAAGGCGTGGTCAATGCGGATGGGCGAGCCGTCCGGGTTGATGGCCAGCTCGTCCGGGTGCGCCGGAAAACCCAGCGGCGCAGCATTGAGCGGCGTGTTGGGCTGGATCATTTCGGGCGAATTGAAGGCCCGGTAATTGGGCACGATGTGGCGCGGATACGGCGCCTTGTGGCGAAAGCCGCCGGGCGCGTCAATGGTGCCCAGCACGCTCATCAGCACCGCCAATGCGCGCACGGTCTGAAAGCCGTTGGAATGCGCCGCCAGCCCGCGCATGGCATGAAAAGCCAAAGGCCGCGCCTGCGTGGTCGGGTGCACCTTGCCCCAGGCGTCGGTCCACGGAATGGGCAACTCAAAAGCCTGCGTCAAAGCAGCGTCGCCCATTTCGTGGGCGAGTTTGACGATGCGCGCGGCGTCGATGCCGGTAATGGCGGCGGCCCATTCGGGCGTGCAACTCGCCACGCGGTCGCGCAGCAACTGGAAGGCCGGGGTCACGCGTGTGCCGTCGGCCAGGGTGAAGAAGCCTTCGAGTGGCGCCTCCAACGCCGGGTCGCAGCCTTCGGCAATGCCTTCGGGGTAGGCGTTCAACACCGTGCCGCTGGTCTTGTCAAAAATCAGCTTGTTATGCGGGTTGCGGCCGTCGCCCGGCGGGCCTTTTTCGGGGTTGGCGTCAAAGGCAAACAGGCCCTCGCGCGCACCCTCGTCCAGCACCACGAGTTGCGGCGCGTTGGTAAAGCGCTTTAAGAAAGCGTGGTCGAGCTGGTCGGTCTGGATCAGCACGTGCAACAGCGCCATCAACAGCGCGCCGTCGGTGCCGGGTTTGATGGGAATCCACTCGTCGGCAATGGCCGAATAGCCGGTGCGAATCGGGTTGATCGAGATGAACCGCCCGCCGTTGCGCTTGAACTTGGACAGCGCAATCTTCATCGGGTTGCTGTGGTGGTCCTCCGCGGTGCCGAGCATCACAAAAACCTTGGAGCGGTCCAGGTCCGGCCCGCCAAACTCCCAGAAGCTGCCGCCCACGGTGTAAATCATGCCGGCGGCCATATTGACCGAGCAAAAGCCGCCGTGCGCTGCGTAGTTGGGCGTGCCGAACTGGCGGGCGAACAAACCCGTCAAAGCCTGCATCTGGTCGCGCCCGGTGAACAGCGCAAATTTCTTGGGGTCGGTGGAGCGGATTTTTTGCAGCCGCTCGGTCAAGATTTCGTAGGCTTTTTCCCAACTGATGGCTTCAAACTCGGAGGCGCCCCGCTCGCTGCCGGGCTTGCGCAACAGGGGCTGCGTGAGCCGCGCGGGCGAGATCTGTTTCATGATGCCCGACGAGCCCTTGGCGCAGATCACGCCCTGGTTGAGCGGGTGGTTGGGGTTGCCGTCGATGTAGCGCACCTCGGGGCCGTTCTCGCCCTCGCGCAAATGCACGCGGATGCCGCAGCGGCAGGCGCACATATAGCAAGTGGTGCACTTGATGGTGGTCTCGGCCGTGGGCGTGGGCGCCTTGAGTGGCTGGTGCACCGGCTCGGAAGATAGAAATTTGAACACGTGGGAATCCTTGGTTCAGAGGAAGTTCAGGCCGGGTTTAATGACTGGCCGCCGCGCGCGCACTGAGCACCGCCAGCGCCACCGAGGCCAGGCGCGACTGCAGGCTGTCCGCGCGCGAAGTCAACACAATCGGCACGGACGCGCCCAGCACCAGCCCGGCGCAGTCGCCCCCGCCGATGTAGTTGAAACTTTTGTACAGCATGTTGCCGGCGTTCAGGTCGGGTACCACCAGCAGGTCGGCGTCACCGGCCACCTGCGAGTCGATTTTTTTGATGCGCGCAGCCTCGGCAGAAATCGCGTTGTCAAAGCCCAGCGGACCTTCCACAATCGCGCCCGGCCAAGCTCCGGCGTGGGCCATGGCCACCAGGTCGCGTGCGTCCAGCGTGGCGGGAATGGCGGGGTTGACGGTCTCCACCGCGGTCACGATGCCCACTTTGGGGTGCGCAATACCCAGCGTCTGCAAAAGCGCCACGGCGTTGCCCAGAATGTCTTTTTTGGTTTTCAGATCCGGCGCAATATTGACCACGCAGTCGGCCAGCGCCAGCAGCTTGGGGTAGCGCGGCAGGTCAAACACAAAGGCGTGGCTGATGCGCGCAGTTCCACGCAAACCCGTGGCCTTGTTGACCACGGCGCTCATCAGCTCGTCGGTGTGCAGCGCGCCTTTCATCAGCGCGCTCACACTGCCACTGCGCGCCAAGGTGGTGGCACGCAGCGCGGCGTCTGGGGCGTGGGCGCCGGTGTCCACCACTTCAAAGCGGCGCACATCCACACCGGCAAGCGCCGCAGCTTGGGCAATCAACTCAGCGGGGCCAATGAGCACCGGGCGCGCCATGCCGCTGTCCAAAATGCGCGCCGCCGCGTCCATGGCCAGCGCGTCGCAGGGGTAGACCATGGCCAGCGCACCCGGCGTGCTGCCGGCGCGCGCAGTTGCTTGCGCCACCAAACGGTCCAAACGGGGATGACTGGCCTTGCCGTCGGGGGTGGCGCGCATAGCGGCTCCTTCGCGGGCGGGGTTTAGACGTAGTCCTTGTACTTGTCCAAAAAGCGCACGGGCTTGGCCAGCGCGTCGCGGCGGAAGGGGTCGCCGAGTTCGCGGGTGCACATGATCTCGATGACGCAGGTTTTGCCCTCGTTCATCTGCATGTCAATGGCGCGCTTGAAGGCGGGGCCTACGTCCTCCAACTTGTCCACCACGATGCCTTCGGCACCCATGGCAATAGCGATACCGGCAAAGCTTTCGCTTTCCAGTTCACCGGCCACGAAGCGGCGGTTGTAGAAGTCCACCTGGTTCTTCTTCTCGGCGCCCCATTGGCGGTTGTGGAAGACCACGGCAGTCACGGGAATGTCGTGGCGCACGGCGGTCATGAGTTCGGACATGCTCATGCCCCAGGCGCCGTCACCGGCGTAGGCCACGGCGGGGCGGTCCATGGCGGCGGCTTTGGCGCCGATCATGGTGGGCAGCGAATAGCCGCAGTTGCCAAAGCTCATGGGCGCAAAGAAGCTGCGCGGCTCATCGAAGCGCAGGTAGCTGTTGGCCACGGCGTTGATGTTGCCGATGTCGGTAGACACCATCACGCGCTTGGGCATGGCTTTTTCCAGCTCGCGCAGCACTTGGCGGGGGTGCAGGTAGGTGCCGCCGGTGGGGGTGCGTTCGCCCTTGGCTTCGTCGATCATGTCCAGGCTATACGGATCACGCTCGTGGGTCCAGGCGTCGAGTTCTTTTTCCCAGGCGTCTTTTTCAGCCTTGACGGTGGCGGCGCGCTCGGCCTTGTTGGCGTCACAGGCCAGGGTGCGGTCGGCCAGGCGCTTGAGCAGTTCTTTGGCCACGGCCTTGGCGTCGCCATGGATGCCGACGGTGATTTTTTTCACCAAGCCCAGATTGGTGTGGTCGGCTTCGACCTGGATGATCTTGGCGTCTTTGGGCCAGTAGTCCATGCCGTGCTGAGGCAGCGTGCCAAACGGGCCCATGCGCGAACCCAGGGCGATCACCACGTCGGCTTGCGCCATGAGCTTCATGGCAGCTTTGGAGCCTTGGTAACCCAAGGGGCCGGCCCACAGCGGGTGGCTGGCGGGGAAGGAATCGTTGCGCAAGTAGCCGTTGGCCACGGGTGATCCCAGGCGTTCGGCCAGGGCAATGCACTCGGGCACCGCGTCGCCCATGACCACACCACCGCCGGACAAGATGATGGGGAACTTGGCGTTGGCCAGCAGTTCCACGGCAGCGGCCAGGCTGTTTTCGCCGCCCGAGCCGCGCTCCACGCGCATGGGCTTGGGGATTTCGCACATGATTTCGCCATAGAAATGGTCACGCGGAATGTTCAGCTGCGTAGGCGCCATCTCAGACATGGCGCGGTCAAAGCAGCGGCCGGTGTATTCGGCCATGCGCTTGGGGTTGTTCACGTGGCCCTGGTACTTGGTGAACTCTTGAAACATGGGGAGCTGGTTGGCTTCCTGGAAACCGCCCAGGCCCATGCCCATGGTGCCGGTCTCCGGCGTGATCATCACCACCGGGCTGTGCGCCCAATAGGCCGCAGCAATGGCGGTCACGCAGTTGCTGATGCCGGGGCCGTTCTGGCCAATCACCACGCCGTGGCGACCGGACACGCGGGCATAGCCGTCGGCCATGTGGGCGCCGCCCTGCTCATGCACCACGGGCACCAGGCGGATACCGGCGGGGGCAAAGATGTCCATCGCGTCCATGAAGGCCGAACCCATGATGCCGAAGATGTCAGTCACGCCGTTGGCGACCATGGTCTCGACAAAAGCCTCGGAGGGCGTCATTTTTTGCATGCCGGTGGCAACAGTGCGGGTGTCTTTGGGGGCTTGGCTCATGGAATAAGTCTCCTGAAAGAAAAAAAAGGGGCGCTAAAAGCAGCCACCGGCAGCGGCTGCGCAAAATTGCTGCATTGCATCAAAACCAGGCGGTAGTGAAACAAAGCGTTCCGAAAACCGGAATTGGATGAAACTATAGCCACGAAACTCGCACCATGCAACACCTATTTCAATATTCGAGATATTTTGTTCCATTAAATTGCAATAACTGGGGCTTTGTTTTATGATCCCGGCCATGCAAGCTGTAGTCACCCTTCCCAAGCCCGACCCCGTTGAAATCAATGGCGACACGCCCACGCTGCGCCTGTTTGCGCTGCTGGAGGTGATTGCGTCCAAAGACCAGTATTTCTCGCTGCAAAGCCTGGCCGACGAAACCGACGTGCCCAAGCCCACGCTGCACCGCATGCTGCAGCAGCTCGAAAACGCCCACTTGCTGGAGCGCAGTGGCGACGGCCGCCACTACGGCACCGGCGTGCGCCTGCGCCGCCTGGCCGAGAACTTGTTGCTCAACGACACTGCCCACGGCGCGCGCCACGCGGTGCTGCGCAATCTGGTGGCCGAAGTGGGCGAAAGCTGCAACCTGACGGCCCTGAGCGGCAGCGAGGTGATTTACCTCGACCGGGTGGAAACCCCCGCGCCCCTGCGCTTTTATTTGCACCCCGGCTCACGCGTGCCGGTGCATTGTTCGGCCAGCGGCAAGGTGTTTTTGAGCCAGATGGCCCCGGGCCAGCGCCAGCGCCTGCTGGGCAACACGCCACTAGAAGCCTTTACCCCCAAAACCCTGACCGACCTGGCCACGCTGGAGGCCGAGGTGCGCACTGTGCGCCGCCAGGGCTTTGCGCTGGACAACGAAGAATTTTTGCCCGGTCTGCTGTGCGTGGCTGTGGCGGTACCGTCCAGCACCGGTCGCTCCAATCTGTGCGTAGCGGTGCAAGCACCCATGATGCGCCTGACGGCTGACAAAGCCTTGGCCCTGCTGCCCGCGCTGCAACGCGCCGCCGCCGCCCTGAGCCACATCGAAACCGACGCCACGCCCACCCAGGGCTTGGGCGCCGTGCTTGCAGCGGTGGCCGGCGCATGAGCGCGCCTGCTACGGCGGCGCAGGCCGCCATTCCGATGCACCAGGTCTCGGTGCGCAGCGTGTTTGGCATCGACTCGTCTTTGCAAGTGCCCGCCTTTACCGAGCCCAGCGAACACGTGCCCGAGGTCGATACCGCCTACCGCTTTAACCCCGAAGTGACGCTGGCGCTCTTGGCCGGCTTTAGCCACAACCGCCGCGTGCTGGTGCAAGGACTGCATGGCACCGGCAAATCCACCCACATCGAGCAAGTGGCCGCGCGCCTGAACTGGCCCTGCGTGCGCATCAACCTCGACGGCCACATCAGTCGGCTGGACTTGGTGGGGCGCGACGCCGTGGTGCTGCGCGAAGGCCAGCAAGTCACCGAGTTCCAGCAAGGCATGGTGCCTTGGGCGCTGCAGCGGCCTATGGCCCTGATCTTTGACGAATACGACGCCGGCCGGCCCGACGTGATGTTCGTCATCCAGCGCCTCTTGGAGCGCGAAGGCCAGTTCACCCTGCTCGACCAAAACACGGTGCTGCGCGCGCACCCGCAGTTCCGGCTGTTTGCCACCAGCAACACGCTGGGCCTGGGCAACTTGAACGGCCTGTACCACGGCGCCCAGCGCCTGAACCACGCCCAGTTGGACCGCTGGAATCTGGTGGCCGCGCTCAACTACCTGAGCGCAGCGGAAGAAACAGCCATCGTCGCCGCCCGCGTGCCAGCGCTGGCCGGGCCCGAACACCAGGCGCTGCTGGCGCAAATGGTGGCCGTGGCAGACCTGACGCGCAAAGGCTTTGCCCTGGGCGACCTGTCCACCGTCATGTCGCCGCGCACGGTGATTAGCTGGGCCGAAAACCTGGAAATCTTCAAGGATGTGGCGCTGGCGCTGCGCCTGTCTTTTGTCAACAAATGCGATGAGGCCGAACGCGCCACCGTGGCCGAGTACTTTCAGCGTTGCTTTGACCAGCCCCTGCAAGCCGATGGCGCGCAGGCCGCCGCGCCGGGGGCTTGAGCCAGCCCATGCCCGACACAGCGCAAGCGGGCAGCACCGCGCCCAGCGTGCAAGCGCAGGTGCGCCACCAGCAGCGGCTCGACGCGCTGTGCGCCGCCACCTTGCGGGCCTTAAGCGGCCAAAGTGGCCTGCATTACCGGGGCCGCAAACTCTGGCAAGGCCACACGCTCTTGCCCAGTTTTGCGCCGCATTTGCATCCGCAAGCTGAGGCTGTGCCAGCGCCCGGCGACGGTCCGGGCGCTCCGCCTGCGCCCGCGCACGCCGACGACCTGGCCTCGTTTCGTGGTGCCGCCGACGGCGTGGCGCTGCGCCTGCGCTTTAGCGACCGCGCCTTGCACCAGCAGCTGCGCCCGGCGCTGCCCATGGCCCGCCGGGTGTTTGACCTGCTGGAGCAATACCGCGCTGAGGCCATGGTGCCCGAGGTCTGGCCCGGCGTGCGCGCCAATATGCGCCACCGCTTTGAGGCCTGGTCGCAGGCTTTTGTGCGCGCCCGCCTGCATGAATCTGCCCAAGGCATTTTGTTGCTCACCGTGGCCACCATCTGCCGCGCCCGCGTGACGGGCGACCCGGTGCCCGAGGCGCTGCAAGACCTGCTGGAAGGCACCCGTTTTGGCCTGGCGCCGCGCATCGGCCACGCCCTGGCCGGCCTGCGCCGCAGCCGCCACCACCAGGCCGATTACGCGGTGCACGCCTTGGCCATTGGCGCCGTGGTGGCCGCGCTGGTGGACACGCAGGCGGACAGCAGCAAGCCCGCCGCCCGCGCCCGCGACGAGGACGGCGAAGAAGACGCGTGGCTGCAAATTTGGGTGGACTTTGAAGCCGACAGCGAACCCGGCTTTGCCAGCGCACCCACGCAGCGCGATTCGCCCGAAGGCGCGCCCGATGCCTACTGCGCATTCACCACCGCCTATGACCGCGTGGTGGACGCTAGCGCCCTGGTGCGCACCGAGCAACTGGCCAGCCTGCGCGCCACGCTAGACGTTTCGGTAGCACAAGCGGCGGTCAGCCCCGGATTGCTGGCGCGCCAGCTGCAAGCGCGCCTGGCGCTGCCCGAGGTGGACGGCTGGGACAGCGGCCAGGAGTCCGGGCGCATTGACGGCAGCCGTCTGGGCCAGCTCATTGCCAGCCCGCAAGAGCGCCGCCTGTTTCGCACCGAACACATCGCCCCGCACACCGAGTGCGCCTTGAGCGTACTGGTGGACTGTTCGGGTTCCATGAAGACCCACGCGCTGGCGCTGGCCACGGCGCTTGATGTGCTGCTGCGCGCGCTGGAGCGCGCTGGCGTGCAGACCGAGCTGCTGGGCTACACCACCGGCGCCTGGAACGGCGGGCGCGCGCTGCGCGACTGGCGCCGCGCAGGCAAACCAGCAGCGCCGGGGCGCTTGAACGAGCTGTGCCACCTCGTCTTCAAAGACCAGGCCAGCCCCTACCGCAGCGCCCGGCGCAGCCTGGCTGCGCTGCTCAAGCCCGAGCTGTTTCGCGAATGCGTAGACGGCGAAGCCCTGCGCTGGGCCAGCGCGCGCCTGCAAGCGCAAGACGTGCGCCGGCGCATCTTGCTGGTGGTGAGCGACGGCAGCCCCATGGACGGCGCCACCGCCCTGGCCAACGATCCGCACTACCTGGACCGGCATTTGCAGTCCACCGCCGCGCACATCGAAGCCCAAGGCCAAATAGAGCTGCGCGGCGTTGGCGTGGGCTTGGACCTGAGCGCCTATTACCAGCGCAGCGTGGTACTGGATTTGGCTGGGCAAACCACGCGGCAGGTGTTGGCGGAGGTGCTGGGGGTTTTGGGTGCAGCGCTCTAGTTGAGTGACACGATACGCACGCGACCTACCGAGCTCATCACTAGATTGGTTTGTGGCGTGGTGGTCGTAGTTGTATCGCAGGCCGACGAAGCGGGGCAAATCGCCAATGTAAAACCCAAGGCGTCAGCGTTGTAGCCCGAAGCGCTGTAGCCCACGTAATTTTTCGTGCCGTTTTTGACAGCAATCCATCCGTCGGGCAGCGCGTCGTGCACGCGAATCAGGGTTTCAGTGGCGCTGTCGCGCACCCCTGTTCCTGCGGCATCCGGAAATATGATCCACCCCAAAGCCCAGCTCGTGCTGTCAGTACAGCTGCTGGCGTCGATTGACGGGCATACCGTCACCCGTACCCCCCGCTTGATCGCCTCGCTGCGCGCCAACGCCAAGTCTTCCAGCAACTGGTTGGCATAGACCGTGCGCCGCATGCTGTCAATGGTGGACTTAAAGCCAGGCACCGCAATGGCCGCCAAGATGCCCAGAATGGCGACCACCACCATGCCCTCGATGAGGGTGACGCCTTGGCACGCGCGTCGCAGTTGGATTGGAATGTTCATTTTGCTGATGGTAGCCATATTTACGAATATCTCCCCAGACTCTGACTACAATAACAACATCGGTATTTGTTACTGATTTTGTTAGTAAAACCAAAATGCAGGCAGGGGGTACGGGAATGCCAACACGGCAAACGGGCGCCAAAGCGCAGCGCGGCGTCGCACTCATTGAGGTGCTGATCGCCTTTTTGATCCTGTCGGTGGGCCTGGTGGGCTTTTCTGCCTTGCAGGTGCGCGCGGTTAAAGCCACCCAAAGCAGCCTGCAGCGCAATGACGCTGCCACCCTGGCCAACTACATCCTGGAGTCGATGCGCGCCAACCGCGCGGCCGCCAAAGCCAGCGGCTTGCCCTACAACATCCCCAAAACATGCACCAGCCCCGCCGCAAGCACCACCCTGGCAGACACCGATCTGGCTGCCTGGTTTGGCGCCCTTAAAACCGCCCTGGGCAATGTGGCCACCACCTGTGCGGACATCACCTGCACCACCGCGGGCGTGTGCACCGTCAACGTCTATTGGGATGACAGTCGCGCACTCGGTGGCAGCGCCACGCAATCGCTGCAGATGGTGAGCCGCTTATGAGCAGGCCCGCATTGCGCCCCAGCCAGCGCCTGCGCCGCGCGCAAGCCGGGGTGTCGCTGGTGGAGTTGATGATTGCCATCACCCTGGGCCTGCTGGCTACGGGCGCGGCATTGGCCATTTATCTTTCCAACCGCACGTCGTTTGCTTTGGTGGAAGGCGTGGCACGGATGCAAGAAAACGCCCGTTTTGCAGTCGACCTGCTTAGCCGCGACATCCGCGAGGCGGGGGGCGTGGTGTGTGGTGGCAGTCTGGTCGCGGTCAATATCGTGAGCGGCTCCAATACCTGGTCGGTGTGGGACCGCGGCCTGGTGGGCAACGTCTTGGGCTCAGGGACCGGGCAACTGACTGCACCCAACGGCACCACCACGGCCCAGATTGGCTCCACCGAATCGCTGCTGGTGTGGAGTGCCAGCAGCTCCGGCACGCCGGTGCAAATCGTTTCTCACAGTCCTGCCACCGGCACCTTTACCACCGCCAGCGCGCCTAATTACAAGCAAGACCAAGTGGTCACCGCTTGCGATGGTTCCAATGTTGCTACGTTTAGGGTGTCTGAAGCCACCGGCGCAAGTGGCACGTCGGTGAAATACACCAACCCGGGCGTCAACGGGATCAGTAACACCTTTGCCCCCGGTGGCTTTTTAAACCCGCTCAGCGCCCAAGTCTGGTACATCGGCAAAAGTACCGACAACACCACGACCAAATCCTTGCGTCGCCTCACCCTCAATCCGGACGGCAGCTACACCAACGCGAACGACGAAATGGTGGTCAATGTCAGCAACATGCGTATCCAATACCTGCTGGGCGATGCCTCTGGAGCGCCGGCAGCCACCACCTATGTAGACGCCACCAGCATCACAGACTGGACCAAGGTCATTGCCGTGCGCGTGACCTTGACCCTGGCCACCCAAGACAGCGTGGGCACCACCGGCAGCGCCGCCGCAGCGGTGACCCGCACCGTGCCCTTTACCGTTGCCATCAGAAGGCGCTTGCCATGAGACCACGCCATCGCCCCCCCCGTGCTGCCGTTGCCGCCCAACGACAAGGCGGCATTGCGTTGGTGGTGGTGCTCATTCTCGTGTTCTTGGTCACCCTTGCCGGCATTGCGGCGGTGCGCACCCTGGTGGTGGAAGAACGCGTAGCGGCCAACGCCCTGGACCGCAGCCTGGCCATGCAGTCGGCCGAACGGGTGCTGCGTGAGGCCGAAGACATTGTGCGGGCACAGTCGGAAGCTTCCACATTCAACGTAGGCTTTAACGCAAGCGGCAGTGATGCCAGAGGAAGCTACACCGGCGGCGCCTGCGCCAACGCCACGGCGATCGACCCGTCGCCCTGCACCAATGGTCTGTGTTCCCAGCCTACGACCGGTTGCTCGCCGCGCTGGGAAGTTGCGGGCTTTGACGGTTGGGCAGAAGTCAGCGCTACTGCGCCCGCCGCTGCAGCCAGTGCCACCACCGGTTCGGACGCCACACTGGCGGCAGGCACCGTGCAGCAGTACATCATCGAATTTCTGGGCAACAACTTTGTATGCGACCCCACCGCCGCCAACGACCCGCGCAACTGCGCGCAGTACCGCGTCACCGTGCGCACCAAACCCGGCACCGACCGGGCCGCAGTGCAACTGCAAACCTACCTGGTGTCGCAACCGAATTAACCCCGTTGGGAGGCCCCCATGCTGATCAAAACCCGTCTAGTCAAGTTTGCCGCCACGCACCTAGGGCAGGCCCTGGTGTGGCTGCTGATGGCCTGGCTGCTGGCCTGCGGGGCGACCGCGGCCCGCGCGCAGACCCAAACCAGTGGCGTGCTGGGCACTTCGCCCGAGACGGCGCTGCCGGTCTACGCAGCGAGCAACGTCGCTCCCTTGGTCATGCTCATCATGTCGCGCGACCACAGCCTGTTTTATCCAGCCTATAACAATTGGAGTGATTTAGACGGCGACGGGAAAATCGACAAGGTATTTAATCCCGATATTGAATACCAAGGAATATTCAATCCTTATTATTGTTATCGCCGGGCCAACTCGAACCCCAATGGCAGCAACAATACCAATCGTTGGCAAAACGACGCGGAGAGCCGGAAAAATTCTGATGGCCAATTTATGTACGAGCCAAATGCCAAGACGTCAATAAAACAACTCCCCAATGGCAAATTGGTGCCTGGATCTTGTCCGCCTTATATATCAGGAAATTACAATAGTGGAAATTGGTTAAATTGGGCGACGATGAGTCGAATGGATGTGGTTAGGGTCGCCCTCTATGGAGGAATGCGGGATATTGATACTGCGAGCACTACCGTATTGCGGCGCGCCTATATTCCTCAAGATGGCCACGCGTGGGGAGGAGAGTATGTCGGCGCCAATACGGTGGATCGGCATATGGGACTTGAAGCATCTCCATACGCAAATCCCACCGAAACTTTCGCAAACTTATCCCGCCTTGAAAGAAACTACGGGATAAGTGGCGGTAGTTTTGTGTACGAAACCTATATGTGTTGGCGCCTTACACTATGCGCATCAGAAAACCCCTTATTCCGGACCAAGGCGGGCAGTTTTTATATAGATCAGCAATATACTGCACCATCTATTTTTACAGACAATGGACAGTTCGACGAGACATTAGTACGGGTGAAAGTGTGCATACCCCCGGACTATATTGATCGATGCAAGGAATATAAAGATGCAAACGGAAATTCTAGCTATAAGCCCGTCGGAATACTGCAGCAATATGGAGAAACTGGCCAAATAAAATTTGGGTTAATTACTGGCAGCTATGACAGCAACCTTTCGGGCGGAATACTGCGAAAAAATATCAGCGATTTTTCTGATGAAATTGATCCAACGACGGGCGTATTCAAAACGCCTAATGCAGTCAATGATAGCCGTACAATTAATGCACTCATTATTACGCAAATTAATAATATAGCCATACGCAATTTTAACAACAACTATGGCAATAAAACAGCCGATAGCGCTGTATTTCGCACCCCTCAAAACCCCGCAGCTTCAAATCTTTATAGTAAAGGTTATCCTACTTCGGTTTCACCTTACGCTTACAAATATAAAAATACCTTTGATTTTACACGGGACATGATGAACCAGGGAAATTATAGTGACTGGGGTAATCCGATTGCTGAAATGATGTACGAAGGATTGCGTTATTTTAAGGGCGAGTCCAGTGGAGTTTTCGATGCTACTATTACCAGTCAAGCTGATCCAACGGCATTGGGTGACGACTACAGCAAGACGTATGGCGTTGGTTTGCGCACGCCTGCTTGGCAAGATCCCTATTCTGCGGCCAATGTGTGCGCTAAGCCAAATTTGCTGGTAATTTCTGGCCCTAATTCTTTCGATTCTGATCAGTTACCGGGCGCCTCCTTTTCGAATGTCCGTGGCGGCCCGACAAGCATTCAGAACCTGAGTTCTGCGTCTGGTGTGAGCCTCAATGTCACTAGCTTGGCCAACACCATAGGCGCAGATGAAAATATTATCGGGACCAGGTTGATTGGGCAGACGACTTCTGTCAATAATGACTACGCGCCAACGGCCAAGCCCGTCAGCAACTTGGGCGAAATAAGAGGCCTGGCGCCAGACGGTGCCAACAGCGACGGCAGTTATTACGCAGCGTCGGTTGCCAAGTTTGGCAAAGAGCAGCGGCTGCGCAGTATTAATGATATTAATATACCAACGGTCGACACCTACGCGCTGCAGTTTTCGCACGACGTGCCTATGATCAAAATACCAGTCAGTGGGAAAATAATTACTATCATGCCCTTTGGGAAAACACTGAATGCTACAGATTCCACTAAAAACGCAAAAGGGCAGTTCCAGGCGACTAACCAAATAATTGGCGCGCAGGTTACATCCTTGACGGACCCCTTGAATGCCGGGGGCACTTTTAGTCTCGAAATGTATGTGAACTTTGATAACAGCTCGTGGGGCGGTGATCATGCAATGCATGCGGTCGCACAATATACTATTACTGCAAATGCAAGCAGTGTTTCCGTAAAGGTGCAAGTGGTGAGTAGCGACAATACCAGCACACAAAACCTGGGGTATATCGTTTCAGGCAGTTCAAATGATGGCGTATATTTGGTGGCCACCAGCGCCACGGCCACTACGAAGTACTTTTTGAATGTGCCCGACGGCCAAACTGCCAATTACTGTTTAAATAATGTGGACGCTATCGGATGCGATACTCTCGCGACGTTTAACAATGTGAGCAGTACAAAGACTTTCACGCCCTCGGATACCTCGGCGGTCCCATTACTGAAAGACCCTTTGTGGTACGCCGCCAAGTGGGGCGGCTATGCAGATGGCGCAAAGCCTACTGGCCCAACAAGCAGCGACCCCAGCAACTTCGCCGATCTGACCAATCCTGCCAAGTTGTATACCGCCTTGCCCACCATGCTGGATACGATGCTAAGCCGGGGTGCGGCGAAGACGGCGGTAACTAACAGCCAGCAGGCGCAGGGTGCGGGCAAGATATTTACAACTGCTTTTGATTTGAGTGACTTCAGTGGTGTGTTGACGGCCACTTCCGTTGCTGTGAGCCAAGGAGACGTGGCGGAATCAATCAACTACAGCACAGGTTGGAATACTTCATTGACACTTACCAGTTCCATGGCATCGTCAAGAAGTATTTATTTTAAGCACCCAACATATAATTCGATGCATGAATTTAACTACACGAATTTAGACACTCTTTATTCCGGTAAATTTTCATCATCAGAGCTGGTCAACTACTTGCGGGGAGACGCTTCTGGAGAAAAACGCAACAGTGGCAATTATCGTAACCGCAGCAAAACGTTGGGGATGACGGTGAATTCGGTGCCAGTGTATTCCGCAGATACAGGTGCTGTATATGTGGCAGCAAACGATGGCATGTTGCACGCGTTTGATGCGGCCACCGGCCGTGAGAAGTTCGCTTATGTCCCGAGTACGGCAATCACCAGCACCAATAACCTTGGCTTATTGGCAAGCCCAGACTTTTCCCATCGCTATTTTATAGACGGTAATATTGCCGTATCCAACAAGGCAGATAATAACGGAGGCGCAAATTATTTGGTGGGCTTTATGGGGCGTGCGGCCAAGGGATTGTTTGGTATGGAGGTAAATAACACTAGCTTGGGTCTACGTACCGACAACATGGTATGGGAACTTGGTGCGAATGATGACAATATGGGATACCTCCTTGGTAAGCCTTTATTTACAAAATTACAAAACGGTGACCAGGTGATAGTTTTTGGTAACGGCTATAACAGCACTAACAATAATGCAGTGTTGTATGTGGTTTGGGTGAATGGCTCTTGGTCAGAGAAACTTGTTGCCCAAAATGGCAGCGCTACGGCGCCAGGCACCAGTACCCAACCAAACGGCTTGGCAACACCCACTCTCGTGACCGATAGCAACGGGCGAGTGCAATACGCTTACGCGGGAGACTATTTGGGCAATGTGTGGAAGTTCGACCTGAACAATTTAGGTAGGGGTACAGGGGCGTCTGGCAAGGCCAGCCTGGTTTTTAAGGCCACCGTCACAGGTGATGCCAACAAAACTCAGCCTATTACGGCACCGGTGACTCTGAGCACTAACAGCGCATCGACCGACGTGGCAGTGTCCAATAAGCAGTTTCTGTTTTTTGGTACCGGAAGTGACCTGACGGCCTCGGATGTGGCAAGTACCCAAAAGCAAAGCATGTACGGTCTTATGTATGAGAATAGCGGTAGCACCACCCTTCTCAAGGCCAATCTGAGAGGGCGAAGCATCGACGCCACCACAGGTACTGACGCTAATGGGTATTCAGTACGCAGCCTCGCCTTACCTGGTTCTAATGACATGAATGGAAAATCGGGCTGGTACATGGACTGGTCTGCCAGCAGCACGTCGCCGTCAGAAAAAGTAACCAGTGCCGCAACCGTACGCGCGGGCACGACGCCTTACGTGGTGGTAAGCAGCAACATGGTTAATAGAACAGCTTGCGGCACGCCGAACGACATCGGCTACGTGAACGTGATGGATGCTTACCATGGTGGTGGTTTGGCTACGAGCGCTTTAGACCTTAACCGCAATGGCAGCTTCACCGACGAGACCTTTAGCGTTAGCGGCGTAACCAAAGTGATCAGTTCCATTAACTTTGGCATCGGGGTGGTGGGCCAGGTCAGTTTTTCCGGCAACAACGTGATAGCCCATGGATCGGATCCCGGCGCGAACGGCCTTGGTCTTGCGGATGCTGCCACTAAGAATCCCTACGCACGCAAATTGCGCCGGGTCTCCTGGCGCGAGATCGTGAAATAAGGAGCCGCCATGCAGCCAACACTCCCCGCAAAACAATCCGGCTTCACCCTGCTGGAGCTGATGATCGTGGTTGCCGTCGTTGGTATTTTGGCCAATATTGCCTACGCCAGCTATTCCAGCAGCGTGACCAAGTCGCGGCGCAATGTAGCCCAAGGCTGCTTGATGGAGCAGGCGCAGTACATGGAGCGCGTCTACACCACCAACATGAGTTATGCCAGCGCGGCTTTGCCTGCCGCAGATGCGCAGCAATGCCAGGCGGATTTGTCAGCGCAATACACCTTTAGCTTGCCTGCGGCATCTCTCACTGCCAGCGCTTTTGTGGTCCAGGCCACGGCCATTGGCACGCAGGCTGACAACGATGCCACCTGCGCCACCATGACGGTTACGCAAACCGGTGCCCGCACACCCGCTTCCAACTGTTGGTAGGCGCGCGCCCTGCTTAGTAACCGGTCACGCCCAAGCGCGCTCAAGCAACTCAGTCAAACAGTTGCGCAAACTGCTGCGCAGGGTAGCTGCGCCCGGCGGTGTAGCGCACCCAGTTGCGGGTGTCGGCGCCAGCGTCTGGCGCGCCGGGCAGGGCGCTGGTCGGGCTGGTGGCCGCAGCGCTTGCTACGCGTGGGTATTGC
>CANCJD010000007.1 GCA_947378275.1 Comamonadaceae bacterium
AACACTTTAGCCGCACCAGCCTTACACCCCATCAACCACCGGGGTCCCTTGGACTGGCAGCGGCTGATTGCCTGGTTGCAGGCGGACGGTACGGTGTCTGCCGACGAAGCCGCACGCGCCAGCGCGCGCTGTGCCCAAGGCGAGAGCGCGCAGCACCCTGTGCTGCGCTTGGCCAGCTTGGGCATGCGCCGCGCCGTCGATCAAAAAATCTTGGACGCCGAAGCGCTTTTGGCTTGGCTGGCGCCGCGCGCCGGGCTGGCTTATTTACGCATTGATCCGCTCAAGGTGGACGTAAGCAAGGTGGCCGAAGCCTTTACCGCCGCCTACGCCCAGCGCCACAAAGTGCTGCCGGTGGCCATGAGCGCCACGGAGATTGTGGTGGCCACCTGCGAGCCTTTTGCCACCGACTGGCTGGTTGAGGTGGAGCGCCAGTCGCGCCGCCGGGTGCGGCTGGTGGTGGCCAACCCACAGGACATTGCGCGCTATACCGCCGAGTTTTATGCATTGGCGCATTCGGTACGCACCGCCCTGAAGAATGGCAACCAGACGCGCGTGAGCTTTGAGCAACTGGTGGAACTGGGCAAAACCAACAAGCAACTCGACGCCAATGACCAAAGCGTGGTGATGGTGGTGGACTGGTTGTGGCAGTACGCTTTTGACATGCGCGCCAGCGACATTCACCTCGAACCCCGGCGCGAACAGTGCGTGATCCGCTTTCGCATTGACGGCGTGCTGCATCCGGTCTACCAGTTGCCGCCGGCGGTGATGCTGGCCATGACCTCGCGTATCAAGATCTTGGCACGCATGGACGTGATCGAGCGCCGCCGCCCGCAGGACGGCCGCATCAAAACCCGCGACGCCAAAGGCAACGAGATCGAGATGCGCCTGTCCACGCTGCCCACCGCCTTTGGCGAAAAAATGGTGATGCGCATCTTTGACCCCGAAAACACGGTCAAAGACCTTGACGCCCTGGGCTTTGCAGCCCACGATGCCCAACGATGGGAGGCGCTGCTGAAAAAACCGCACGGCATTATTTTGGTGACCGGCCCGACCGGCTCGGGCAAGACCACCACGCTGTATTCCACCCTCAAACGGGTTGCCACTGAAGAAATCAACGTCAGCACGGTGGAAGACCCGATCGAGATGATCGAGCCGTCTTTCAACCAGACGCAGGTGCAGCCGCAGCTCGACTTCAGCTTTGCCCAGGGCGTGCGCGCCCTGATGCGCCAGGACCCGGACGTCATCATGGTGGGCGAAATCCGCGATTTAGAGACCGCCGAAATGGCGGTGCAGGCGGCGCTGACCGGGCACCTGGTGTTTTCCACCCTGCACACCAACGACGCGCCATCGGCCATGACGCGCCTGATTGAGCTGGGTATTCCGGCGTATTTGATCAATGCCACGCTGTTGGGCGTACTGGCCCAACGTTTGGTGCGTACCCTGTGCGCGAGTTGCAGCGTGCCCGACCCCGATGCGCCACTTGATGGTCTGGCTGCTGCTGTCAAGCCATGGTCCTTGAACGGCAGTTACCGGCCTTTCAAGGCCGTGGGTTGCGTCGAGTGCCGTATGACAGGGTTTCGGGGGCGCATGGGCTTGTACGAATTGCTCGTGGTGTCTGAGCCGCTCAAGGCCTTGGTCAATGCCCAACCAGACATCGAAGTCCTGCGCCGCCAGGCAGTGGCCGACGGCATGCAGCCGCTGCGGCTTGCCGGCGCCCTGCGGGTGGCTGAAGGCCGCACGGTGCTGGAAGAAGTGCTGAGCGCGACACCGAATGTGAGCGACGGCAAAGCCTGATTTCCAGGGTGCACAATGGCACCATTTACCGAGAAGCCAAAACAAAAAACTATGAACATAAAAAGCCAGAAAGACTTTTTCTCGGGGTTGATGTTTATGACGGCAGGCGTGGCCTTTGTGTGGGCGGCGAGTGGCTATCCCATAGGCCAGGGTGCGCGCATGGGGCCGGGCTACTTTCCCCTGGTTTTAGGCGTGGTGTTGACGCTATTGGGCGCCATGATCACATTCACATCGCTTGTGGTGGAAACGGTGGACGGGGACAAAATTGGCAGTTTCGCCTGGAAACCGCTGATTTTTATCATTGCAGCCAATCTGGTGTTCGGCGCTGCGCTGGGGGGATTGCCCAGTATCGGACTACCGCCTATGGGCTTGATCGTGGGCATCTTTGCGCTTACCTTCATCGCCAGCAACGCGGGCGAAGAGTTCAAGTTCAAGGAGGTGACCCTTCTGGCCAGCGTTTTGGCGGTTCTGAGTTATGCGGCATTCATTTTGCTGCTGCAGTTGCAGTTGCAGTTGCCGGTTTGGCCAAGCTTCGTCAAAGTCTAAGGGGCGCTTCATGGATTTGTTTAACAACCTGGCACTTGGCTTTGGCGTGGCTTTTACGCTGCCCAACTTGATGTACGCGTTCGTGGGTTGCCTGCTGGGCACCCTGATAGGGGTTCTGCCCGGCATTGGCCCCTTGGCGACCATTGCCATGCTCTTGCCCGCAACCTATTCCTTGCCACCCGTGGCCGCGCTGATCATGCTGGCTGGTATTTACTATGGCGCGCAGTATGGCGGCTCAACTACCGCGATCTTGGTTAACTTGCCCGGTGAATCTTCGTCCGTGGTGACGGTGATTGACGGTTACCAGATGGCGCGCCAAGGGAGGGCCGGTCCGGCGCTGGCAGCCGCGGGCCTGGGGTCGTTTTTTGCCGGCTGCGTGGGCACACTGATTTTGGCGGCCTTTGCGGCGCCCTTGACCGAGTTGGCCTTCAAGTTTGGCCCGGCAGAGTATTTTTCGCTCATGATTTTGGGCCTGATTGGCGCCGTGGTGTTGGCGTCGGGCTCATTGATCAAGGCCGTTGCCATGATCGTGCTGGGCCTGTTGCTGGGTATGGTGGGCACCGATGTGAATTCGGGGGTGGCGCGCTTTAGCTTCGATGTGGCCGAACTGACCGATGGCATCGGCTTTATCGTGATTGCCATGGGCGTGTTTGGCTACGGAGAAATCATCAGCAATCTGTCCAAGCATGAAAGCGAGCGCGAGGTATTTACTGCATCAGTCGCGGGTCTGGTGCCGACCAAAGAAGACTTCAGAAACATGGTTCCGGCCATATTGCGCGGAACGGCATTGGGTTCTTTGCTGGGAATTTTGCCCGGAGGTGGTGCGGTGATGGCGGCGTTTGCGGCTTACACGCTGGAGAAGAAAACCACGCTGCGCCCGGGCGAACTCCCATTCGGAAAAGGCAATATTCGCGGCGTGGCGGCCCCCGAAGCCGCCAACAACGCAGGTGCGCAAACCTCCTTTATTCCCCTGCTGACCTTGGGTATTCCACCTAACGCGGTGATGGCGCTGATGGTGGGCGCGATGACCATTCACAACATTCAGCCCGGACCGCAGGTGATGACCAACAACCCTGAATTGTTCTGGGGCCTGATTGCGTCAATGTGGATTGGCAATCTGATGCTGGTGATACTGAATCTGCCGCTGATCGGCATCTGGATCAAGCTGCTGAGCGTGCCTTACCGCTGGCTGTTTCCTTCCATCGTGTTGTTTTGCGCGATTGGCGTGTATTCGACCAACAACACCACGTTTGACATCTGGATGGTGGGAATTTTTGGTTTCATTGGCTACATCTTTATCAAGCTGGGTGCCGAACCTGCGCCACTCTTGCTCGGCTTTATCCTGGGGCCGATGATGGAAGAGTACTTGCGCCGCGCGCTCTTGCTCTCGCGGGGTGACTGGAGCGTATTTGTGACACGTCCCCTGTCTGCGGGTCTGCTCGCTGCTTCGGCGGTGTTGCTGGCGATTGTGCTCATGCCTTCGGTCAAGGCCAAACGCGAAGAAGCCTTCGTCGAGGATTGAACGGCGCGCCTTCTTTGCTCCCGGCTTACGCATGTCGGAAATAGGTTTTGGCAATAGGCCTCATTGAATCAATCAACCCGCTGCATGGCTGAAGCGCCCTAGAATTTGAACTGTTCATCCACCCACCTCCAACTTCTAGAGGAAATCACCATGTCTTTGATCAACACCGCAGTCCAGGCTTTCAAGAACGAAGCGTTCCACAACGGCAAGTTCGTTACCGTCACCAACGAGTCCATCAAGGGCAAGTGGAACGTGTTTATTTTTATGCCTGCAGCATTCACCTTCAACTGCCCGACCGAAGTTGAAGACGCAGCCGACAACTACGCTGAATTCCAAAAAGCGGGCGCCGATGTCTACATCGTCACCACCGACACGCATTTCGCCCACAAGGTGTGGCACGAAACGTCTCCTGCGGTTGGCAAGGCCCAATTCGCCCTGATCGGTGACCCCACCCACGCCCTGACCCGCGCGTTTGACGTACATATTGACGAAGAAGGCTTGGCATTGCGCGGCACCTTCATCATCAATCCCGAAGGTCACATCAAGACCATGGAAGTGCATTCCAACGAAATCGCTCGTGACGTGAAGGAAACCTTGCGCAAGCTCAAGGCTGCGCAGTACACCGCAGCCCACCCCGGCCAGGTGTGTCCCGCCAAGTGGAACGAAGGCGCCAAGACCATCACTCCGTCGCTGGACCTGGTCGGCAAGATCTAAGCCACAGGCTGAGAAGTGCAGGGCGCTGCGGCGCGCCTGCCGGCCGGACAGCGTCCTGCGATGCGCAGCGGGCCGTCCGGCTTTTTTTATGCCAAAAATGGGTGTGGCTTGCAGCCAATACGCACCAGTTGCCCCCTTCAGAATCCAAAGGAACTCCTATGCTTGACGACACACTTCAATCCCAGCTCGCGGCTTATCTTGAACGCGTGACGCTCCCGATGGAGATCGTGGCGTCCATGGGGGACGACAGCAACTCCACCGAAATGCGCGAACTGCTAGAGACAATCCAGCGTCTGCGCAGCGACAAGATCAGCGTGCGATACGACGGGCAAGACGCGCGCAAGCCCTCGTTTTCGCTCAAGCGCACAGGGTCAGACACCAGCTTGCGCTTTGCCGGACTGCCTTTGGGCCATGAATTCACCTCGTTGGTGCTGGCGCTCTTGTGGACCGGCGGCCACCCGCCCAAGGTGGAGCCAGACGTGATTGAGCAGATCAAGGGCTTGCGTCCCGAGCCCGGCAGCGACTTCAATTTTGAGGTCTACATGAGCCTGACCTGCCACAACTGCCCCGACGTGGTGCAAGCCCTGAGCCTGATGGCCATTCTGAACCCCCACGTCAAGACCACGGTGATCGAAGGCGGCGCCTTTCAAGACGAAGTGAACGCACGGGAAATCATGGCGGTGCCCAGTATTTACCTCAACGGCGCGTTGTTTGGCAACGGCCGCATGCTTGTGGAAGAAATTGTGGCCAAGCTCGACGCCGGCGCGGCCGACAAGGATGCCGCCAAGTTATCGGCCAAAGACCCGTTTGACGTGCTCATCGTCGGCGGCGGCCCGGCAGGCGCGGCCGCTGCGGTGTACGCCGCACGCAAAGGCATTCGCGTGGGCGTGGTGGCAGCGCGCTTTGGCGGGCAGGTAAACGACACGCTGGCCATTGAAAACTACATCTCCGTGCTGGAAACCGACGGCCCCAAGTTTGCTGCCGCCATGGAAGCCCAAACCCGCGCTTACGGCGTGGACATCATGAACCTGCAAGAGGCCGCCAAGCTGGTGCCCGCCACCCAGCCCGGCGGCCTGACCGAAGTGGTGCTGGCCAACGGCGGCAGCCTGAAGGCCAAGACCGTGATTTTGTCTACCGGCGCGCGCTGGCGCAACGTCAACGTGCCCGGCGAATCCGAGTACAAAAACAAGGGCGTGGCCTATTGCCCGCATTGCGACGGCCCCTTGTTCAAGGGCAAGCGCACGGCGGTGATTGGCGGCGGCAACTCGGGCGTAGAGGCTGCCATTGACCTGGCCGGCATCGTGGCGCACGTGACGCTGGTGGAGTTTGCCGACCAGCTCAAGGCGGATGCGGTGCTGGTGAACAAGCTCAAGAGCCTGCCCAACGTCACTATCCACGCCAAGGCCCAAACGACGGAGATCACCGGTGCGCAGGGCAAGGTCAACGGCATGCGCTTCAAAGACCGGGCCACGGGCGCCGAGCATCTGGCGGACCTGGAGGGCGTGTTTGTGCAGATTGGCCTGATTCCCAATACCGAGTGGGTCAAGGGCACGGTTGACCTGAGCAAGTTTGGAGAAATTGTGGTGGACGCCAAGGGCCACACCAATGTGCCTGGCGTGTTTGCCGCAGGCGACTGCACCACGGTGCCCTACAAGCAAATTGTGATTGCCGCGGGCGAGGGCGCCAAGGCCGCGCTCAGCGCCTTTGACCACCTGATACGCGCGCCGCTGCCCGTGACGGCTTAAATCTCCGGAGGCCTAGGCGAAGAGGGCGTCAAACCCGCCTTCGGCCTCAAAGCGCTTGTTGCGCCAGAACAGGCGCGAGGGGCCGGGCATGGCGCGCGCGCGCACCGAGTGCTGCGCGTCGCCGGGGTAGCAGATCACCCGTTCGCCGTCCTGGTTAAAAGCCTCGGGCATGATGACCGGCGGGGGGCGGCTGGCGGCCTCAGTCAGTGCGCTGGCCACCGTGGCGTGGCGCGAGAGCTGCGCCAGGCTCATGATCTGCGGCGGAGCCAACTCGATTTCACGGTCCCAGTATTGCTGCAGCGCGGTGCGGGGTTGGAGCCAGGCGCTCTCAGTGGCTTCGACGTTGTCGTGTGCGGCCAGCTGGCCCTCGGGCATGGCAGCGATAAAAAACCGGGTGTCGAAGCGCTTGTTGGTGACCGAGGGCATAAGCGGCGTGATCCAGCGTGTCCAGGGCTGCACCGCGCTGGTGTGCAGGCGCAGTTGCTGGGCGGCAAGCCGCGCATGAAAGTCTGGTGCCGCAGCGGCGGTGCTGGTGCCCGTCCCGGTGCCGCTGGCAAACAGCACGCCAGATTCTTCGAACGTCTCGCGCAGAGCGGCGACAAACAGTCCGCAGGCGGTGGCCTGGTCGGTGCCAGATTCACCCAGCGCTGCGTGCAGCAGCGCCGCGTCGCGGTCAAAGTGTGCGTGGTGGGCGGCGTCGCAGTCAGCGGTGTCCAACTTGCCGCCTGGAAAGACGTAAGCGCCACCCAACACGTCGGACAAGCCATGGCGCTTGACCAAAAACACTTCCAGCCCTTGGGTGCCGTCGCGCAGCATGACTACGGTGGCCGCGTCGCGCGGGGGCAGGGTGGGGATTTCGGAGTTGAGTTCCATGCGTGTCACATTCGTTGCGTGGGTAATTGAGGCGGTAGCTGGCGTGCAGTAGAGTCAGCCTTTTGTTTTGGCGGCTGCGGCTGCCTTTTGCCACTTGATTGGAGAATTTTATGGCCCTGGACTTTAAAGACCGTGTAGCAATTGTGACCGGTGCCGGTGGTGGACTGGGTCGCCTGCACGCGCTGGCGCTGGCCAAGCGCGGTGCCAAAGTGGTCGTCAATGACCTGGGCGGCGCGCGTGACGGTTCCGGCGGTTCGGTGTCGGCGGCGCAGGCGGTGGTCGCAGAAATTGAAGCGGCTGGCGGCGTGGCCATGGCCAACGGAGCGTCTGTGACCGACTACGCGGCGGTGCAAGCCATGGTGCAAGCGGCGGTGGATGCCTGGGGCCGGGTGGATATTTTGGTCAATAACGCGGGCATCTTGCGCGACAAAAGCTTTGCCAAGATGGAGATCGACGACTTCCGCCTGGTGCTTGATGTGCACCTCATGGGCGCTGTGCACTGCACCAAGGCGGTCTGGCCGCATATGGTGGCGCAAAAGTACGGCCGGATTCTGATGACCACGTCGAGCAGCGGCTTGTATGGCAACTTTGGGCAAAGCAACTACGGCGCAGCCAAGATGGCACTGGTGGGGCTGATGCAAACGCTGTCGATTGAGGGCGCAAAAAGCAATATCCACGTCAACTGCCTGGCGCCCACGGCGGCCACGCGCATGACTGAAGACCTGATGCCGCCCCAGATTCTGGAAGCCCTCAAGCCCGAAGCCGTGGTGCCCGCCATGCTGGTGCTCGTGGCCCAGGACGCGCCCACCCGCACGATTTTGTGCGCGGGCGCGGGCAGCGTGGAGGCAGCGCAAGTCACGCTGACCCAAGGCGTCTGGATGGGCCTGGGCAGCGACGCGCCTGAGCAGTTGCAAGCGCAGTTGGCGCAGGTAAGCGACGGCCACGACGCTGCAGTGCCCGCCAGCGGTGCAGCCCAAGGCGCCCTTGAGATTGGCCGCGCCAGCAAACATCTGGCCTGAAGTGGCGCGTGGGAGGGGTGTGCGGGGGCGCTTGTAATAGCCCGCTTGCGCCCCATATGCACACGACTGTGCTAACTTCACAGCGTTGAATGGATTTTGAGGGCCTATGGGCATGACAGAAAGCAATACCGCCCTCGTTGGCATAAGCACGCAAAGCCTGCTGGGCATTCGCCGGGGCATTGAAAAAGAAAGCCTGCGCTGCGACCCCGACGGCGTTTTGGTACGCACGCCGCACCCGGCCGCATTGGGCTCGGCGCTGACGCATCCGCATATCACCACCGATTTCAGCGAGTCGCAAGTCGAATTGATTACCGGCGTGCACGCAGGCGTGCAAAGCTGTATCGACGAGTTGCGCCAGGTGCAAAAATTCACCTTGCAATCCCTGAGTGACGAGCTGCTGTGGGTGTCGAGCATGCCTTGCAAGCTGCCAGCGGACGACGCTATTCCGCTGGGCCAGTATGGCAGTTCCAATGTGGGCCAGGCCAAAACCGTGTACCGCAGTGGTCTGGGCTACCGCTACGGGCGTCGCATGCAAACCATCTCCGGCATCCACTACAACTGGTCCATGCCCGGCCTGTCCAGCGAAGCCTATTTTGGGCTGATCCGTAATTTCCGCCGCCATGCGTTTTTGCTCTTGTACCTGTTTGGCGCCTCGCCTGCGGTGTGCGAGTCCTTTGTGGCCGGGCGCAGCCATTCGCTGCAGGTCCTGCACCCCGGCACCATGGGTTTGCCCTATGCCACTTCGCTGCGCATGGGGCGCCTGGGCTACCAAAGCGACGCCCAAAGCGCACTTGCCGTGAGCTACAACAGCCTGGAAGGTTACGCCGCGTCCTTGCACCAGGCGCTGACCGTGCCCTACGCCCCGTACGAAGCCATTGGCGTGCAGGCACCGGACGGCCACTTTCGCCAGCTAACTACCAGCTTGTTGCAAATCGAGAACGAGTTTTACGGCACCATCCGCCCCAAACGGGTGATTTTTCAGGGCGAACGCCCCTTGCACGCGCTGCGCGAGCGCGGGGTGGAATATGTCGAAGTGCGCCTGATGGACCTCGATCCGTTCGAGCCCGTGGGCATTAGCGCCCGTACTCTGCGCTTCTTAGACGTGTTTTTGCTGCATTGCCTGAGCCAGCCCAGCCCGGACGATTCGCCACAAGAGATTGCTGCCATGGCGCGCAACCAGCAGTGTGTGGCCGAACGCGGCCGTGAACCCGGTCTGCAGTTGCAACGCGGGGACGCTCAAGTAGCGCTGACCGACTGGGGCATGGACTTGGTGCGCCAATTCGGGCCGCTAGCCCGCGCGCTGGACGCGGCGCACGCTTGCACAGACTACACCGACGCGATAACGCAGGCCGAACACGCCTTGCACCACCCTGAGACGCTGCCTTCGGCGCGGGTTTTGCAGTCCATGGCGCACGATTTTGGCGGCTCGTTTTCTGCGTTTGCCAAGGCGCACTCCGCGCAAACCAAGGCGCAAGAGCTGGCCGAACCGCTTCAGGCGCACGAGCTGGCCCACTTCCAGCAGTTGGCCGAAGCATCGATGGCGCAGCAGCGCGCTATTGAAGACGCGGACAGCCTGCCCTTTGACCGCTACTTGACGCAGTACCTGTCGCCGGATCGCCTAGGTCGCGCCGCTTGATCTTGCAGGGTCTGGCGCTACGCGTTTTGGCCCTTGTGCGGGGGCCCACATGCAAAGTGCCGGACAATCGGGGGCCCTGACTCCGATTGAAAGAATAAAAACATATGGCGATCCAATGGTTTCCCGGCCACATGCACCTCACGCGCAAGGCCATTGGCGAGCGTATTAAAGACATTGACGTGGTGATCGAACTGCTCGACGCGCGCCTGCCCGGCTCCAGCGCCAACCCCATGCTGGCCGAGATCACCAGTGGCAAGCCCGCGCTCAAGGTGCTCAACAAACAAGACCTGGCCGACCCGGCGCGCACCGCGCAGTGGCTCGCGCACTACAACGCGCTGCCAGGCGTGCGTGCCCTGGGGCTGGATGCGAGCATGAGCACGCCCGCCCGCGCGCTGGTGGCCGCCTGCCACACCCTGGCGCCCAACCGCGGGGGCATGGCCAAACCCATGCGGGTGCTGATTTGCGGCATTCCCAATGTGGGCAAGTCCACGCTGATCAACACCTTAAAGGGCAAGCGCTCCGCCAAAACGGGCGACGAGGCGGGTGTCACCAAAATCGAGCAGCGGATCACGATTGCCGACGACTTTTATCTCTACGACACGCCTGGCGTGCTGTGGCCGCGCATCATCGTGGCCAAGAGCGGCTACAACCTGGCCGCCAGCGGCGCTATTGGCCGCAATGCTTTTAACGAAGAAGAAGTGGCGCTGGAGTTGCTGGACTACCTGCGCCAGCACTACGCCCACGAGATTGAGGCCCGCTACAAGCTAGAAGGTGTGGCGGCCATGAGTGACGAAGAAATTCTGGCCGCTATTGGCAAAAAGCGTGGCGCTTTGCAGTCAGGCGGGCGCATCAACTTGCAAAAAGCGGCCGAAATCGCGATTTACGACTTTCGCGCCTGCAGCCTGGGCCGCGTGACGCTGGAGACGCCCGAAGAATTTACCCAGTGGTTGGCTGTGGGCCAAAAGATCGACGCCGAGCGGCAGATCAAGAAAGACGATATTGAACACAACCGCCTGGTGCGCCTGAAAAAGATCGCCCGCCCTGCCACGCGCGCCGAACGCGATGCGCAAGAAGACAAACACGGCGACTGAAGTGTGTGGGGCACTAGCCGCGTTCGCCTATACGGCGAACCGGGTGTAGAGATAGCCCAAGCCGAAAAACAAGCCTATAGCCAAGATCGATGCAACCCAGCGGCGGCCCATGCGCTCCAGCTTATCGTCACTCATCAAGGTTGTTGGTTCGTCGTTGCGTTTTGATTTTTTTCGCAGAAGGACTTGTATGACAACGGGCAGCATGGTTCTCCAATGAAAAAATAGGTGGATGGACAGGTTCAGCTTACGCTTCTCACCTAAAACAGCACTACGCCCCGGATCGACTCCCCACTTTTCATCAGGTCAAAGCCTTTGTTGATGTCCTCAATGGGCATGGTGTGGGTGATCAGGTCGTCAATATTGATCTTTCCTTCCATGTACCAGTCGACGATTTTGGGCACATCGGTGCGACCGCGCGCGCCGCCAAAGGCCGAACCTTCCCATTTGCGCCCGGTCACCAACTGAAACGGCCGGGTGCTGATCTCGGCTCCGGCTTCTGCCACGCCGATGACGATGCTGCGGCCCCAGCCCTTGTGCGTGCATTCCAGCGCCTGGCGCATCACCTTGGTGTTGCCGATGCACTCAAAACTGTAGTCGGCCCCACCGTCGGTGAGTTGCACGATGGCCTCGACTACGTTGCCGCCTGCGGCCTCGATTTCTTTGGGGTTCAGAAAGTGGGTCATTCCAAACTTGCGCGCCATGGCCTGGCGCGCCGGGTTGATGTCCACACCGATGATTTTGTCTGCACCCACCATTTTTGCGCCCTGAATCACGTTCAGGCCAATGCCGCCCAGGCCAAACACCACCACGTTGGCGCCGGCCTCGACCTTGGCGGTAAACAGCACCGCTCCAATGCCGGTGGTCACGCCGCAGCCGATGTAGCAGACCTTGTCAAAAGGCGCGTCTTCGCGGATTTTGGCCAGGGCGATCTCAGGTACCACGGTGTAATTGCTAAAGGTGCTGGTGCCCATGTAATGAAATATCGGCTTGCCGTCCAAACTAAAGCGGCTGCTGGCGTCGGGCATCAGACCTTTGCCCTGGGTGCTGCGGATGCGCTGGCACAGGTTGGTCTTGCGGCTCAGGCAAAACTTGCATTCCCGGCATTCGGGGGTGTAAAGCGGAATGACGTGGTCACCTTTTTTGAGGCCGTTGACACCCGGACCCACGTCCACCACGATGCCTGCGCCCTCGTGGCCCAGGATGGCCGGGAAAATACCTTCGGGGTCGGCGCCCGAGAGGGTGTAGTAGTCTGTGTGGCAGATGCCGGTGGCTTTGATCTCGACCAGCACTTCGCCAAACTTGGGGCCTTGCAGATCGACGGTTTCAATTGCGAGGGGCTGGCCTGCTTTCCAGGCGACAGCGGCTTTGGTTTTCATGGTGTGTTGCGTTTGCGTTAGAGAGGTAGGTCGCATCGTAACTTCATCCCAGCGTGTTGAACCAATGCACCTAGGCTGCGGCGCCCCGCATATGGGGTGCGCGATGGCCAGGGTTTTTACCTACTGCGCGAACACCTGATAAGCTTCGGGGCTGAAAACTATTGTTGGACTATTCGCTGCAATCCTATGAAAAATATGAATCTAGTCAGGGGGGTATTCCTCATCGCCATATCGTTGTTGTTTGGTCTAACATCAATGACGTATTCGATAGGCAAGTTTGGCAAGGCCGGGCCTGGCATGTTTCCGCTGCTGGTCAGCGGCATGCTCTTGGTTATTGGCGTAGTAACCGTCATCGGCGCACATTACAAACCACCGGTTCCTATCAGTTACAACTTCAAAAACATCGCGCTCGTGCTGCTGGGCTTGTGCGGATTTGCGATTATTTCCCAGTACCTAAATATGATTCTCGGAGTTATATTTTTGGTATTTTCCACGGCGTATGCAGCGTCCTCTTTTACGGTCGCACGCAACCTCAAAATATCGGCATGCCTGATAGCCATTGCCTTTGCTTTCAAATACTTACTTGGCCTTAATCTGCCCCTGATCTAATGGACTTAATACACAATCTCGCTTTTGGTTTTGAGCATGCTCTGACTTGGCAAAACCTGTTGTATTGCGCAATTGGATGCGTAGTTGGTACATTGGTCGGTTTGCTGCCCGGTTTGGGTCCGTTGTCGACCATCAGTTTGCTGCTTCCGTTGACATACTCTATTCCAACCGATGGCTCCATCATTATGTTGGCTGGTATTTACTACGGGGCGCAATACGGGGACAGCGTTAGCGCCATCACCATGAAGATACCGCATGCCAGCAGCATTGTGGCGTGCATTGACGGTTACCAGATGACGCTCAAAGGTAAAACGGGCTTGGCCTTGTTTACTGCCGGTATTTCAAGCTTTATTGGTGGCACCGTAGCCATCCTCGTGTTGGCGACTTTGGCACCCACTTTAGGTGAGGTTGCACTTCTGTTTGGTCCTGCAGATTATTGCGCGCTGATGCTGCTCGGATTTGTCTGCGTGAGTTTTGTCACGACGGGAAGCATGCTCAATGGCTTGGCAATGACATTGATCGGTGTGCTTCTGGGCTTGGTCGGAACCGATGTCAACAGTGGCGTTCCACGTTTCACGATGGACTTGGGCTTTTTAGCAGATGGCGTTGGCCTGATTAGCGTTGCTTTGGGTTGCTTCGGTATCGCTGAAATTGTAAAAAACCTCGACAGCGGCGGACAGGTAACCCCTTTCAACGGCCAGATCAAGCTGATGCCGACATGGCCCGAGTTCAAACGAATTATTCCAAGCGCCCTTCGTGGCAGCGTGATTGGGTCGGTTCTCGGTCTGTTGCCCGGCGGTGGCCCCGTTATTGCCCAATTTGCGGCCTATGCGGCCGACAAGCGATTCAGCAAGTACCGGGACGAGATCGGCGAGGGCGCTATTGAAGGCGTCGCTGGCCAAGCGGCGGCCGACGAGGCGGCTGCGCGTACCAGTTTTATTCCACTGATGAGTATTGGCATTCCCGAGAATGCGGTCATGGCTTTGATGATGGCCGCTTTTATTGTCAAGGGCGTGCAGCCTGGTCCCAACATGATCGCCAATCACCCTGATTTATTCTGGGGACTGGTCGCGAGTATGTGGGTGGGAAATTGCTTTCTGGTGATCTTGAACGTTCCATTGGTTCGCTATTGGCTTTCGGTATTCAAGATCCCTTTCAGTGTCCTTTTCCCTGCGATTCTGTTCTTCTGCTGCATTGGTACCTACAGCATTAACAATAACCTGGATGACGTCTACATCACGGCGACATTTGGTTTTATTGGCTATATGTTTATGCGTCTCGGTCTGGAAGCCGCACCTTTGATGCTGGGCTTTATTTTGGGGCCTATGCTCGAAGAATATTTCCGCCGACAGTTGCTGATCAGCCGTGGCGATTTCACTTCCTTCTTTACCCGGCCCATCAGCGGAAGCCTGCTGGCTTTAATCAGCTTATTCATTGTGTGGCAAGTGGTTACTTTTCTTCGCCAAGTGAGGAAAACCCGGACGGCCTAACCTCGACAAGCCATCCTGGCCTTGGCTGGGATGGCGGATCAATGCCGTAACCATGCGGCCTAAAGAGCGAATGTGCAAGGCTTGGCGCGCCGCTCTGCGAATTGCACCGATTTGCGTGTCGCGCAAAGCAATTCATTGCCTCCCCGCTCTCGCCTAAACTCGCGCCGCGCCGCGTTCTGTGGCGCAAACTAGTGGAATTTTTGGAGCGCTTTTCATGACGGCATACCCCCTGATGCTCAGTCCGCTGGACTTGGGTTTTACGACCTTAAAAAATCGCGTGCTCATGGGCTCGATGCACGTCGGGCTCGAAGAGGCCAAGAACGGCTTTGAACGCATGGCCGCGTTTTATGCCGAGCGTGCGCGCGGCGGTGTGGCGCTGATGGTGACAGGTGGGATTGCACCCAACGACCGCGCCCGTCCTATGCCCGGTGGTGCCCGTATGACCACGCCAGAAGAGGCTGAAAAACACAAGGTAGTGACGCAGGCGGTGCACGAGGCCGGTGGCAAGATTTGCATGCAGATATTGCACTTTGGCCGCTACGCCTACCACCCTGAGCTGGTCGCGCCCAGCGCCATCAAGGCGCCGATCAACCCCTTTCGCCCGCACGCGCTCACAACCGAGGAGGTGGAGCAAACCATTGAAGACTTTGTGCGCGCCGCAGCGCTGGCGCAAAGCGCGGGCTACGACGGTGTCGAGATCATGGGCTCTGAGGGCTACCTGATCAACGAATTCATCGCCGCCCACACCAACCACCGCGACGACGCCTGGGGCGGAAGTTACGAGAATCGCATCCGCTTTCCGCTGGAAATCGTGCGCCGCACGCGGGCTAAGGTCGGCGCAAATTTCATTCTGATCTTTCGCCTGTCCATGCTCGACCTGGTCGAAGGCGGCTCTACCCTGGAAGAAGTGGTGCAACTCGCCCAAGCCCTGGAGGCCGCAGGCGTCACCATTTTGAACACCGGCATTGGCTGGCATGAGGCGCGCATTCCCACCATTGCGACCAAGGTGCCGCGCGCCGCTTATGCCTGGGTCACGCAGCAGCTCAAGGGCAAGGTGCGCATTCCGTTGATAGCCACCAACCGCATCAACACGCCCGAGGTGGCCGAACAAGTGCTGGCCGAGGGCATGGCTGACATGGTGTCCATGGCGCGGCCTTTCTTGGCCGACCCCGACTTCGTTAACAAGGCCGCTGCGGGCAAAGCGGACGAGATCAACACCTGCATCGGCTGCAACCAGGCCTGCCTGGACCACACCTTTGGCGGGAAGATCACCTCCTGCTTGGTCAACCCCCGGGCTTGCCACGAGACGCTGATGGTCGAGACCCCGGCGCGCGTTAGAGAACGGGTGGCTGTGGTGGGCGCTGGACCGGCCGGACTGGCCTTTGCCGCCACGGCTGCACGGCGCGGCTTTGAGGTGACGCTGTTTGACGCCGCCAGCGAAATCGGCGGCCAGTTCAACATCGCCAAGCAAATTCCGGGCAAGGAAGAGTTTTATGAGACGCTGCGCTACTTTGGCAAGCAGATTGAACTCACCGGCGTCACGCTCAAGCTGGGTCACAAAGTGAGCGCCGAGTCGCTCACCCAGGCCGGCTTTACCCAGGTGGTGCTGGCCACGGGCGTCACCCCCCGTAAGCCCGAGATCGAAGGCATTGACCACCCCAAAGTGGTCGGTTACCTGGACGTGATCCGCGACAAATGCACCGTAGGCCAAACCGTGGCGCTGATTGGTGCAGGCGGCATTGGCTTTGACGTGGCCGAATACTTGATGCACGCGGGCGTGAGTTCCAGCCTGGACAAGGCCAAATTTTTTGCCGAGTGGGGCGTGGACACCACGTATTCCACCGCTGGCGGCCTGCAAGCCGCGCACATTGAGAAAAGCCCGCGCAAGGTGTACCTGCTGCAGCGCAAGGCGGGCAAAGTGGGCGATGGCCTGGGCAAGACCACGGGTTGGATCCACCGCACCTCGCTCAAGAACCGTGCCGTGGAAATGCTCAACGGCGTGACCTACCGCAAAGTGGACGACGCGGGCCTGCACATCACCGTGGGCGACAAAGAGATGACGATTGCGGCCGATACCGTGGTTTTGTGCGTCGGCCAAGAGCCACAGCGCGAACTGCAAGACGCGCTGTTGGCCGCCGGTTGCACCGTGCACCTGATTGGCGGCGCCTTCAAGGCCGCCGAACTCGACGCCAAACACGCCATCAAGCAGGGCACCGAGCTGGCACTCTCTTTGGGCAATCTGCCCAAAGAGCCGCCTCAAACGGCAGCAGCGCCTGCGGTCCTGCAACTCTTGCCTGCGGTGGCCCGGTCGCTCGCGCACTGGCACGCCATGCTTGCCAAGAAAGACATGGGCGAGTTGGGCGACATCCTGCACCCCAAGGCGGTATTTCGTTCGCCTGTGGCGCACACGCCCTATGCCAGCGCGCCGGTGGTGCAGCTGTTTTTGACGGCTGCGAGCCAGGTGTTTGACGACTTTGTGTACCACCGCGAACTCGCCAGCGCTGATGGCACCAGCGTGGTGCTGGAGTTCAGCGCCAAGGTCAATGGCAAGGCGCTCAAGGGCATCGACCTGATCCAGTTTGACGCTGAGGGCCGCATTGTGGACTTTGAAGTGATGGCGCGCCCCCTGAGCGGCCTGCAGGCCTTGGCCGACGAAATGGGCAAGCGCATGGCGCCCTATATGGCGGCGTTCAAGGCTTCCTAATAATTTTTCAAACTGAGCACCCCTATGACCGACAACTTCAAAAATCTCTTTTCCATCCAAGGCAAAACTGCGTTGGTCACTGGCGGCTCGCGCGGCATTGGAGAAATGATCGCGGCTGGCTTTTTGTCCCAGGGCGCCAAGGTGTATATCTCGTCGCGCAAGGCAGACACCTGCCAGGCCACGGCCCAGCGCCTGAGCGAGATTTATGGCGGCCAATGCATTGCGCTGCCCGCCGACCTGTCCAAACTGGCCGGTGTGGAAAGCCTGGCGGCGCAACTTGCCGCGCACGAGGCCAAACTCGATATTTTGGTGAACAACGCTGGGGCGTCCTGGGGCGCGCCCTTGGACCAGTTTCCTGAAATGGGCTGGGACAAAGTGATGGACACCAACGTCAAGGGCGTGTTCTTTTTGACGCAAAAGCTGCTGCCACTCTTGCGCGCGGCGGGCCAGGGCGCAAGCCCTGCACGGGTGATCAATATAGGCTCGATTGACGGCATCAAGAGTTCGTCTTTTGACGCCTTTTCGTATGGCGCGTCCAAAGCGGCGGTGCACCATCTGACGCGCTTCATGGCCACGCACCTGACCAAAGAACGCATTTTGTTCAACGCCATCGCGCCCGGCCCTTTCCCCACCTGGATGCTGAGCACCGGCGTGGGCTTTGGTGGTGAGACCGAAGGCGTGGACTGGGACAAGGTGGGCCAATCCAACCCCAGCGGACGTGTGGGTACGGCCCAAGACATTGCCGGACTGGCTATATTCCTTTGCTCGCGTGCGGGCGAATATGTGGTGGGCCAAACCATTGCCTGCGACGGCGGAGTGGTCGGCACGGCCTGAATCCCTGGGAAGCGCGACTAGTATCCGTCCCCTGTTATCCCCAATATAAAACCCAAGGAGCCCCTTTCATGTCAAGCCCCAAGCTGATGCTCGATTACATCTACGACCACGAAAAGAACCTGGCAAACCAGGTTTACCTAACCCAACCTCTGGGTCAGGGCCAGGTGGTGGACTACACCTGGGGCCAGACCATGGACCAGGCGCGGCGCATGGCCACACACCTGCAAAGCCTGGGCTTTGTTCCGGGCGCGCGCATTGGCATCTTGTCTAAAAACTGCGCACACTTCTTCATGGCCGAACTGGCCATTTGGATGGCGGGCTACACCACGGTCGCCATCTTTCCTACAGAGGCTGCGTCCACCGTTGCCTACGTGCTGGAGCACAGCGAGGCCAGTTTGCTGTTTGTAGGCAAGCTCGATACCTGGCCAGAGCAAGAGCCCGGTGTGCCCGCGCACCTGCCGCGCATCGCATTCCCTCTGGCGCCTGTCACGCCTTACGACACCTGGGACGCTATTACTGCGCGCACCGCACCGATTGCCGGATTCCCCCAGCGCGCAGGCGCCGACCTGGCCATGCTGATTTACACCTCGGGCTCTACCGGCCAGCCCAAGGGCGTGATGCACAGCTTTGAGCGCATTACCGCCGCGACCGAATTTTCGGTGGCGCAAAACATGAGCGGCGCTGTCGCGCCAGGTCAAGAGCACCGCGTGCTGTCCTATTTGCCGTTGGCTCATGTGTTTGAGCGCGCGGTCATCGAGTGCAATAGCTTTGCGGTGGGTCGGGTGCATGTGTTCTTTGCCGAGTCGCTGGACACCTTTGCCGCCGATTTGCAGCGTGCGCGGCCCACGCTTTTTGTGTCGGTGCCACGCCTATGGCTCAAGTTTCAGCAGGCGGTGTTTGCCAAAATGCCGGCGCGCAAGTTGTCACTGCTGCTGCGTATTCCCATCCTCAACAAGATAGTGGCGCGCAAAATTTTGACCAACCTGGGCCTGGACCAGGCGGTGCTGGCTTTTAGCGGATCTGCGCCCTTGCCCGCAGACCTGATCCGCTGGTACCGCAGCCTGGGCTTGCAACTGCTCGAAGGTCTAGGGATGACCGAAGACTTTGCCTATTCCCACAGTGCGACGCCCGAATTCAGCGAGCCGGGCTATGTCGGCATCGCCAACCCCGGCGTGCAGGCACGCATCAGCCCCGAGGGTGAGATTTTGATCAAGTCCCCCGGACAAATGGTGGGCTACTACAAGCGGCCCGACCTGGATGCAGAGGCGTTCACTGCGGATGGCTTTTTCCACACGGGCGACTTGGGCTCCAAACTTGCGGATGGGCAACTGAAGGTGACAGGCCGCCTCAAAGAATTGTTCAAAACATCCAAGGGCAAATACGTGGCTCCCGCGCCCATCGAGAACCTGCTCAACATACACCCACTGGTCGAAAGCAGCATGGTTTCTGGTTTGGGTCAGCCCGCCGCCTATGCGGTGGTGGTGCTAGGTGAAGAGTTCCGCCCCAAGCAAAACGATCCTGCCTTCCGGGCTGAGGCGCAGACCCAGTTGGAGCACTTGCTCAAAGAAGTGAACGCCCAGGTTGCGGACTACGAAAAGCTGCAGATGATCGTGGTGGCCAAAGACCCCTGGTCGATCGAGAACGGCTGCCTGACTCCGACCATGAAAATCCGGCGCAGCCGCATTGAGAGCGCGGTCGAACCCAAGGTAGACGGTTGGTACGCCAACAAAAGCCCGGTGCAATGGGCCTAAGCGCAGGGCCAGCGACCGGACAGAGGCCTAAGCCCGCACCATGCGGGCGTGGCGTTTAAGCCCGCAGCACGCGGGTAATAAAGTCCGCCGTCTGGCGCAGTGCATCACGTGCCTCGGGCAGCAAGCGCGCCATTACCGCAAAGGCGTGGGGCGTGTGCTTCCATTGCAGGCAGGTGCTGTCGCTGCCTAGGGCCTGCAGCTTTTGGTGCATGCGCAGCGTATCGTCTCGCAAGATTTCGGATTGGCTCACCACCGTCAGACACGGCGGCAAACCTGCCAGATTTCCCAGCAGCGGCGAAATGCGGGCGTCACTGGCTGGCACGTTGGGCGAGTACATAGCCAGTGCGTCAACCAGCAATCGCCGGTGCAGCATGGCGTCTGAGTCAGAATTGCTGTCAATGGATTCGCCCTGGTGCGTCAAGTCCAGCCAAGGCGAAAAAAGCACCAGGCCACGCGGTAGGGGCAGATGGGTATCGCGCACGGTCTGTGCGGTGGCCAGCGCCAGGTTGCCGCCCGCGCTGTCGCCGCCCAGGATCAGCTGCCCGGCGTCTACGCCTTGGTTCAAGAGCGCTTGGTAAACCACCATCGCGTCCTCATGCGCGGCGGGAAATGGATGCTCGGGTGCGAGCCGGTAATCCACCATCAGCATGCGAACCTGGGCCAGTTGCGCCAGTGTGCTGGCCATGTCGCGGTGGCTGTTGAGGCTGCCTGCAATATATCCCCCGCCGTGAAAGTAAACACAGATGGGCGCATCCGCTTTACCCACCAACGTCTGGGGCTGCACCCATTCCACCGGCACGCCCGCGATCACGTCGGCGCGCACCTCAATCTGCGGTCTGGGCTTGCCGTAGTCGCGGCTCAGGAATTTGCGCCCTTGGCGCAAGCGCTGCTCAGGCGAAAGCTGCAGGCTGGCCGCCCGGCGGGACTTTAAAAACCGGTTGATAAAGAAGTTTTGAATGCTCATGGTGGGGCGTCTCTTTTATGGCGTGCGGGTTTTGGTCACAAAGTCTTGCACCACGAAGCGGGCCAGGCGCCGGCGCATGGTGAAGGTGGTCCAGGGCCAGTTGGTGCTGTTGCGGCCGTTTTTGTCCAGAAAATAACTGGTGCAGCCGCTGTTCCACACCGTGGTTTGCAGTGCCGACTGTATTTTTTGGTTATAGGCGGTATAGCGCGCCGGATCCACCGCAATGCTGGCAATCCCCTTGCGCTTCGCCGTGGTGATGGCCGAGACGATGAACTTGAGCTGCGCCTCAATGATCACAAAGGCCGATGAAAAGGTATACAAATTGGGGCCGAAGGTGAGAAACAGGTTGGGGCAGTCTTGCGTCATGGTGCCTAGGTAAGCGGTGGGCGAACCCTGCCACTGCGCGGCCAGGGCGGTGCCGCTTTGGCCAACAATGCAGTTGGCAATGGGCGGGTTGGCGACTTCAAAACCCGTGGCAAAGACGATGGCATCTACCTCACAGGTGCTGCCGTCGCTGGCGGTGACCGTGTTGCCGTTAATGTTGACCACGTCGGAAACCACTTGCACATGGGTTTGGGCCAGCGCCCTGTACCAGGTGTTGGACAGCAAGATGCGTTTGCAGCCCACCGAATAATCGGGCACGAGCTTGGCGCGCAGGGCGGGGTCATTCACGCCGCGGGCAATGTTCTTCACCCCCTGGGCCTGGATGCGCTTGAGTAACCAGGGGTAATTCAAACTGGTGTTGAGCAGCTCAAACTGCAAATACAGCGTGGTGCGAAACAGCGACTGCATCCAAGGGAATTTGGCAAACAAGGCTTGCCAGCGCGGGGCAATGGGCGCGTCGAGCTTGGGGAGCACCCAGGGTGCGGTGCGCTGGAACAGCGTGAGCTGACCTGCCTGCTGCGCAAGGTGTGGCACAAACTGAATGGCCGACGCGCCCGAGCCAATCACCGCCACCCGCTTGCCCTTCATGTCATAGCCATGGTTCCAGCGGGACGAATGGAAGTGCACGCCGGTAAATGTGTCCAGGCCGGGTACGCGCGGCAGCACCGGCACATGCATGGGGCCGCAGGCCATGACCACAAAGCGTGCCCAAAACACGCCAGCACTGGTTTGCAGGCGCCAGCGCTGGTGCGCTGCATCCCAGCGCGCTTCGGTCAGTTCATGGCGCAGGCGGATGCGGTCCAGAACGCCAAACTTTTCGGCCGTGTCATGCGTGTATTTTTTGATCTCCTCTTGTTTGGCAAACAGGCGGCTCCAGCGCGGATTGGGGGCGAAGGAGTAGGAATACAGCGCCGACGGAACGTCACAGCCACAACCGGGGTAGGTGTTGTCGCGCCAGACGCCGCCGATCGCACTGCCTTTTTCCAGCACCACGCAATCCACGCCGGCTTGGCGCAAGCGGATGGCCGCGCCTATGCCGGCAAAGCCAGCGCCGACCACCACCACCTCGTGCACTTCGGCTGGGGCAGAGGCGCCGATCTCGGCCTCGGCCTGCTGCGGGTTAGACACGCGGCGCTTCTTCGTTCAGGGCTTGGTGAGCGCTGCTTTGCGGTCGGCGTTGACCTTTTGTGAACTGGCGCGCTCGCCCAGCATCTTGGTGTAGGCCTTGTAGTCCACGCCACCGGCGACCAGCAAGTCTTCGCCGTACACCGCACGGGTCGCCAGGCCCACCAGCGGCAAGTTGCTAAACGCCACGCAGTCGGCCAGCGTAAAGGTGTCACCGCCGATGTAAGGCAAAAACTTGGCCATGCGTTTGAATGCCGCAATGTTTTTCTCAAGCCGCTTGCGCACCGAGGCCTGCGTGTCCTCGCTCACCGTACCGCCAAAAAATGCCTGCGCGTACAGCTCGCGCGCCACCAGTTCGAGGTGCAGGTTGATAAAGGTGATGAGTTCGCGCAGCTTGGCGGCCGCAAAAGCATCGCTGGGCATCAGCGGGTGGGCGGGGTACTGGGCTTCGAGGTAGTCCAGAATCACAGCGCTCTCGCACAGTCCGCCTTGGGGCGCGCGGATGAACGGAATTTTGGCCAGCGGTGAGTCGGCCAACAAGGCCTCGTCTTTGCTGCCGGTGAGGACGTGTTCTTCGGCGAACGGAATCTCTTTTTCAAGCAAAACTTGCTTGACGATGTTGTAGTAATTGGAAACGGCAAAGCCGCAAAGTGTGATCATGGTGCAAAGGCTCCTGGGTTGTTTGTCCCAGTGTAAATTGCCCAACCCACGCCGTCGTGCCGCTTGGGCGACAACTTAGGTGGCCATGTGCTCGGTGGCTTTTTGCAGCCACAGTTCTAGATTGTCCAGCAGCGCGGACTGGCTGAAGGAGCAGCTTTCTTCGCTAAACAGAGCGCTGGATTCCAGCCGGTCTAGCAAACCCAGCCACACCTCGCCGTAGCGCGGGGGCAGGGCGACCAGCAGCGGCTCTTGCGCGCGGGCCTGGGCGCAAAAGGCCGCCACGCCAAGGGCGCCAGCGCGCAACTGGGCCAAAGACTGGCCCAAAGTGTTCAGATTGTTGGCGTGGCTTGGCATGTGCGCTGGGCCGTGCAGGTCTTACTTGACCTCGGTGACGAACTCGGCGCTGGGGCGACGTACCTTGGGCAGGTTGACCAACCAGTCCTTGTCCGCTTCGCGGTAGCCCAGGGGCATGATGGCCACGCTGCGCAGGCCACGGGCCGACAGGTTCAAGATGGTGTCCAGCGCCTTGGGGTCAAAACCTTCCATGGGCGTGCTGTCGACTTCTTCAGACGCTGCCGCCACCAGCGCTACGCCCAGGCCAATATAGGCTTGGCGCGCGGCGTGTTCAAAGTTCACTTGCGGCTCGCGCACGGTGTAGTTGGCCAGCAGGTTTTTGCGGTAGGCGTCACCCGCTTCGGTGCTGCCGCCGCGCTTGGCGTTGGTGTAGTCAAAAATTTGGTTGATGCGATCAGCCGTGTAGTTATCCCAGGCGGCAAACACCAGCAGGTGCGAGCCTTCGGTAATCTGCGCTTGGCCCCAGGCGATCGCTTTGATCTGCTCGCGCACGGCGGCATTGGTCACCACAATCACCTCAAAAGGCTGCAGGCCGCTGGAGCTGGGCGCCAGGCGCACGGCTTCCAGAATCCGGTCTACTTTTTCTTGGGGTACCGCTTTGGCGGCGTCCATTTTTTTGGTGGCGTAGCGCCATTCGAGTTGTTGTTGCAAAGTTGACATGGTGTTTGGGTCCAGATAGGTGTTCAAGAAGTGCTGCGCAAGCAAGGGCGTTAGCCAAAGTGTGCGACACGCTGGATTATCGCGAAACCATGCGCCCGCCTGCTGTGGCGCCGAAATGCCCTTGGCGAAGATGGTTGTCACCGTTGGTCCTGGGCCAAGGCAAGCCTGGGCTGGCAGCGTTGCAGCGCCAGAGGCCTCGCATAAAATCACCGTCAACGTTAGAAAGAAACAATGTTTGATAAAACCGGTGAGTGGATTCCCCTGCAGTCGTTTGACGATTTTGACAACGGCTTGTCCGACCTGATTGACCTGTGGTCGAGCACGGGTCGGTCGCCCACCAAAACCGTCAAAAAAGCAGCGCTGGCGCATTTCAAGGCAGATCTGGAAGCCGCCACTCTGGAATGGGCCGACAACAAAGCCAAGTCCAAAAAATACGCTGCCATTGCCGCAGAGCTGGCCGAGTTTGAAGAAGCGTTGCAAGACGTCTGATCCACGGCTTTGCCCCCTGAGTGGCGCCCCTTGATTTGCTTCAACAAACCGTATGGCGTGCTCAGCCAGTTCACGCCCGAGGGGCGCTGGCGGGGTCTGAAAGACTTCATCGACATTCCCCACGTCTACGCCGCCGGTCGTCTGGACGCCGACAGCGAAGGCCTGCTCTTGCTGACCGCCGACGGCCAGGCCCAAGCCCGCATTGCTGATCCGCGCTTCAAGATGGAAAAAACCTATTGGGTGCAAGTGGACGGCGTGCCCACCGAAGCCGCACTTGCCGCCCTGCGCCAAGGCGTGCTGCTCAAAGACGGCCCCACGCTGCCCGCCCGCGCGCGCGCCATCGACGCCCCAGCGGACCTATGGGAGCGCGATCCACCCATCCGGGTGCGCCAAAACAAACCCACCGCATGGCTGGAACTCGCCATCAAAGAAGGCCGCAACCGCCAGGTGCGGCGCATGACCGCCGCCGTGGGTCTGCCCACCTTGCGCCTGGTACGTGCGGCTATCGGCCCCTACGCGTTGGAGGGGCTGGCTCCAGGGTGTTGGCGGGAGGTGGGCTAAAGCGACACCCCTGGTGCGCCGGTTAAGCGGGAATCGTTACTTCCCAAACGAATCCTTCAACCCCACCGCCAAATTAAACACCGGCTGGCTGCCTTGCACATGGTCCACCCGGTCCGCCACAAAGTAGCCCAGGCGTTCAAACTGAAACTTCTGGTCGGGCAGGGCGTTGGCCAGTGACGGCTCCACGATGGCGGTGACGATTTTCAGGCTTTGGGGGTTCAGGCCCTCCAGAAAGTCTTTGCCGCCGGCATCGGGTTGTTCGTCGCTGAACAGGCGGTCGTACATGCGCACTTCGGCGGCCACGCCGTCATGGGCGCCCACCCAGGTGATCACGCCCTTGACCTTGACGCTGGACGAGCCGGGCGTGCCGCTTTTGGTGTCTGGGATCAGGGTGGCGTGCACTTCGGTGATGTGGCCGTTGGCGTCTTTTTTGGCGCCGGTGCATTCGATGATGTGGCCGTATTTGAGCCGCACCTTGTTGCCGGGGAACAGGCGAAAGAAGCCGGCCGGGGGCGTTTCTTCAAAGTCGCTGCGCTCAATCCACACCTCGCGCCCGATCACAAACTGGCGGTTGCCCAGTTCGGGGTGGTGCGGGTGAACGGGAGCGCTGCAGGCGTCAAGCGTGCCTGCGCCCATGACGGAGTCCCAGTTGGTCAGCACGAGTTTGACGGGGTCCAGCACCGCCATGGCGCGCTGGGCCGAACCGTCCAGGTCTTCGCGCAGACAGCCTTCCAGCGTGGAATAGTCAATCCAACTGTCGCTCTTGGTCACGCCAATGCGTTCAGCAAAGAGGCGCAGGCTCTCGGGCGTATAGCCCCGGCGGCGCAGGCCGACTATTGTTGGCATGCGCGGGTCGTCCCAGCCGCTTACTTTGTGTTCATTGACGAGCTGCGCGAGCTTGCGCTTGCTGGTGATCACATAGGTCAGGTTCAGACGGGCAAATTCGTATTGCTTGGGCGGCGGGCTGGCCAAGAGGCCTTCCTCAATCAGGCGCTCCATCAGCCAGTCGTAAAACGGCCGCTGGTCTTCAAATTCGAGCGTGCAAATGCTGTGGGTGATTTGCTCGAGTGCGTCTTCAATCGGGTGGGCAAAGGTGTACATCGGGTAGATACACCAGGTGTCACCCGTGTTGTGGTGCGTGGCGCGGCGGATGCGGTAGATGGCCGGGTCGCGCAGGTTGATGTTGGGGCTGGCCATGTCAATCTTGGCGCGCAACACCATGGAGCCGTCCGCGTGCAGACCGTCGCGCATTTCGCGAAAGCGCGCCAGGTTTTGGGCGGGCGTGCCGCTGCGATAGGGGCTGTCGATGCCGGGTTTGCCAAAATCGCCGCGGTTGGCGCGCATTTCCTCGGGTGTTTGTTCGTCCACATAGGCGTGGCCCGCCTCTATCAGCGCTTCGGCCGCGCGGTACATGAAGGCGAAATAGTCGCTGGCCTGGTAGGGCTTGTTATTACCCGGCTGGCTCCAGTCAAAGCCCAGCCAACGCACCGCGTCGATGATGCTGTTCACATACTCGGTGTCTTCTTTTTCAGGATTGGTGTCGTCAAACCGCAAGTGGCAGACGCCACCATAGTCACGCGCCAACCCAAAGTTCAGACAAATGCTCTTGGCGTGGCCCACGTGCAAGTAGCCGTTGGGCTCGGGCGGAAAGCGGGTGCGGATGCGGGCTGGGTCCATCGTGCCCGTGGCCTGGTGCGCGGCGTCGCCGGGGCTGCCCGCCCAACGGCGCGTGGCGTAGGTGCCAGCCGCCAGATCGTGCTCAATAATCTGTCGCAAGAAGTTGCTTGGTTTGGTGGCTTCGGGCGCGGTGGCGGTATGGGCGCCAGACTTTGCAGCAGGCTTGGCAGAAATAGGGTTACTCATGCGTTTGATTTTAGACGGGGCCTTTTGAAGATACGCGCTACAGCCAACCCAGCCACTGGTGCCAGATCAGTGTGCCCAAATAGCGGTTGGGCAGCAGCGTAAAACCACCGGCCACCACGCAGGCACCCAGGTACAGCGACTGCATGGTTTTGCGGTGCCCGGCGATGTTTTTGTGCCGCAGGAAACGAAAAGCGCCGAACAGGCTAAACAGCGTAAACGGCACCAACAAATGAATCGGCGTGTAGCCGGCCAGATTGGGCAGGTCAAAGTCGCGGATGAAAACTGCCGAAAAAGCCGTTACCAGCATCAATGTGACCCAGGCGTAGCCAAATGCGCGGTGCAGCACCGGGCGCTGGGTGCGGCCCTTGCGCGCCCATAAAGCCACAGGACCCAAAGCGACAGCGCCCAAAGCGGCAGTCATGTGGACGGCAATCAAGGGGGTGAGTTGCATGGTGTTTGGATGGGCTGGAGGTGAGAGCGCCGGAGCTTACAGGAGCCCGCCGCGCGCCTCGGGCCTGCAGCCGATGGAGACCGCTGCGCCATGGGTGAGAAAATACCGGGCTTACTTGCGACAAACCACCAAGGATAAAACTGTGATCGATATTGTGCTGCTGGCCAAAGCCGCCCTGATGGGCATTGTGGAGGGCCTGACCGAGTTTTTGCCCATCTCGTCCACCGGGCATCTGATTTTGGCTGGGGCCCTGCTGGGTTTTGACGACGAAAAGGCCAAGGTCTTTGACATTGCCATCCAGACCGGCGCCATTTTTGCGGTAGTGCTGGTGTATTGGGACAAGATCAAGTCCACGGTGCTGGGCTTGTCCACGCAGGCCCAGGCCCGCGCGCTCACACGCAATGTGTTCATCGCTTTTTTGCCAGCAGTCGTACTGGGTTTGCTTTTTGGCAAAGCGGTCAAGGCGCATTTGTTTACGCCCGAGGTGGTGGCCAGCACTTTTATTCTGGGCGGCTTCATTATTTTGTGGGCTGAACGGCGCCAAGCGGCGGCCGAGGACGTGCAATTTGGCCGCTTTGCCCGCGTGCAAACCGTGGAGCAAATGACGGCGATGGACGCGCTTAAAGTGGGGTTGGCCCAATGCCTGGCGCTGGTGCCGGGCACCAGCCGCAGCGGCGCGACCATCATCGGCGGTATGTTGCTGGGCCTGTCGCGCCAGGTGGCCACCGAGTTCACCTTCTTTTTGGCCATTCCCACGCTCATCGGCGCCGGCGCCTATAGCCTGTTTAAGGAGCGCGCCTTGCTCAGCGTGGCTGACGTACCCTTGTTCATGGTGGGGCTGGTGTTTTCATTCATCAGCGCCTGGCTGTGCGTGCGCTGGCTGCTGCGCTTTGTGTCTACCCATAGCTTTGTGGGTTTCGCCTACTACCGCATTGCCTTTGGCATGGTGGTGTTGGCCACTGCCTTTAGCGGCGCCGTGACCTGGGCGGCCTAAATCTCTTTTGACAGGGAAGGGCGCTCAGGCGCCCATATTGCGCAGCGAGGCCTCAATAGCAGCGGCGGTGACCAGCGGTTTTTCCATCGGGAAAAGGTGGCTGCCGTCAAGCATCATGGTGCGGCCCTTGGTGAACTGGTCGGTCATGGACATGCCGACCCTGCGCATTTCCACCGACTGGCGCCCGCCGATAAAGCTCACCGGGCACTTGAGCGGGTGCCGTTTGAACAGGCGGTCCAGGTTGTCAGGAATCGTGTTGTAGATTTGGGTCTCGATCTCGCGGTCAAAGGCCAGCACGCGCTTGCTGTCTTGCTCTACCGTGCCGTGGCTTATGTAGTCGTGCAACACTTCGTCGTTCCAGTGAGCAAACGCCTTTTTGTGGCGAAAGTGCTCAAACGCGGCCTCGGCGCTGGGCCAGCTATTGCGCCGCTTGTGGCTTACTGCACCCGGCGACACGCTGCCCACCAGTTGCGCACCCTTGATCATGCCCAGCGCGGTGGAGCGCCAGCCGCCCAGAATGGGCGAGTCCAGCAGCAGCACGCCGCGCGCGAGTTCCGGGTGTTTGGCTGCGGCCATCAGGCTCAATATGCCGCCCAGCGAATGCCCCACCATCCATACCGGCTGCCCCAGTTTGTCCACCTGGGTGTGGGTGAATTCGGCCACTTGCTCCACCAGGCCGCGCCAGTTGTTGTCCACCGGATGGCGCGGGTCGTGGCCCAGCTTTTCGATGGCCTTGACGCTAAAGCCGCGCGCGCGCAGGTGCTTGAAAAGCACCCGATAGGTGCTGGCGGGAAAGCTGTTGCCGTGAAAGAAAACGATGGGGGTCATGCAGTGGCGGGCTTAGATCAGCTTTTCTTCGGGCGTGCTGATCTTTTTCAAGGGCAGGTTGCGTTGGGAATGCAGGCGCAGCGGCACCTCGGTGGGGCCGCCATTCCACATCGGGTCTTCGATGCTGTCAAAGACTTCGCGCAGTTTTTGGCCCCAACTGTTGTGCAACATTTTGAAGTAGGGGTTGTTTTCGTCAATGCAGACAATTTTGTCGGTGCTAAAGCTATTGGCCTCGTAGACCACCATGTCCAGCGGCAAACCCACGGACAGATTTGATTTAAGGGTGGAGTCCATGGAAACCAGAGCGCATTTGGCGGCTTCTTCCAGCGGCGTGTTGGGCGTGATAACGCGGTCAAGCACCGGTTTGCCGTACTTGGACTCGCCGATCTGAAAGTAGGGCGTCTCGGGCGTGGCCTCAATAAAGTTGCCGGCTGAATACACCTGAAACAGGCGCATGCCTTCGCCGGCAATCTGGCCACCAAAAATCAGGGACACATTGAAATCCATGCCCGCTTGTTTGAGCGACTCAGCGTCGCGCTGGTAGACCCGGCGAATGGCCGCGCCCAGCACACGGGCGGCGTCAAACATGCTGGTGGCGTTCCAGATGGTGGTGCCAGCGGCGTCGCCGTTTTCCTTGAGCTGCTCGACCTGCAAAATCTCGCGCACCGACTGCGCAATGCTCAGATTGCCCGCTGACAGCAGCACCATAAAGCGGTCGTCGGTCTTTTCGTAGACGATCATCTTGCGAAAGGTGTTGATCTGGTCCAGACCTGCGTTGGTGCGCGAGTCCGAGAGAAACACCAGGCCGGCGTTGAGTTTGATGGCGACGCAATAAGTCATGGGCAACGGGTATTTTTAGAAGCAAAGCCGCTGATTATCGGTGCACCCGTGCGTTGCAGGCGTACGCCAGCGTGCAAATGGCGCCGTTACCCCGAGGCTGCGCTGCCATTCAGGCGCGCCTGCGGTGCGTCGCTAGAATCAGGCGACCACAGTCCTGGGTCGTGGCAGCCGCCGCGAAGCATGCTGATTGCCCCGGGCATTTTTGCTAAACCTCTACTTTTCATCCCCGCACACCCTGTTTCCATGTCCGAAGGCCCGCTGAACCACCCCGATGCGCAGGCTACTGCCCCAGCCACGCCCACCGCGCCTGCCGACGCGGCTTGGGGACTCGTGGACGCGGGCAATGCTGCGGGAGCGCGGGTGCATGCCCCGGCCCCCGCCTACCAAAACCTGGCGCAGCAAATGCAGGTGTTCCTGAGCCGCACCGACCTGCAGCACGGGCGCAAAAACAAGTTTTTCCTGCAGCAGACGCTGGAGCTGCTGGCAGAACTCGACCAGCACACCGCGCGCGAAACGCATTTGCAAACCGCTTTGCAAGACACCCAAGCGCAAATCGTGCGCCTCAAACAAAAGCTGGTGGATATGGCCGCCGATTCGGTGGACGCCGAGCAAGAAGCGCTGGCCATCGCTCAGGCGCGCGCGCACCTGGCCAGCTTGCTGCACGACAAGCTGGTGCAAGAGTTTAAATAAGCCCCCCCAGACAACGCCATGTTTTTCATCGCCACCCTGTGGGCCGCCGTGCTCAATCTCTGTTTTCTGACGGCCGCCTTGGCTTGGACGCCCGCCTTTTGGACGGACGCCGCCCACTGGCTGCAGGCTTTGCCTTGGCGCACCTTTGGCACCGAGCTGGGCGCTTTGCTGCAAATGCACCCCGCAGACGCGGGCACCGTGTGGGCGCTGTGGCTGTGCGTGAGCGCGTTCTTGCTGGTGGGCGCACTGGCCGCCTATGTGCTGCTCAAGCTGCGCGCCCCGACCGCCACCGTGGCGCCCCTGCCCACGCCCGAAGTCGCGGCCATGTTTGGCAATTTGTCCAGCAGCTTGCAGGGTTTGCAGGGCTTTGGCGACCTGGATGCGCCCGCGCCCAAGGCAATCAGCCCAGCGCCTGCCGTTGCTGCAATACCAGTCGCCCAAGACGTGCACACCGTTTCTGCCCTGATGGCGCAAGAGCCAGCGCCAGCGCCTGCGGCTATCGGTGCGTCATTGCAAGAAATTGACCCCGAACTGGGCTCTAGTTACGACGCACTGTTGCGCGAGCTGGGGTCGGCGCGACCCTTGAAGTAACGCTACTGCGCCCCGCGCAGGGCGCCGCTACGTTGCCGCAAGCGCCTTGAGCTGGTAAATCGCATCCATCGCCTCACGCGGGCTCATGGCGTCGGGGTTCAGGGCGGCGACGGCCGCTTCTACGGCGCTGGGGGCGGCCAGCGCTTCCAGAGGTGGCGCGGCAAACAGATCGACTTGGGCGCGCGATGCGGTGGACTGGGCCTCTAGCGCATCCAGCGTGCGCCGGGCCTGGTTGAGCACCGCAGCGGGCATACCGGCCAGGCGCGCCACTTGCACGCCGTAGCTGCGGCTCGCGGGCCCCGGCTCTATGGCGTGCAAAAACACAATGTCGCGTCCCGACTCGGCGGCGCTCACATGCACATTGACCGCGCCATGGTGGCTGGCGGGAAACTCGGTCAGCTCAAAGTAATGCGTGGCAAACAGGCAAAAGGCTTGGGTTTTGTCGTGTAACTGGGTGGCAATGGCGCTGGCCAGGGCCAGGCCATCAAAGGTAGACGTGCCCCGGCCAATCTCGTCCATCAGCACCAGCGACTGCGGTGTGGCGCTGTGCAATATTTGTGCGGCTTCCACCATTTCCAGCATAAAGGTCGATTGCGCATTGGCCAGGTCGTCGGCGGCGCCAATGCGGGTGTGGATGGCGTCCATCGGCCCCAGGCGGCAGGCACTGGCCGGCACATACGAGCCCACGCTGGCCAGCAACACGATCAGCGCCACCTGGCGCATATAGGTGGATTTGCCGCCCATATTGGGGCCGGTAATCACCTGCAGGCGCTGGCGGAGCCCGAGCTGCGTGTCGTTGGCAATAAAGCAGCCGCTGCTCAGTTCAGCCAGACGCGATTCCACCACCGGGTGGCGGCCCTGGGAAATTTCGATGCAGGGGTGTTCGACAAACTGCGGTGCGCACCAGCCCAGGGTGAGCGAGCGCTCGGCCAGGGCGCACAGCGCGTCCAGTGCAGCGAGCGCGCGCGCCAAGCGCGTGAGCGGGCTCACAAAGGCTTGCAAAGCGTCCAGTACCTGCTCAAACAGCCATTTTTCGCGGGCCAGGGCGCGCTCTTGGGCGCTCAGCGCCTTGTCTTCAAAGGTCTTTAGTTCGGGGGTGATAAAGCGCTCGGCGTTTTTCAGGGTCTGGCGGCGGCGGTAGTCGTCGGGCACTTTGCTGGCCTGACCCTGGGTCACCTCAATATAAAAACCATGCACCTTGTTGAACTGCACGCGCAAATTGGCAATGCCGGTGCGCGTGCGCTCGCGTGTTTCGAGGTCGAGCAAAAAAGCGTCGCAATTGGTCTGGATGGCGCGCAGCTCGTCCAGATCGGCGTCAAAGCCGCTGGCAATCACGCCGCCGTCGCGCACCAGCGCGGCGGGCTCGGGCGCAATGGCGCGCAGCAGCAGGGCGGCGCAATCATTAGGCGGCAGCAGATCGGTGCCAATGCGTTCCAACAAGGTGCCGGCAGCGCCCAGGCCAGTGATTGATTCCTGGTCGGCCTG
>CANCJD010000008.1 GCA_947378275.1 Comamonadaceae bacterium
GGGCTTGTAAATCAACGCGCGATTATAACGGGGTGCCTGTTTGAAACGCCCTACAATCCGGCGCTGCAGCATGCGGCTGTAGCTCAGTGGATAGAGTATTGGCCTCCGAAGCCAAGGGTCGTGGGTTCGATCCCCGCCAGCCGCACCAATTTCCCCCGTCAAGTCGCCTCAGAAGGCGGTAACAGGGCGGGTCTCGACTGCAGTCGCTGCTTTCCATCGTCTCACATGACCGCATCTGGAAGCACGACATGTTGCAAAGTTGGCGGTATTTTTGGCGGCACCTGCGTCCGCGGCCTATTTAGATGCTTTCAACCAGATCGCGCGCGGATCGCCGTCTACAAAATAGCTGGGGCATTGGTAACGCTTGATGTCTTGCGCATGCAAAGGGAAGGAGCCGCAATTGGAAAAACGCCGCAGGTAGGTGCCATAGATGCCGCACTGGTACTTTTCGCCGGCGATGGGCTCCAAAAAGGCGCAGCGCTTATCCAAGCAGCAGTTGCCACATTGCACGCACTCGCCATACACGGTGACCGGAACGTGCTTGACCCGAAAAAAAACATCTCTGAAATAGTGTTCCACTGGGCCCGCACTCAAGGCTTGAAAATGGGATCGGAATTTTTCGCGCTGTACGCGGTAGTCGGTCAAAAAGCGCCGATCCCAAAACAACGCTGCGACGATCAACGGCATCAGCGGCACCAGGAACAGACACACGGAAGAGAAAGCAGGTGCAGCGATTGCGACAACCTGGATGCGTCGGGTGGGCGAAAAAAGGGAATTCATTCCAAGGACCTTTGTTTGTCCGCCATCCTATGGAACGTGCATTACGAAAACGTGTCATTCCCGAGTGCAGTGCATGATGCCACTCGCTGCTGCAATTTCTTCATTGAAACGTCATGAGTTCGACATTGCGTTGAAACACGGCGTTCATAGCATCGTTCCCGACCACAAGGGGGCAGCATGAAGATTTCGGTTTTTGGCACGGGGTATGTAGGCTTGGTTCAGGGTGCGGTACTCGCAGACGCTGGCCATCAAGTGACCTGCGTGGATTTGGATGAAAAGAAGTTGCAGGATTTGCGTGAAGGTGTGATTCCGATTTTCGAGCCTGGCCTGGAGGCCATTGTCAAAAGCGCCTTTGCCGACGGTCGCTTGGTGTTTACTTCTGACGCAGCCTTCGCGGTGCATCACTCTGACATTCAATTCATCGCCGTTGGTACACCTTCCGGAGAGGATGGCAGCGCCGACCTGCGTCACGTGTTGGCGGTAGCCAAAACCATTGCGACGCACCTCACGGGATATGCGGTCATCGTGGACAAGTCCACCGTGCCTGTGGGTACCGCAGACCGTGTGTCTGAGGTCATCGCGCAGACTTTGAAAGAGCGCGGGCAGGACATTGCCTTTGATGTAGTTTCCAACCCCGAGTTCCTGAAGGAAGGTGCGGCAGTGGCGGATTGCCAACGCCCCGACCGCATCGTCATTGGCACACATAGCGCAAGGGCGGAAGCTCTGATGCGCGAGTTGTACGAGCCCTTCAACCGCAACCATGACAAGATCCTTGTCATGAGCCCGCGCAGCGCGGAAATGACCAAATACGCCGCCAATTGCATGCTGGCCACCCGCATCAGTCTGATGAACGAAATGGCCATCGTGGCCGAGGGCTTGGGTGCTGACATTGAGTCTGTGCGCCAGGGCATAGGTAGCGATCAGCGCATTGGCTACCACTTCATTTACGCAGGTGCCGGATACGGTGGAAGCTGTTTCCCCAAGGACATCAGCGCGCTGGTCAAGTCAGCACAGCAAATTGGCATGGATCCGTTTATTTTGAATGCTGTGGAAGCGCGCAATCAAGCGCAAAAGCGCGTCATATTCGAAAAACTCAAGTCACACTTCCAAGGTGAATTGCGCAACAAGGTCATTGCACTGTGGGGGCTGGCCTTCAAACCCAACACCGACGACATGCGCGAAGCGCCCAGCCGTGTGCTGATGGAGGCCTTGTGGGCGGAGGGCGCCAAAGTGCAGGCCTATGACCCCGCAGCCATGGAAGAGGCGCAACACCTTTATGGGAATAAACCCGAGCTGATGCTGGTGGGCACCAAAGAGGCGGCATTGACTAACGCGGATGCGTTGGTCATCATGACCGAATGGCGTCAGTTCAAGGCACCGAATTTTGATGCCATCAAGCAAGCGCTGAAATCTCCCGCAATTTTCGACGGACGGAATTTGTTCGAGCCTGCGCGAATGAAAGAGCGCGGCTTTGACTACTTTGGCATCGGCCGCTGATGATTTGGAGAAAACTTCTTCCACTGTAAAGTCAGTGCCTGCATCGAATTTTTTTCGGAAGGCCTAGGCTACTTGCAAATATCGATAGGGTATTCGCAACGCATTTCTCCTTTATGCCCTCGACATTGGAAGGCATGCACGCCCAAGCTTTGAAGTGGTACTAATCTCAAAAATAAGCGGAGTTGAAAGATTGCAAAAAAAAACTTCCCGGATGCAAGCGACAAAAAAACGTTAGTACGTTAGCGTTGACAGATAGGTCTTAAATTCTTTAGAGGTTTCAGGGTGACGCAAAGCCAACTCAACGGTTGCTTTCAGGAATCCCAGCTTGCTTCCACAATCGTAACGAACGCCTTCGTAAGAAAAAGCGTAGACAGCCTCCTGAAGTAAAAGACTTTGGATGGCATCTGTGAGTTGGTACTCGCCGCCAGCACCGGGTTTGAGGCTTTGGAGATGCTGAAAAATCGATGGTGTAAAAATATACCGACCAACGACCCCCAAATTAGATGGCGCCTCTTCCGGCGCAGGTTTTTCAACGATTTGCGACAGTTTTACCAGTCGTTCCGCAATACTGGTACCCGCAACGACTCCGTAAGAGCGACTTTGTGAAGGTTGAATGGCTTCAACTGCCACCACAGAACTTCTATAGTGTTTATGTATCTCCACCAATTGTTGAAGTACGCCTGGCTTGTGATCGATAAGATCGTCCGCCAACACGACGGCAAATGACTCGTCGTTTACTAGGGAGGCTGCGCAATTGACTGCATGCCCTAACCCTAGCGCTTCAGGCTGGCGTACATAAACACAGTTGATATGCTTGGGCTTGATGTTGCGTACAAGAGCTAATAACTCAGAACGCTGCTTTGCTTCCAGCTCAAATTCAAGTTCAAATGAAGTGTCAAAATGATCTTCAATGCTGCGCTTGCTTCGGCCGGTCACAAAAATCATTTCAGTGAACCCTGCTTCTATGGCTTCCTCTACTGCATATTGAATAAGAGGCTTGTCAACGACGCACAGCATTTCTTTTGGACTGGCCTTGGTGGCGGGCAAAAATCTAGTCCCCAAGCCGGCTACAGGAAATACAACTTTGCGAATAGTTTTCATGTGAGCATCAAATTGTTAAGGGAATTGGTATTTTGTGTCTTGCACTTCCCTGCAAGACACCATTGTCAGCAAGCGAACGATGCAAGGAAGTCTGGATTTTTTCTTGTCCATGGCGTTGACAACACACCCATGCGCCGCTCGGCGCTTGCACGCTTGTGCCAACTGCGGCCAACCCGCACATTAATGGCGGAACTCAATGTGATCATCACGCTGCGGCGGTCGTGACGTCCGTCGCAAACAACTGTATGTGTTGACGCATCACATGGTGGAAGACGCCTTCGGTTCTTTCAACAATCATGCGCCAACTCAGGGAGCGCGCACTCAGACAGGCTTGTTCTGCCAAGACGAGCATTAACTCTCTGTTGTTGAGCAGTGTTTGAACACCCATTTCAAAGTCAAATTCAAACTGCGTTCGTGCCAACACGCCATTGACGCCGCTTTGAATCAACTCTCCTGCAGCAGCGTGATCAAAAGCCACCACCGCCAACCTAGAGGCCATGGCTTCCAAAGTCACATTGCCAAAAGTTTCAGTTTGACTTGCAAAAGCAAAAATATCGGCACTGGCATAGTGTTGCGCCAAGTGAGCACCTGTTTGAAAGCCTGCAAAGATCACGTCTGGGTTTTCTTTTTCTAAGCTTTCGCGCATGGGTCCGTCCCCCACCAGCACGAGTTTGAGGTCTGCGTGTCGATGCTTAAGATTTTGATAGGTTTGAATGACCAATTTCAGGTTCTTTTCAGGGGCCAATCGACCGACATAAAGCAACACTCTGCTTGCATCATCAGCGTTCCAGGTTTTTCTCAGCGTAGCGCTGCGATGCGCAGGCGAGAAAGTGTCGGTGTCAACGCCTCTGGGTACGACGTATAAATGTTTGAACCCGGCATGGCTTAACTCATGTTGCAACTGACTGGTGGGCACCATCGTGGCTTGTGCCGAATTGTGGAATTTTTTCAAGTAAGCCATGATGGCGCCACTGGACCATCCAATCCCATAGTGCTGGCTGTAGGCGTGAAAGTTGGTACGGAAGTCGGTGCTGATCGGTAATTTCAGTTTGCGCGCCACTTGCAGTGCCGACCATCCCAAGGGCCCTTCGGTAGCGATGTGCACGATGTCCGGCCTTTGGCGGGACCACAGGCGCAGCAACTCGCGTTTGGCGGGCAATCCGAAGCGTAACTGCTTGTAAAAAGGAATGGGAAAGCCGCGCACCAAGACCTCTTGGTAGCTGCTGTTGACCGTCGCCACGTCGGCGCCGGGTTGGCGAGGTCGTACCAACCAGATGACATGACCAAGTCCCTGCAATCCCTGCACAATCTTGGACAAGGTGTGCGCTACGCCATTGATGTCAGGTGGGTAGGTTTCGGTGACCACCGCGATATTGAGTGCGGCACGCGCGTTGCTAATGCGCTCGACTTGCAGGTGCGGTTCAATTTTCATGGCGCCACTGTGCCCAAGGACTGCGACTTTTTTATGAACCTTCGGTGACGCTGTCATGAATTTTTTGTGCGATCACCAACCCGGCAGTTTTGTCACTAAATTTTCATGCAAAAGCGTGACAGTTCTATGCCAAGGCGCCCGCGCAGCCGCGAGCGGCGCCTTCAGCCCCTTTTTTCCAGGAGATTTCATGCAGTCGTTTTTTCAACTCGTCAACGTTCAGCGCTGGGACGACCACCGCTATTACCACCACAGCCGTATCAACCAGTTTCTGCACCTGATCAGCGCTATGTCTTTCTTGGTGGCCTATGTGTTTTTGTTCATTGATCCTGTAGTGTCGGCATTGATTGCATGGTTGTTTTCCATGAGTACGCGCCAGATGGGACACTTTTTCTTTGAGCCCAAAGGTTTCGATGCGGTTAACCAAGCCACACATGAGCACAAAGAAGACATCAAAGTCGGCTACAACTTGAATCGCAAAATTGTGTTGTTGAGTGTTTGTGCTTTCATTCCTGTGCTGGCGTACTGGATGCCCGAGTATCTGCAATGGGCAGTGCCCCAAGCCTATGAAGACACCCCCGTGCGCATGACGGCGATCGCTTGGCTGATGCTCGGTGTGGCAGGTCTGGTTTTTCGCGTCTTGCAACTCTGGAAGCAGGACAGCCTGATGGCTGGTTTGGCATGGGGATTCAAGATCATTACCGACCCTGTGCACGACATCAAGATGTACCACAAGGCCCCGCTCTACCTCCTGCGGGGCCAGCGCTTAGACCCGATGGATCATGTCAAAGGCGCGCAGCACTAAGCAGCGCGAAACCTCGCCGTCAACATCTCTTTGAGTACCTGGCGGCGAATCTTTTTACCGGTTTGCGCTTCAGGCGCCCACCACCAACCGTCGGTTTGCATGCTCTTGGCGGCCAGCACAAAGCGCTGGCAGAAGTCCTCAAACGCTGCATCGTCAAAATTGAAGCTGAAAATCATGCGACCCGTTCCCACCCAACTCAGAGCAATTCCTTGCGCACGCAAATAGTATTGCAGCAGCCAGTTGTAACGGCTGGGCACGTCGTAAAGTACCGACCAAATGGTTTCCATTCCGGCTACACGCACTGGGACGCCCGCCGCTTGCAAGCGCTCGTTCAGCAAAGATTGGCGCTGGACCCAGGTGTCCGATGCTGCCGCGTACAAAGAGGCAAGATCGGGAGTGTCGAGCGACTTCAGAAACACATTCATGGCGCACATGACATAGGGATGGGCATTGAAGGTTCCACGGGCAAAGCAGATGTCGCCCGGTTTGTCTTCTTGAAAGCGTTTCATCCAGTGCGCTTTGCCGCAGATCACGCCCACTGGCAGACCGCCACCCAGGGTCTTTCCATAGGTCACCAGATCGGCCTGGATGCCAAAGTATTCCTGTGCGCCACCCTTGGCCAATCGAAATCCCAGGAATACCTCGTCCAAGATCAGTGCGATGCCTTTGGCGCTGCATACGGCGCGCAGTTCGGTCAGCCATTGCGTGTAGGCGGCGCGGTCGTAGGCCACGTGGCGGGTGCCGTCTACCAGCGTGGAGTCGGTGGGTGCCGCGCGGTTAGGGTGCATGGCTTGAAGGGGGTTGATCAGCACGCAAGCGATGTCGTTGCGGTTGCGCAGCACCCGCAAGGTGTTGGGGTGCATTTCATTCAATGTGAGCGTGTCTTTGGACGGCGGCATGGGGTTGCCGGGACCGGGCTGTACATCATCCCACCAGCCGTGGTAGGCGCCAGTGAAGCGTACGATTTTCGGCTTGCGCGTGTGGTAGCGTGCCAGGCGTACAGCCTGCATCACCGCCTCTGTACCAGACATGTGGAAGGAGACCTCATCCATGCCAGAGATTTGGCACAGGCGCTGTGCGTTGTCGAGCACGATGGGGTGGTAGGAACCAAGCACCACGCCCAATGGCTGCGCCAGCGCCGCGCCTTCGCTCATACTGGCTTTGTAGTAGTCCGAGCCCAACAGGTTGACGCCGTAAGAGCCGGTCACGTCAATGAAGCGGTTTCCGTCCAAATCGGTCAGCCACACTCCGCTGCTTTCGCGCCAAAAGCTGCCCAGCTTGACGTACTGTGCCAGCAGGCTGCGGAACTGGTAGGGCACACGGTACTGGCTGATGAGCTGCAAATCCGACAGCATGGGCCGCGCTGCGTCGGACTGCGCCAGAGTCTGGGGGCTCTGGTCTTTCAAAAGCCCGCCGAGTTGTGCCAACGCTGTGCGCCGACGCTGTTCTACCGACAACGGCGCGCCGTCGACAGCGTACCAAGTGGCGTCGGGGTAGGAGTAGCTCGGTATCCATTTCGACACCCGCTTGGCCATGCGCAGGTGGCCCCCCAGCGATGGGTACTTGGCCAGCGAAAGCTGCAAGCGTTGCCAAGCCTTGGGAAGGACGACTAAACCCAGTGACGCCGCACCACCCCACACTGCCATTGACATGACTGCCTCAGAACCGTCCATACGTAGAACCCTTTGTAAAACCTTGTTTGTATGACTTCAAGGTTAAGAAATGATGACTTTGAAAAATGCACTGCACGCCCTGGGCGCCCAAGAAGACTTGAATTTCCTGTTGACCAATCGGATACCCCGGCTGGCACTTACGCGCTTTATGGGTTGGTTCAGCCAGCGCACCAACCCGTGGGTGCGTGACCTGTCCATTGCCACCTGGAAGTTGTTTGCCGACCTGGACCTGCTGGAGGCCAAGAAGCAGCACTTTGACAGCCTGCACGACTGCTTCATCCGTGAGCTCAAACCCGGCGCACGCACGATCGATCCCGACCCACGAACCCTGGTGAGCCCCTGCGATGGCATCGTGGGCGCCATGGGCCGCGTGGAGGGCGACAAGGTGTACCAGGCCAAAGGATTTCCTTACACCCTCACTGACTTGCTGGGTCCCCTGGGCGCGGACAGTCCCTGGCAGGATGGTGTGTTTGTGACGATTCGCATCACTTCGTCCATGTACCACCGCTTTCATGCACCCTATGACCTGCGGCTGAACGGCGTGGATTACTTTGCTGGTGACACTTGGAACGTCAACCCGATTGCCCTCAAACGGGTTGAAAAGCTGTTTTGCAAAAACGAGCGTGCGCTTCTGCGGGTGGATGTAGGGCAGGAGCGCTACCCCGTTGCCTTGGTGCCGGTGGCCGCGGTGCTCGTGGCGAGCATCCGTTTGCATGCGCTAAGCGAATTGCTCGATTCCCGTTACGAAGGGCCGGGTCACGTCGACTGCGACGCGAGCTATACGAAAGGCCAAGAGATGGGTTGGTTCCAACACGGATCGACCATTTTGGTGTTCGCACCCAGGGGCTTTGAATTCGCTCCTGGTATTCAGGAAGGCTCGCCTTTGCGTATGGGGCAAGCTCTGCTGCAACTACCCCGCGTGGAAGCAGCCAGCTGAGCGCATGGCCCAATAACGCCACTGCACAAGCGCCATACCCACCGTGACCAGCAAGCCTAGACCGCAAGCCAGCTGGTCCACAGGCACTTTGGCGTACAGCAGCGCGCTGTACGCGCCCATCATGCTCAAAATGCTGGCGTTCTCATTGGTATTTTGAACCGAGATGGACCGTCCGGCACTCAGCAGTGTGACACCGCGGTGCTGTAACAGGGCATTCATGGGCACCACAAAAAAGCCGCCGACCATACCCAACAGCGCAGTCAGTACGACCGCTGCTTGCCAGCTCTCAATACCAACCATGAAGGGCATCAGCAGTCCCAACACCATGCCCACGACCAACACATTGGGCGCTTGTTCGAGGCGCACAAATCGCGCGGCCAATGCCGCACCAGCGACTACCCCCACCGCAGTGGCCGCTTGCAAATAGGCCGCATGCTCCAAAGACAAGTGCAAGGCTTGCTGCGCCCAGGCCAGCACCAACAGTTGCAGGCAAGCACCCACGCCCCAAAACAAGGTAGTCACCGTCAAACTGATGGATCCCAAAGGGTCGCGCCAGAGCGCAGTCTGGTCTTGCACAAACCGCGCCCAGACTGCGTGAATATTCCAAGGGCTGCGCGGGTAGCGCACACCGCTGTCGGGAATAAAGCAGTTCATGAAAGCAGCGCATCCGTAAAACAGCAGCAAGGCCAGTAGCGACACCGCCAGCGTGCCCCAGGAAGCCGGGATGCCGCTGCCCAGCCACTGGCACAACGCAGAGCCCAGCCACAGCTTGCCCACCAAAAAGCCACCCAGAACCACGCCAAACAAGGCAGCACACACGGTACTGACCTCAATCCAGCCGTTGGCCCGCACCAAGCGGTGTGCGGGCTCCATTTCGGTGATCAAGCCGTACTTGGCCGGGGCATAAATGGCGGCTCCGAGACCGGCCAAGCCAAAGGCCGCCACAGGATTCAAGCCCAGTAACATCGATAAGCATGCCAGGCACTTGATGCCGTTGGCCACCATCATCACGCGGTGCTTAGGCCAGTGGTCCGCCCATGCGCCCACCCAAGGACCCAACGCCACATAAGACAGGGTGAACATGAGCTTGAGCAGCGGAATCCAAAAGGCTTGCTGATGCTGTTCGGTCAGCGCAGCCATGGCCACCACCAGCAAAGCGTTGTCGGCCAAGGCGGACACAAACTGTGCCGCCAACAAAATGAAGAAGCCGCGCGCCAATGGGAGTGACCGCAGCGACTCAGACCACCTCAGCAGCCGTCACGGCTTGAGGCACCGGCTGCACCACGTTGGCGACTTGTAAAAAGTCAAGCGACTGATCCCAGTAAATCAATTCCAACTTGCCGTCTACATGCTCTACCAGTGCGGAGCGGCTCTCCACCCAGTCTCCGTCATTGCAATACAAGACGCCATCAATCATGCGGATTTCAGCGCGGTGTATGTGGCCGCACACCACGCCCTGGTAGCCCCGCTTGTGGGCTTCGTGGGCCAGGGCTTTTTCAAAGTCGGCAATGAAGTTGAGCGCCTTCTTGACCTTGTTCTTCAGAAAGGCCGACAAGGACCAATAAGGCAGACCCAAACGTGCGCGAAAGCGGTTGAAGTGGCGGTTCAGGCGCAAGGCCAGTTCGTACAGGTAGTCGCCTACATAGGCCAGCCACTTGGCGTACTTCACTACCGCGTCGAAATAGTCGCCGTGGATCAGCAGTAATCTGCGCCCATCTTTGAGGGTATGGCAGGCTTCCTCGGTCACTTCAATGCCGCCGAAATGGTGACCCACAAAACCACGTGCGAATTCATCGTGGTTGCCGGGGATATACACCACATGGCAGCCCTTGCGCGCGCGGCGCAGCAGCTTTTGCACTACGTCGTTGTGGGCCTGGGGCCAATACCATTTGCGGCGCAGTTGCCAGCCGTCGACGATGTCGCCCACCAAATACAGGTAATCGCTGGTGTGGGACTTCAAAAAATCAATCAGGGCCTCGGCCTGGCATCCGGGTGTTCCCAAATGCAGGTCGGAGATAAAAACGGCTCTGTAATGCATCCGGTCCTCATGGGTACAAATGTGAGTGGGGGCACCCGCGAATCAGGCGCACCTCCTTGTCGAAGCGCGGCAAGCGTATTCAATTTGTATGACTGATTGATGAAAGGCCGAAACGCTAAAGCGTGCGCACCAACTGCAATCCCGTGTGGTCCTGCAGCATTTGACACAGCATCGACGTACTCTCTTCCAAGCTGCCAGCGTTGCCGATCTGCAGGTCCCCAGCGGCGACATCCACTGCGGCCGATTGGGAACGAAGCACGCGCGCTTCAACTTCAACCGCTGCCTCGCGCTGGCGCGAGAGCAAGCGTTGGCGCACCAGGCTTTCGGGCGCACTGACGTGCAGCACCGCCATACCCGGGAACCGCTCCCGCGCCTCTTGCACGTACGCGCGTGAGCCGTTCACGATCACCCAACCATTGCGGTTTGCGATTTCGGTGTGGCGTACGCCGTAGTGCAGGCCGTGGGCCTGCCAGTGCAGCGCGAACGCACCAAGCTGCGCCAGTTGCGCAAAATCTTCGTGGCGGACAGACTCATGGTCCTCGGAGGCATCACCCGCCGCCCGCGTAATGGTGCGCCTCGCGAAATGGAGTGCCGGCGTAGGCTGAAACGTTTGCACATGAACGCGCAAGCAGTTCAGCAAACTGTCTTTACCCACGCCCGAAGGTCCCATGACATAAATGACCTTTGCACTCATGGCGCAAATCCAAACCGCTGCACCCACCGAAAATCTGCACCAGGCGTTTCCTCAACAAACCAGGACACGCCGTCAATCAAGACACCGTCACGCAGCAATGGCGAAAACCACGACTGTGCTTGGTCAATGAGCTGCACCACCTGCGCTTCAGGCAGGCCATCCAAGGACCCGGTGAGCGTCAGGTGAAAGCCAAAGTCGTCCATCACAAAAGGGTAGCCCCACAAAGTCAGCATCTCGGCTTGACGCGGCGTTAAACCATGCCGACTGCGGCGCTCGACTTCGCTGGGCGGCAGGGGTGCGGCACAGTCGTGCAGGTCACGCACGCACGCATCTGCCAGACGCTGCAAAAGGGCAGAAGGCTCCTTGGGTACCAGCGCTAAAAATTGGCCCATGTGCGCCAGCTTTATGGGCAGTGTGAACGGTGCACCCAAGACCGCTGACAAACCAAAGAAGCCAGCGTCAATGTCGGCGGTTGTGCGGTCTGGGGCTAGCGCAAATGGGGCTTTCAAAGTGGCGTGCCAGCCGTAGCGACGGGGCTCTTGGGTGCGCTGCGCAAACTCAGCTTCGGTCCACCCTTCGAATACGGGCTGCGAGAGCATCTGTCCCGTTCGGGCGCAGCGCCCCAGCCACTGCGAACCTAAGGTCCAAGCAAGACTGTCAGGGTCGGGGGCAAAGTATGCGGCATGGCGGTAAGCGGGCTGAGGAAAGTGCATCGAAGTCAAGCGTCGGGCGCGTCACAAAAAGGAAATATGGCCGTCTTAAAGTTTGTGCCAATCACGATAGCCCGCCCATGTTGCATAAAGATTACACGCCCGATTGCATCCCCCAAGAAACCAGCAACGCCCTGCGCGCGCGCTGGATTTCTTGCTTGGCCCGTGCCCCACAAGCCTGGTTAGAAATCCGCTTGGGCCGCTTATGCGAGGGCGAGTTGCAGTTGCTTCGCCCAGCAGAAACCGGCCTGATGATGGTACAGGGCCGCGCAGGCGGCAGCGGTCAGCGCTTCAATCTGGGCGAGGTCAGCGTCACCCGCTGCGTGCTCAAACCCGACGCCTTGCGCACCGGTTGCGACCAGGTGGGCGTGGCCTATGTGATGGGCGGCTCGCACCGCCATGCCCAGTTGGCCGCCGTGGCCGACGCCCTGCTGCAGGACCCGGCGCTGCACGCGCACTGGAACACGGTGCTGGTTGAACCCCTGCTGCAAATGCAGGCCGCGCAGGCACAAACCCACAACGCGCAAGCACAGGCTACGCGCGTGGAATTTTTCACGGTCGCCCGCGAAGCCGGTGCGGGTGCAGACGACGAAGGCGACGCCTGATGCAAACACGACTCAAGGATTTAGGACGCGCCTTTGCCCAACCCGCGCTGTGCAGCCAAAACGTTTTTCGCCATGTGTTAACTGCGTTGTCCTTGCCCGGCCAAGTGCAAACTTTGGACCGCACCGGTGCGCTTGCGGGCATGCAGGAGCCGCGGGGCGCGCATCCTTCGGCGGCCGCTATTTTGCTGGCCCTGCTAGACCAGGATTGCAAGCTCTGGCTGTCGCCGGGCTTTGATGACAGCGATGCCGCAGCCTGGCTTCGCTTTCATACGGGCTGCGTGGTCGTGCCTGAGGCGGCAGATGCCGATTTTTGCTGGGTTGCCTGCGGTGCTGAGCTGCCCGGGTTGAGTCAACTCGCACAAGGCAGTGCCGAATACCCGGACATCTCAGCCACATGCATCGTGCAGGTCGACATGCTGCAAGCACAGGGTGCAGAAGCTTCTTGGACGCTCAGCGGACCTGGCGTGAACGGCTGTACGCAGATTCAAGTGGGCGGACTGGCGTCCGATTTCGTCGTGCAGCGGCGCGAGAGCCAAACCCATTTTCCCTGCGGCGTGGACCTCCTGTTCACGCACGGACAGACCCTGGTGGGGCTGCCGCGCTCCACCCTGATTGAAGGCTGAAGATTTATGTACGTTGCCGTTAAAGGGGGCGAATCGGCCATTTTGGCCAGTTACGACCTGCTGGCCCAGGAACGCCGCGGCGATCCCACGGTGGCCGAACTGAGTATCGAACAGATCAGCCAGCAACTGCGCCTGAGCGTGGACCGGGTGATGACCGAGGGCTCGGTCTACGACCCGCAACTCGCGGCGCTGGCCATCAAGCAAAGTGCGGGCGACCTGGTAGAGGCGATCTTCTTGCTGCGCGCCTACCGTGCCACGTTGCCGCGCCTGGGTTACAGCGAGGCCTTGGACACGGCGCAGATGCAAATCACCCGCCGCATCTCTGCAGCATTCAAAGACCTGCCCGGTGGCCAAGTGCTGGGTCCTACTTACGACTACACCCAGCGCTTGCTCGATTTCAGCCTGCTCGCTACCGGTGCACCGCTTGCGGCGGCCCGCCAAGGCACTGCCAGCACCGAGGCCACTCCTCGCGTGGTGGATCTGTTGCACCACGAAAGCCTGCTTGAAACCCAGCACCCACCAGAGGGTGACCCCGACCCGTTTGACCTAACGCGCCAGCCGCTGCGTTTTCCGGCCGACCGCTCAGCGCGTCTGCAAAACCTGGCCCGCGCCGACGAAGGATTTTTGCTGGCCATGGCCTATTCCACCCAGCGCGGGTATTCGGAGTCGCACCCTTTTGTCGGCGAAATCCGCTATGGCACGGTGGACTTGTGCATCACACCGGAAGAGTTGGGCTTTTCCATCTCGATTGGCGACTTGCCCTTGACCGAATGCCAGATGATCAACCAATTCCAAGGCAGCCAAACGCAGCCGCCGCAGTTCACACGGGGCTATGGTTTGGCGTTTGGCCACAGCGAGCGCAAGGCCATGGCCATGAGCTTGGTGGACCGCGCATTGCGCGCCGAAGAGCTCGGCGAAGCCGCTACATCCCCCGCCCAAATGCAAGAGTTTGTGATGTCCCACAGCGACAGCCTGGAGAGCTCGGGCTTCGTCCAGCACTTGAAGCTGCCGCATTACGTGGACTTTCAGTCCGAGCTTGAGCTGGTGCGCAAGATGCGCCAGACATTTGCCAGCCAGGAAAGCCCCCATGCAGCCGACTGAAACGAGCGCCACGCAGGCCCACCCTGTGCGCGATCCGCACATCAATTTCGCCTACCTGGATGAGCGCACCAAGCGCATGATTCGCCGCGCCATTTTGAAAGCCGTGGCCATTCCGGGCTACCAGGTTCCCTTTGGTTCCCGCGAGATGCCGCTGCCCTACGGCTGGGGCACCGGCGGCATTCAGGTCACCGCGTCCATCATCGGGCCGTCAGACGTGCTCAAGGTGATTGACCAGGGTTCAGATGACACGGTCAATGCGGTCAACATCCGCCGATTTTTTCAGCGCACCACGGGCGTAGAAGTAACCACCGACACCCTGCAAGCCAGCATCATCCAAACACGCCACCGCATCCCTGAGACGCCATTGCGCGAAGGCCAGGTCTTGGTCTACCAAGTTCCTGTTCCCGAACCTTTGCAGCACCTAGAACCACGCGAGATGGAGACCCGCAAGCTGCACGCCTTGCAAGAGTACGGCCTGATGCATGTCAATCTGTTTGAGGATCTGGCGCACTACGGCCACATCGCAACCACCTACGACTATCCCGTGTTGGTGAACGGTCGCTACATCATGTCGCCCTCGCCAATCCCAAAGTTTGACAACCCCAAGATGCACCTCAACCCTGCGCTGCAACTCTTTGGCGCGGGACGCGAAAAACGCATTTATGCAGTGCCCCCCTATACCTCCGTGGAAAGCCTGGGCTTTGATGACCATCCATTTGAAGTGCAGCGCTGGGACCATGCCTGCGAACTGTGCGGCTCAGAGACCAGCTTCCTGGACGAGGTCCTGATGGACGACCAGGGCGCGCGCATGTTTGTGTGTTCCGACAGCGACTATTGCGGTAAGCGCCAGGCGCTTTTACTGGCCCCTGCAGCAGATACCGAAGGCGGCGCAGCATGATGTCCAACGAATCCCAAGCGCCATTGCTGCAAGTGCGAAACCTAAGCTGCGCCTATGGTGCGCGTGCCGTGGTGCGCGACATTTCTTTTGACCTGTGGCCTGGCGAAGTGCTGGCTGTGGTGGGCGAATCGGGCTCGGGCAAAAGCACACTGCTCAACGCGGTCGCGGCGCGCCATGCGCCCAGTGCTGGTCAGGTGGCCTTTGCGCTTAAAGACGCAGGCCTGCAGGACATATACGCGATGACCGAGGCGCAGCGCCGCATGCTGGCGCGAACCGACTGGGGCTTCGTGCACCAAAACGCTGCCGATGGACTGCGCATGAATGTCTCCGCTGGCGCCAATGTGGCAGAGCGTCTGATGGCCCTTGGCCAGCGCCACTACGGCGACCTGCGCGCCCAAGCCACTGACTGGCTGGAGCGTGTGGAAATCAGCCCCAGCCGCATGGACGACCGGCCTGACACCTTTTCGGGTGGGATGCGCCAACGTCTGCAAATTGCCCGCAACCTGATTACCCAGCCCCGCTTGGTGTTTATGGACGAGCCCACCTCGGGGCTAGACGTGTCAGTGCAGGCGCGTCTTCTGGACATGCTGCGCATGCTGACCCGCCAAATGGGTCTGGCGGCCATCATCGTCACCCACGATCTGGCGGTCGCGCGCCTTCTGGCGCAACGCATGCTAGTGATGCAAGGCGGTAAAGCGGTGGAAACCGGCTTGACCGATCAGGTGCTGGACGATCCCCAGCACCCCTACACCCAACTCTTGGTTTCCTCGGTGCTACAACCATGACCCAGAACATAGCCCCCGCCTTGTCCACCACGCCCTTGCTGCACATGCAAGGTGTGAGCAAGCAGTTCGTTCTGCATCTGCAAGACAGCACGTCTTTGCCGGTACTGCACAACTTTGACTTGCATCTGTTGCCAGGCGAATGCGTGCGCCTAAGTGGCCCCTCCGGCATGGGAAAGAGCACCGTGCTCAAGCTGGCCTTTGGCAACTACCGGGCATCCGCCGGTCATATCTGGGTACGCTCCACCGACGGCAAACTGGTCGATATAACCCAGGCGGACGCTCGCGCAGTGCTGCACCTGCGTAGCCAGGCCATGGGCTATGTGAGCCAGTTTTTGCGCGTGATCCCGCGCGTGGCGGCCATTGACATCGTGGCTGAGCCTCTGCTGGAGGCCGACGACACCCGTTTTACTGCGGCACAGGCCCGTGAGTTGGCCGCCCATTGGCTTGAACGCCTGCGTATTCCGTCCTCGCTGTGGCAACTGCCGCCCGCTACCTTTTCGGGCGGGGAGCAGCAGCGCATCAATATTGCACGCAGTTTCATCAAGCCCCGCCCGCTGCTGTTGCTCGACGAGCCCACAGCTTCGCTGGATCCGGAAAACACCCAGACCGTGATCGAGCTGATTGCGCAGGCGCGCGCCCAGGGCGTGGGCATCCTTGGAATTTTTCACGATAGTGCGGTCGCGCAGGCCGTGGCCAGCCGCACCGTGGCCATGCAAGCCGTTAACACCACACCATGAACAGCCCTACCTCCACCCCCTCTCTGTTGACCAACGCGCGCCTGGTGCTAGCGGACGAAATCATTCACGGCAGCTTGCAATGCCACAGCGGCCTGATCCAAGCAATCGACGCCGCACCTACCGCCGTGGCGGGGGCCATCGACCTGCAGGGCGACTACCTGCTGCCCGGCATGGTGGAAGTGCACACCGACAATTTTGAACGCCATCTGATGCCCCGCCCCAAGGTGCGTTGGGACGACGCACCCGCGCTGTTGGCCCACGACGCCGAGATTGCAGCCTCCGGCATTACCACCGTGCTCGATGCGCTGGGGGTGGGTGAGTCCGACCCCGACAGCGTGCGTGGCAGCGAATGGGATTCGGTGCTGGAGTGCTTAAGCGACTTTACCCAGCGCGGCGTGCTGCGCGCAGATCACCTTTTGCATGTCCGCTGCGAGCTGCCAGCGCCGAATACCCTGGAGCTGTTCCAACCTTTTGTGGGCAACCCGCTGGTACGCATGCTCTCGGTGATGGACCACACCCCAGGCCAGCGCCAGTGGGAAAACATCGAGCACGCCTGGATTTACTTCACCGGGAAAAAAGGTTGGAGCCAAGCTAAGTTTGAAGAGCGCGTCGCCCAATCTAAGGAACACCAGGCGCGCTACGCGCTGCCGCACCGCGCCTATTTCACTGACTATTGCAAGCAGCACGGCATTACCCTGGCAAGCCACGATGACACGACGGTGGAACATGTGGAACAGGCGCATGCGGAGGGAGCCACGGTCAGCGAGTTCCCCACAACGATCGCCGCAGCACAGGCGGCGCATGCGCGCCAAATGGCCACCATCATGGGCGGGCCCAATGTGGTGCGCGGCGGTTCGCACTCTGGCAATGTGTCTGCCATTGAACTGGCAAGGCTGGGCCTGGTGGATATTTTGTCGTCCGACTATGTGCCTGGCAGCCTGCTGTCGGCCATGGTGCGCCTTACCGAGACGGCAGGCATGACCTTGCCTCAGGCCAGCGCCCTGGTCAGCCGCAACCCGGCACAGTCGCTCGGTTTGCACGACCGGGGCAGTATCGCCGTGGGCCTGCGCGGCGATCTGGTGCAGGTGCGCATGACACCCTTGGCCGACGGGCGCCAGCAACCGGTGGTGCGTGCCGTGTGGCGTGGTGGAGTGCGGGTGGCCTGAGTTTCGTCACCACGCTGACACACATGATTTCTATGCTTCGCCCTATGCCATCTGCCGGCACCTTAGCCCGGCAGCCAGAAACGCCCATGCACACACTCCAACTTCACAATCTCAGCAAACGCTTCGGCGACACGATGGCTGTCCATGGCGTGTCGCTGTCCATTGAAGCGGGCAGCTTTATTGGCGTAATTGGACGCTCAGGCGCGGGCAAGTCGACGCTGCTGCGCATGATCAACCGGCTGAACGAGCCGACCTCCGGCACCGTGGAATTTGACGGCACGGTGGTTACCGATTTGCAAGGCCCGGCGCTGCGCCAATGGCGACGCAACTGCGCCATGGTGTTCCAACAGTTCAACTTGATTGGACGTTTGGATGTGATTACCAACGTCATGATGGGACGCCTGACCAGTGTGCCGACGTGGCGCTCGCTGCTTACGCTTTGGAGCGATGCCGATAAGCTTGCCGCCCTCGAAGCGCTGGACCGCTTCGGCATGGCCGACTACGCCGCCCAGCGCTGCGACCAACTCTCCGGTGGCCAGCAACAACGTGTGGCGCTGTGCCGGGCGCTGGTGCAAGAACCCCAAATTATTTTGGCCGACGAGCCCATCGCCTCCCTGGATCCACGCAACACGCAGGTGGTGATGGACGCGCTGCGCAGCATCAACCGCGATATGGGTATCACCGTGCTGTGCAATTTGCACGCGCTGGATGTGGCGCGCAGCTACTGCGACCGGTTGGTGGGTATGTCAGCGGGACGGGTTGTTTTTGATGACGTTCCAGGCGCACTCAGCGAGGCCGTGGTGCAAGACCTCTACGGAATGGAGGCCGCTGAGGTGCAGGGTCACCACAGCACTGCTGCAGTGGTACTGCCCTTCGCTCGCCACGCACATAGCGCCTGACAGCGCTGGATTTTTGGCCATTTTTTCTCTTCCCTCTTCCCTCACCAAAAAAAGGAAACACTATGTTCAATCGTCGTGCACTGCTCGCACTCGCTGCTTCCACCGCCCTAATGGCTTCGGCCCAGGCGCAAGACTGGAAAGCCAAGTACCCTGAACTGGTGTTTGCCAGTATCCCCGCTGAAAACGCTGCCGCAGTGACCGAGCAGTTTGCCGATTTTGCAGCCTACCTCTCCCGTGAAATTGGCGTCCCCGTCAAGCTGCGCATCGCCGGTGACTATGCCGCTGTCATCGAAGGTCAACGCGCAGAACAAATTCACATTGCTTACTATGGACCCGCCGCTTATGCGCGCGCCCGCATGATCGGCGTCAAGACCACTCCGTTTGCCATTGAAGTGGCCAAGGGTGGAGTCAAAGGCTATTACTCGGTTTTGTGGGTGAAAGCGAATTCGCCGTACCACAAGGTGGAAGACCTCAAAGGCAAGAACATTGCATTGGTCGACCCCAACTCCACCTCGGGCAACAACGTACCACGCTATGCCCTTTCCAAAATGGGCATCAAGCCGGAAGACTTTTTCGGCAAGGTGATTTACAGCGGCAGCCACACCAATGCCATCGTGGCGCTCAATCAAGGTACGGTCGACGTGGCCGCCAACCAGTGGTACAGCGACTCCGATTCCGAAGTGACGCGCATGGCCGACAAGGGCATGGTCAAAAAAGAAGACTTCCGTGTCATCTACAAGTCAGACCAGATCGTGAACTCTCCCATTGCTTACCTCGACAGTCTGCCGGCCGACCTGAAGAAAAAAATTGAGCAGGCGTTCTTTGACTTTGCTAAGAAGGACAAAGCTGCGTTTGACAAGTTCTCCAACGGCAAATTTGAACCCTTCCAGCCTGTGACGCATGACGCATATTTGCCCATCATCGAACTCAACAAGTTCGTCGATGCACTGCGCAAGAACTAAGTCGCCGTGAGCGCAGCCGCTGACCATTCCAAAGCCTACGCCCATGCCGTGGCGGCCAAGCGCCGCCAACTGTGGCTGGGCTTGCTGGCGCTGGCGGTGTGCGTGTTGTTTGCGGGTCAGGCCGCGGAAATTTCGATCGCCAAGTTTGCCGACAAAATTGGCAACTTCACCAGCTATATCGACCGAATCAGCCATCTGGAAAGCGGCCAGTGGGTGCTGAGCGATCCGAAGGAATGGTTTTGGGGCTGGAAAAAATGGCTGGCGCTGATGGGTGAGACACTGCTGATGGCTTATGTGGGCACGGTACTGGGCGCCTTCGGTGCTTTGCTGCTGTGCTTCTTGGCCAGTAAAAATATCACCGACCGCCAATGGCTGGTGTTTGGCGCCCGGCGTTTGTTGGAGTTCTCACGCACCGTCCCTGAGATGGTGTTCGCGTTGATTTTTGTTGCCGCTTTTAGCCTGGGGCCCTTGCCGGGCATTTTGGCCTTGGCAATTCACACGGCTGGAGCCTTGGGCAAACTGTTTGCCGAGGTCACGGAAAACATCGATATGAAGCCGGTCGATGGCGTGCTGGCCAGTGGCGGCAGCTGGGTGCAAAAAGTGCGTTTTGCAGTGCTGCCGCAGGTCGCATCCAATTTCGTGAGCTATGCCCTGCTTCGCTTTGAAATAAATGTGCGCGGCGCTGCCGTGCTCGGCTTTGTAGGCGCAGGTGGCATTGGTCAAACGCTGCTTGAAGTCATTCGCAAGTTTTATTACGCCGATGTCAGCGCCTTGTTGGTGCTGATCATCGCAACCGTCATGGTGATTGACGCGCTCACCGAGCGCATTCGTCACCGTCTGCTGGGACAGGAGCGTGCTGCATGAGTGCGCAAAGCCGACTCCGCAATGCGCCGCAGTGGTCTGGTAAGCCATTGGCATTGCGCACCCGCTACCCGGCTCATTTCCAGCCCTTTTTCCGTGGACAGAGTACAGCGGTGACCATAGTGGCACTGGCTATCGCTGTATTCGGCTATGGCATCTACAGCCTGGACATGAGCTATGGCCGGATCGTTGCCGGACTCGGGGAACTCGGATCTATGGCGCTTCGCATGCTGCCACCTACACCGGGCAGTTGGGCATTGGCAGGCAGCTATGTGCATGCCATGGTGGAGACCTTGGCGATTGCCTTGCTGGGAACGCTCATGGCCGCGGTCCTTGCCTTCCCATTGGGATTTTTGGCGGCGCGTAACACCACGCTCAACCGCCTGGTGAAGTTTATGGCGCGGCGCTGCTTTGACACCTTGCGTGGCGTGGATATCCTGATCTGGGCCTTGGTCTGGATCAACGTCGTGGGCCTGGGTCCGTTCGCCGGGGTGCTCGCGCTTTTCATGTCCGACCTAGGCAGCTTTGGCAAACTTTTTTCCGAGGCGATCGAAGCGGCGGACCATAAACCCGTCGAAGGCGTGGTGTCGACCGGGGGCTCCTGGTTGGCCTCGGTTCGTTTTGGCATCTTGCCGCAGTTGCTGCCGGTGCTGCTGAGCCAGGTGTTGTATGCGTTTGAGTCCAATACCCGCAGCGCCTCCATCATCGGCATCGTGGGCGCTGGCGGCATCGGACTGATCTTGTCGGAGCAAATTCGCACGCTGGAGTTGCAGCAAATGTCGTTTGTGATTTTGCTGATTCTGGCCACCGTCTCGGCCATCGACTTTTTCTGCGCACGCATCCGCTTTGCCATCATCGGCGTGCGCGCCTGCTAGTCATGCAGCGCGATGCGCTGCTTCCACCATGGAGATTTGTATGTCACTGACCATCCCCGAAATCGTGGAACTGCTGGGCAGCCGCGCCACCACTTGGTACGGCCAGGAGGCCGTGAGCCAGCTCGACCATGCCCTGCAATGTGCGCACATGGCTGAAAAAGCCAATGAGTCACCAGAAACCGTAGTCGCCGCACTGTTGCATGACTTGGGACATATGCTGAGTCCACTCCAGGAGCCCGTGGCCGATCAAGATGTGCTGCCAACGAAAGACGATTTGCATCAGTTTGTTGCGTTGCCTTTTTTGCGTGGCCTGTTCTCAGACGCTGTGCTGGAGCCGATCAAGCTGCATGTCGACGCCAAGCGCTACCTGTGCGCGGTGGATGCGAGTTACTGGAATGACCTGTCACCAGCGTCCAAGCACAGCCTGGAGCTGCAAGGGGGCTGCTATGACGAAGCCCAAGTGCGCGCCTTTGAGACCTTGACCTACTACGCCGAAGCGGTGCGCCTGCGCCGCTATGACGATTTGGCCAAGATCCCCGGGCAACCCACGCCACCTTTGGCGCATTACGCCGCCTTGATGGATGCCGTCGTGGCCGCCTGAGAGCATTTGCGCCAGGGACAAACCTTAGCCCCCCAGCAGATGCCTGCAAGCGCACAAACACTACGGGATCAAAGGCTTGCACAGGGGCTTATTTGGGTGTCCCTGCCCACCGCGCACCAAGTCCAGCAAGATATTTCGACAGCATTTTTTAATAGTTGCCCCAAGTATTGGCGGTGTCACGCTGTGGCTGGGGAAAACCGCAATACCAAGGTATGCCGAATTCGGTTTTAATGGCATGCCCTTTGCAGGGTGCTTTGTCGGACTGTCTGACTGAGGCCGTCCCCGTTCCCCCACCTGAAGCATGCGCCAAGAATGCATCCTTGAAACCCGGCAACTGAGCAAAGAGTTCAAAGGCTTTGTCGCCGTGGACCGCGTCGACCTGCGCGTACGCCGGGGCAGCATCCATGCCTTGATTGGCCCCAATGGCGCTGGCAAAACCACTTGTTTCAACCTCCTGACCAAGTTTTTGACGCCCAGCTCGGGCCAGATTCTGTTTGAGGGCCAAGACATTACCGCCTTGTCGCCGGTGCGCATCGCCCGCCAGGGGGTCATTCGGTCGTTTCAGATTTCCTCTGTCTTTCCGCATCTCACGGTGCTAGAAAACGTGTGTATTGCGCTACAACAGCGCCTCATGAAGACGTCCTTCCAATTTTGGCGTTCCGAACGTGTGCTCGACCAGTTGCATCCGCGCGCGCTGGAGCTGCTGCGCGAAGTGGACCTGGAGGCCTACGCCACGATTCCTGCGGTGGAACTGAGTTATGGCCGCAAGCGCGCGCTGGAAATCGCCACCACGCTGGCCATGGATCCGCAGCTCATGCTGCTCGATGAGCCCACGCAAGGCATGGGCCTGGAAGACGTGGACCGCATCCGCCAGCTCATCAAAAAAGTGGCCGCCAACCGCACAGTGCTGATGGTTGAACACAATATGAGCGTGGTGTCGAGCATCGCCGACACCATCACCGTGCTGCAACGCGGCGCGGTGCTGGCCGAGGGGCCGTACGCCGAGGTGTCGCAAAACCCGGCCGTGATTGAAGCCTATATGGGCAGCGCGAGCACCGCCTTGAAGGGAGCGCACTGATGGCTGTCCCAATTCTCGAAGTCAAGGGCCTGCACGGCTGGTACGGCGAGTCGCACGTGCTGCACGGCGTGGACTTTTCGGTGCAAGAGGGCGAAGTCGTCACCCTGCTCGGACGCAACGGTGCTGGGCGTACCAGTACGCTGCGCGCCATCATGGGCCTGATTGGCAGCCGCAAAGGCTCGATCAAGCTCTGGGGCCGCGAGACCATTGCCATGCCCACGCACCAGATCGCACGACTGGGCATTGGCTACTGTCCCGAAGAGCGTGGAATTTTTTCTTCGCTCTCGACCGAAGAGAACCTGCTGCTGCCGCCCACATTGGCGCCCGGCGGCATGTCGGTGGAACAGATTTATGCGATGTTTCCCAACCTGGAGTCGCGCGCCCACAGCCAAGGCACCCGTCTGTCCGGCGGCGAGCAGCAGATGCTGGCCGTGGCGCGCATTTTGCGCACTGGCGCCCGGCTCCTGTTTTTGGATGAAATTTCCGAAGGCCTGGCCCCGGTGATCGTGCAAAAGCTCGCCGAAATGGTGGTGGCGCTGCGCAAGCAGGGTTACACCATCGTGATGGTGGAGCAAAACTTTGTGTTTGCCGCGCCGCTGGCCGACCGCTTTTTGGTGATGGAGCACGGCACCGTGATCCAAGAATTCACCCAGGCTGAGTTGCCCTCGCGCATGGACCGGCTGCACGAATACCTGGGCGTGTGAGCGCCCGCCTTCCCTTGAATTTTTTTTACCCACCGGAGACCGACATGAAATTGAAAAAAATTGCCATTGCCTGCGCCCTGACCACCGCCAGCTTGCTGGGTGCGGGTGCAGCCCAAGCCCAAATCTCGGGCGACGTGATTCGCATCGGCTTTATTACCGACCTCTCTGGCCTGTACGCCGACATTGACGGCCCGGCCGGAGCTGAAGCCATTCGCATGGCGATTGCCGACCTGGGCGGCGCGGTCGCCGGCAAGAAAATTGAACTCTTGGTGGCAGACCACCAAAACAAGGCCGACGTGGCCGCTGCCAAAGCGCGCGAGTGGTTCGACCAGCAAGGGCTGGACGTGCTCATTGGCGGCACCAATTCAGGCACCAGCCTGGCCATGGCCAAAGTGGCGCTGGAAAAGAAAAAGCCCTTCTTCCCTGTGGGCGCAGGCAGCTCGGCGCTGACCAACGAGCAGTGCTCCCCCTACACCACGCACTACGCCTATGACACCGTGGCACTGGCCAAAGGTACGGGCCCGGCCGTGGTCAAGGCGGGCGGCAAAAGCTGGTACTTTTTGACGGCGGATTACGCCTTCGGCACCGCACTGCAAAACGACGCCAGCAACGTGGTTAAGGCGGCGGGCGGCAACGTAGTGGGCTCGGTGCGCCACCCCTTGTCTGCCAGCGACTTTTCTTCGTTCATGCTGCAAGCGCAGTCGAGCAAGGCGCAAATTCTGGGCCTGGCCAATGCGGGTGGTGACACGATCAACGCCGTCAAGGCGGCCAATGAATTTGGCGTCACCAAGACCATGAAACTGGCCGGTCTGCTGATGTTCATCAACGACGTGCATTCGCTGGGCCTGCCCGCCACGCAAGGCATGTACCTCACGGATAGCTGGTACTGGAACCAGTCGCCCGAGTCGCGCGCCTGGAGCAAGCGCTTCTTCGATAAGTTCAAGCGCATGCCCTCGTCGATTCAAGCCGCCGATTACTCGGTGGCGCAGTTTTACCTCGGCGCCGTCAAAGCCGCCGCGTCCGACGACGGTGACAAGGTGATGGAGCAAGTACACAAGCTCAAGGTCAACGACATGTACGCCAAGGGCGGCTACGTGCGCCCCGACGGCCGCATGGTGCACGACATGTTCCTGATGCAGGTGAAAACCCAGGCCGAGTCGAACACGCCGTGGGATTACTACAAGCTGATCTCCACCACCAAGGGCGAAGACGCGTTCACCACCAAGGCCGAATCCAAGTGCGCTTTGTGGAAATAACAAAAAGCTAAACCATGGACGTTTTTGGCATTCCCATTCAGGCTTTTCTGGGCCAGCTCTTGCTGGGGCTGGTCAATGGCTCTTTTTACGCCATGCTCAGTCTCGGCTTGGCCGTGATTTTTGGCCTTTTGGGCATTGTCAACTTCGCCCATGGCGCGCTGTACATGGTCGGCGCCTATGTGGCCTTTGTGTTGCTCGACACCTTTGGCATCGGCTACTGGTGGGCGCTGGTGATCGCGCCGCTGGTAGTGGGGGGCTTGGGCGTGGTGATTGAACGCACCTTGCTCAAGCATCTCTACAAGATTGACCCCATCTACGGCCTGCTGCTGACCTTTGGGCTGGCGCTGATTGCAGAGGGCGTATTCCGAGACCAATTTGGCGTCTCGGGGCAGTCGTACCCGGTGCCCGAGCTGCTGCGTGGGGCCACTGATCTGGGCTTTATGGTGCTGCCCAACTACCGCGCTTTTGTGGTGTTTGCATCCTTGGCGGTGTGCCTGGGCACCTGGTTTGTCATTGAACGCACGCGCCTGGGCAGCTATTTGCGCGCCGGCACGGAAAATCCGGCGCTGGTGCAGGCCTTTGGTATCAATGTGCCAGTGATGGTGATGCTGACCTATGGCGCAGGCGCCGGTCTGGCCGCGCTGGCTGGCGTGCTGGCTGCGCCCGTGATTCAGATCACGCCGCTGATGGGCAGCAACTTGATCATTGTGGTGTTTGCGGTGGTGGTGATTGGCGGCATGGGTTCGATTTTGGGCTCCATCCTTACGGGCCTTGCGCTGGGGCTGATTGAGGGCCTGACCAAGGTGTTTTACCCCGAGGCGTCGAGCATCGTGGTGTTTGTGATCATGGCGCTGGTGCTGATGGTGCGACCCGCCGGCCTGTTTGGTAAGGAAAAGTAATGAACGCTGCGACCTCTTTGACGCGACGCAGCCATGTGGCCCTGTGGTTGGGCCTGGCCGTGCTGCTGGCAGCACCTTTCATCGGGCTGTACCCGGTGTTCATGATGAAGGCCTTGTGCTACGCCATCTTTGCCTGCGCTTTCAATTTGCTGCTGGGCTACACCGGCTTGCTGTCTTTTGGCCACGCGGCCTACCTTGGCGCTGCTGCTTACGCCACCGGCTGGCTGGTGCGCAGCCAGGGCTGGTCGCCCGAGCTCGGTGTGCTGGCGGGCACCGCGGTGGCAGCGGCCTGCGGTCTGGTGGTGGGGCTGATTGCCATTCGCCGCCAAGGCATTTACTTTGCCATGGTGACGCTGGCCATGGCGCAGATGATTTACTTTGTGTTTTTGCAAGCGCCCTTCACCGGCGGTGAAGACGGCTTGCAAGGCGTGCCGCGCGGAATGCTGTTTGGCGTGCTGTCGCTGGCCGACGACCGGGTGTTGTACTACGTGGTGCTGGCGGTGTTTGTGGCGGTGTTTTTGGCCATCATCCGCATCGTGCACTCGCCTTACGGCCAGGTGCTCAAGGCGATTCGCGAGAACGAGCCGCGTGCTATTTCGCTGGGTTATGACGTGGACCGCTACAAGCTGCTGGCCTTTGTCATGTCCACCGCGCTGGCCGGCCTGGGCGGGGCGATGAAATGCCTGGTGCTGGGCTTTGCCACCCTGTCAGACGCGCACTGGTCGCTCTCGGGGGAAGTGGTGTTGATGACGCTCCTGGGCGGCATGGGCACCTTTGCAGGTCCGGTAGTCGGCGCCTTCACCATCATCGGCCTGCAGAACTTTTTAGCGGATCAGGTGGGTTCGTGGATCAACGTCATCATCGGCGGCATTTTTGTTGTGTGCGTGGTGGCGTTTCGCAAGGGATTTGTGGGCGAACTGCTGGCGTGGCAAGCTCGAAAAACCCGGGTCTAAGGCACAAGCCCGGGTTTACTGCGGCCTGCCTGGCCGCTCCTTCCAAGCCGGTTCGCACAGGACCTTGGACCAAGCGGCGTTAGATGCAACGACAATCGAGGCTTCGCTTCATTTATTCACGCCCACACCATGTCCGATACCCCCGCCCCCATGCCCGCCCTCGTCACCCCTGAGATGTTTGACGAAATCGACGCCTTTCTCGACGACCTGCGCACGCGCAACGACGAAACGCCGCAGTGGGAGTTTTGCGAAGGTGTGCTCGCCGCCCTGGTGTGCTGCCGCCGCGCCATTGCGCCCGACGAATACCTGGAACTTTTGCTCGGTGTCGCCCCGGCCAACGAGCACGCTGACGCAGCGGTGGAATACGAAGGCAGCTTTGCCGACGCCGCCCAGCGCGCACGCTTCATGGACATCTGGAACGCCCGCTGGACCGAAATTGCCACCGCACTGGCCGCCGATACCAAGTCGCTAGACGAAGAAACCGCTTACCAGCCCGAGGTGATGGACGTGCGTGGCGCCATCGCATCTTTGCCGGAGGCCGAACGCGCCGAGTTGGGTGACGACGCCATTCCTTCGTTTGGCCAGGTATGGGCCTTGGGCTTTATGTTTGCCGTGGAAAACTGGCCCGAAGAATGGGCCGCGCCGCGCGACAAAGAAGCCGCCAAGTGGTTGGACGCCTCTCTGGAATCCATGGTGGCCCTGACCGAAGACGATACCGGCGCTATTGAGGTGTCCCCGTTCAGCGACGACTCGCCCCCCAGCATGAGCCAGGCCCGCGTTGACGCTTTTGCAGACGCCGTCTGGGCGGTGCATGACCTGTTTGAGCTGTGGCGCGGCATCGGTCCCCGGGTGGAAACCGTACGCAAGGTCGAAGGCCCTGGCCGCAACGACCCGTGTTCGTGCGGCAGCGGCAAAAAGTTCAAGAAGTGCTGCGGGGCCTAAAACCCCGCGCCCGGTTCTGAATCCCTAGAACTTCATCCCCACTGTGACACCGTAGCTGACCGGGTCCAGCGTTACATCCAGCGTCTGGCCGGTGGACAGCGTGTTTTTGGTTTTGAGCGGCGTCATGCCGTAGAAGACGTCGATAAACCACTTGTCGTCCACGGCAATGGTGGCGCCAATCTGCGCGCTGACGGTGAACTGCGAGTCCACTTTGAGCGTAGTGGGGCTGCCGCCCGGGTTGGTCATGGCGGTCAGCGCGCCGCTTCCCGATTCGTTGAAAAAGTAGGCGTAGGTGGGGCCCACACCGACATAGGGACGAACCTTGGCACGAGCGTCCATAAAACGGTATTGGAAAAACACCGTCATGGGCAGCGCCTGCACTTCGCCGATTTGTCCTGCGTTGGCCAGCGCGCCAGCGCCGTACAGCTTGTGCTTAAAGGGCAGGGCCAGGGGCAAGTCCACCGAGAAGTTGTCGGTGTACATATAGGTGACGCCCCCGCTGACTTGGCTGGCCGAGCCCACATCCGTCTTGGAATTGGGAAAGCTTGGCGCACTCATGTTGCCACTGGTGACCTGTGGCGCGATGGTGGTGGCACCAGCGCGCGCCATCCAGGTGCCGGCTGTTTGCGAGAAGGCGGCATGGGTGCTCAGCGCAATGGCTGCGGCTGCAATGAACTTCAAGGTATGTGTCATGGTTTTCTCCGTGCAGTTCATGGGTTTACAGCCAACCGGCCAAGACCAGCTCTTTGGTGACTAATTGGGCGAGAAGTTTGTAGCCGTAGGGGGTGAGGTGGACTGAGTCGGCAAAAAGGTAATGCGAGATGTCCCCAGCTATTACGTTGAGGGCATTGCATACCAGTGAACTGCCGTCTGAATTTCCCGGTGAGGCCAGCGCGTTGAAGCCATAGGCCAGATTGCATGCCGGTGCAGATACATTGCTCAGGCCGTATTGGCTGGGGTTGGCGGTTTCGTCCTTGCTGGCGGAGTAGGCGTCAATTTGCAAGACCCCGCTCGCGCCAACCAGATTAGCCCGCAACTGCGCATTGAACGTGGTCACCATAGCGTCCACCAAAGCTTTGCCCCCCGAATCTAGCGTGCTTCCAAAGGGGGTTCCCACCACATCAGGAATGTTCAGCACCACAATGTGCTTCGCACCTTTTGCCACCATTTGGGTTTTTATATAGGTACCTAAAGTCGCCCCTGCTGTGCCCATCGCGGTTACCGCAGCGGTGGCCGCAGCGTTTGCATCACCACCATGCCCGACGGTGTAAGAAAACACTCCCAGGTTCATAAATACATCGTTTGCGCCCGCCATCACGGTCACAAGTTCAGTGCCCGAAAATGTATTGCCGACTACGCTTAAATGATTTGCAATTTGTGTGACCACCGGTACGGTGAGCGCTCCCATGGCAGATCCATTGCCGGGCCCCGTAGGATCAGTGATCCGCGCGCCCCCTTGGGCATAGTTTCTGCACGTGGTGTGATTGACCACCGCCACCACAAAGCCCGGCGACACGGTTGCATCACCGGTGAGTCCTGTTTGCGCAGCGCAGGGCGCAGGTGCGCCGATTTGTGCAGCGATCAGCTCTGTCCAGTTTTTATCCGTAGCGGAATTCACCGTCCATTTGCCTCCGCCCAGCGCAGCGATGGTGCCGACTTTGTAAGTGCCAACATCGCTCAAGCTATCGCCAAATGACACCAGCGACGAGTAGCTCACCTTCGGCGTCTGGTCCCCATTGCCCCCGCCGCCGCAAGCCACCAACAGCGCCGCGCCCAGCGCTGACGCGACAAATTTGAACAAATGCATGCTGCTTGACTCCTAAAAACCGATTAAATTTATTCGACAAATTCAGTATCAAAAACTGAATTAGCGGAATTTAATGATTTTTAGGAATAAGTTAAATCCGGGTAAACCCGTCAGGCCGGCCGTTCGGGTCGTAGTGGGAGGACTACCGGTAACGCAGCTTCATCACCAAGATACAAAGCGCCAGCGCCTCTGTGATCGCGTTGGCAATCACGATGGGCCAGGCGTCCAAGAGCAGGCCGTACACCAGCCACAGGCAGATGCCCAACGTGAAGGCGCTGTACATGCCCAGAGAAATGCCGCTCACGTCCTTGGTGCGCAGGGTGTGCAGCACCTGCGGCACAAAGCTGGCGGTGGTCAGGGTGGCGGCGACGGTGCCTATCCAATCGGCAAATAGCATTAATTTCCTTCGGTATCTTGGGCGGTCCAGTCCACCAGCGCGTCAAAGGCGGCGCGGGCGGCTTGGGCATTTTGGTGGTTGGCCAGGGCGACCAGCACATAGCGCTTGCCGTTGGCGCCGTGGACATAGCCGGCAACAGCGCTCACGCCGTTGAGGCTGCCAGTTTTCAGGTGCGCGCTGCCTGGGTTGGCTACTTTGGCGCGTTTGAGCGTGCCGTCTACACCGCTGATCGGCAGCGAGGCCATCAGCTCCGGCATAAGCGGCGAGCGGTAAGCGGTTTGCAGCAGCAGGCCCAGGGCGCGCGCGCTGATGCGTTCCTGGCGCGACAGGCCCGAGCCCTTTTCCAGCTCCAGCGGCTCGCTGGCGCTGATGCGTGTTTGCCACCAGCGCTCCACTACGGCGCGTGCGGCGTCCAGCGTGGCCACTGTGCCGCTGCCTTCGCGCCCCAGCGTCAAAAACAGCTGCTGTGCCATCACGTTGTTGCTGTATTTGTTGATGTCCCGAACGATTTCGGCCAGCGGGGGCGAGCGCAGCTCCAGCGTGGGCGCACCGGCCAGCAGTGGGGCGGGCACTTGCCCGTAGCGCACCGCGCCGCTGAGCTGGCCGCCCATGCTGCGCCAAAGGCCTTGCACGGCACGTGGCGCGTAACTGGCAGGGTCGGCATAGGCCACGGGCCAGACCTTTTCTCCGCAGTCTGCCGGGTAGCCGCCAGAAAAGCGGATGCGCGCTGGGTCGCTGAGCGCGGCTTTGAGCGCGCCCCGGTAGTCGCCGCAGGGGCCGCCGATCAGCGGCACTGTTTCTTGGGTTTGCACGCCCCACAGGGGTGGGTCAATCTGCACACGGGCCACGCGGCGCTGCGCGTCTGGGGTAAACGTCATCAGCACCGATTTGTAGTTGATCAGCAGCGCGTCCGGGCTGGCGTTGTAGGGGCGTAGCGGTTCGCCGTCAAAGGCGCCGGGGTCGGATGCGTCTGGCGCAAAGGCGCTGCGGTCGAGCACGATGTCGCCCTGAATGCTTTGGATGCCAAAACCCTGCAACCGGTGCAGCAGCAACCACAGGCGCTCCAGCACCAGCTTGGGGTCGCCCTGGCCCTGGATATACACATCGCCCTGCAGCACGCCGGCGCGCACCGCGCCGTCCACATACACCGGCGTGCTCCAGGTGTAGGCGGGCCCCAGCAACTCCAGCGCGGCAAAGGTGGTGACGAGTTTGATGACCGAGGCGGCCTGCATGGCCGCGCCCGCGCGGTGGCTCAGGCGCGGCGCGGCGCCCAGCTTGTCTGCGTCCAGCACCAAGAGCGCCACCGCGTCGCGCGGTATTTTGGCGCGGGCCAGTTCGGCGTCTACCGAGGCCGGAATTTGCGCGTGTGCCAGTGCGCAAGCGCAGCACAGGGCAAACATCAGCAGGCGGCGTAAAAACATACGCTCGATTATCGGTGCCGCAGTTTGCGCCGCCTTGTTGTTGCTGCCCCGCAGGCGACGACCCCGGCGCTGTTGCCCCCAGGGCCAGCGTCGATAATCGCCGCATGACTTCTCCCGCCCCTGCCGCACACCCCAGCCGCCTTTCACCCCGCGCCGTGGGCCTGCTGGCTGCGGTAGTTACCGTGGCGATCTGGACTTCGTTCATCGTGATCGCCCGCGCCTCGGCCGACCCGGCGCGCGGCGGCTCGCTTAGCCCGTTTGACATCGTCTATGCCCGCCTGTGGGGCGCCGGTCTGGTGCTGCTGCCCTGGGGTTGGTGGCTGTCGCGCCGCGCGCGTCTGGCCGGGCAGGGCGCCGGTTCATTGGGTGGCTTGTCGCCGCTGCCTTTGCCCATCACGGCGCGGGTGGGTGTTTTTGGTGGTTTGTTGTACGCCATGCTGGCGTATAGCGGCTTTGTGTTTGCCCCGGCGGCGCACGCCTCGGTGCTGCTGCCCGGCAGCCTGCCGCTGTGGACCACGCTGCTGGCGCTGGTGTTGCTGGGCGACCGCATCAGTTGGGGCCGGGCGCTCGGATTGGCGCTGATCGTGGGCGGCGACGTGTTGGTGGGTGGCGCGAGCCTGCTGCACGCCTTTGACGGCAGCGGCGTTTGGCGTGGCGACTTGCTGTTTATCAGCGCCGCCATGGCTTGGTCGGTCTACAGCGTGCTGGTGCGCCGCTATGCGCTCGACGCGGTGCGCGCCACCATTGCTGTGACCGCCATGGCCTTTGTGGTTTATGTGCCCATCTACACCGTGCTGGTGATGGGCGGC